>JALSHD010000019.1 GCA_026982395.1 Chromatiales bacterium | reverse complement strand
GCCACACTACGCCATGACTCCCTCAATGACTCTACGGCAACAGAAAGCCGCTGCTGCATCTTCTCCGTCACTCGCTAACGCTCCTAACTGCGAATATGCAGACGGCGTTGCCTATCGGGGACTAACCACCTTCGCTTCGCTCTCCATGATGGTCAGCGAGGGAGAGTGAATTCAGGAGCGGTGAGGCTGAGTGAGCTGCAAGTTCGGCAGTGCTGCGGTAGCGCAGCACCAGTTTTGCAGCCGTTTCTACTCTGAACTGAAGTGGATGGTTTCTGTTGACTTTCCCTTTCGGGTAATTTTCTTTTTAATCAGTTTTCCACTGCTGTTGTAGAAGTAATGTTCAGCCCGGATGATTTCTCCCCATTTGTAGGCCCGGAATATTGAAGGGCGTTTCTGTTCATCGTAGATTGTTTCAAAGTACTCATAGTTCTTGAATACCTCTTCATAATTTTTCTCTTCACCCAGTTCAGAAATACCATCTTTAATGGTGAACTCATCGGCGTAGTAGGGCAGGTTCGGCTTGATTTTTTCCGGTCTGGCTGATGTGTTGATAGTGAAGCTTGCCATAAACAGGAATAGAAATGATGAGTGCAGTATCGTGCTTTTTTTTATCGGAACCATTTTTCCGTGTCTCCTTTTCAGCAGCTTCAAGGTAAAGATTATTACTGATGATAACCCATAGTAACTGTCAGCCATATAACACCTGATGGGGCTCTGGGCGGGGAGATACTGCAACCGCTATTTTGATAGGCGGCAGATAATTGCCGGTTCTCAGACAGATTAAATGCAAATTATAACGCTAACTGTCTGATTGTTATGATGGGCAGTGCTGTGGCATAAGCATTGCAAGTCCTGTTACAACAATCTTTGTGAAGGTAAATCATGACGGCTCATAACTTTTTGCGGGTGTTTTTTTGTGCTGCGGTTTTGTTGAGTGCGCCGGTGAGCGCCGAGCGGGTCAAGGATATTGCATCAGTAGCTGGCGTGCGCAGTAATCAGCTGATCGGTTACGGGCTGGTGGTCGGCTTGAGCGGCACGGGGGACCAGACCAGTCAGGCGCCTTTTACTGCGCAGAGCCTGAAATCCATGATGTCCCAGTTTGGTATTACTTTGCCGGCCAATCAGACGCTGCAGTTGAAGAATGTTGCGGCGGTAAGTGTGCATGCGGATCTTCCTCCATTTGCCAAACCAGGCCAGACCATCGATGTAACCGTCTCATCTATCGGGAATGCCAAAAGTCTTCGGGGTGGAACACTGTTGATGACGCCACTGCGGGGGGCAGACGGTAATATTTATGCCATTGCACAAGGGAATATGGTGGTCGGCGGGCTGGGAGCTGATGGGCAGGATGGTTCCCGGATCATGATCAATATCCCCAGTGCAGGCAGGATTCCCAACGGTGCGTCGGTGGAGCGCGAGGTGCCAACGGCGTTTGCCCGCGGCAACAGCCTGATTTTCAATTTGAATCGCCCGGACTTTACTACCGCACACCGCCTGGCCAAGGCGATAAATGAAACCATGGGGGCGGGTACCGCTACGGCGCAGGATGCCACTTCGGTAGTTGTGAGTGCTCCGCTCGATGTCGGTCAAAGGGTCTCCTATCTGTCGATGCTGGAGAACATTCAGGTTGTGCCGGATGAAGCGGCGGCAAAAGTGATTATCAATTCGCGTACCGGAACGGTGGTTATCGGCAAGAATGTTCGTCTGACACCTGCGGCAATTTCGCACGGCAATCTGATCGTTACCATTCGGGAAAATCCGCAGGTGAGTCAGCCGGGTGCCCTGTCCGGTGGCAGGACGGCGGTGACGCCGGCTTCTGAAGTGGAGATTACCCGGGAAGGGAAACGCATGTTCCTGTTTGACCCGGGAGTTTCGCTGGATTCCCTGGTGCAGGCGGTAAACCGCGTCGGGGCTGCGCCGGGTGATTTGGTGGCGATTCTGGAAGGCTTGCGCAGTGCCGGGGCGTTGCGTGCCGAGCTGGTGATCATCTAATGGGCACCTCAAAAAAATGCACTTTTTCAGCGATAGCGGCGTCAGCTCCGTGCTCGAATCCTCATGTATCCCCTATACACTGCGGTTCCCGGCAATTGCTCCATACATTGCTCTCGACTCTGGCTTCCTGCTTCGTTCTACCTCGTCCATCCATGGACTCGTACCTCCTGCGTCCATGCAGTCGTGCGCGCGGTGCTTCCTTGCTCTCGCAGAAAAATTACTATTTTCAGAGGTGCCCTAATGATTTCAACGCCACCTGATGTTTACACCGATCTGCAGGGACTGTCCAGATTGCGCAGTCTGACGCGGAAGGACTCCGGCAAGGCGCTGAATATTGTTGCGCAGCAGTTTGAAGCTCTCTTTTTGCAGATGATGTTGAAAAGTGTGCAGGAGAGTAGTTTTGGCGACCCTCTGTTTGGCAGTCAGCAGATGGATTTTTATCGCGACATGCATGACAAACAGCTCTCTGTCGATCTGGCTCACAAAGGGGGCATGGGGATTGCCGATATGCTGGTACAGCAGTTGGGCAAGCAGTTACCGCAGAAAAAGGAGGCAGTTTCCGATGGTAGCTATTCCGTGCCGGACCGGCTTTCACTGCGTGCGATCTCGCCTGTGGTCAATGAACCGGTAACCGGGATCCGGCAGTCTCGACAGCCGTTGAAGTTTGATTCGCCGACCGATTTTGTAAAACACCTTTGGCCTGGAGCCAGCAAGGCGGCAGCTGACCTGGGGGTCAGCCCGGAGGTTCTGCTGGCCCAAGCCGCACTGGAGACGGGATGGGGGAAAAAAATCATCCAGATGGAGCCAGGTATCAGCAGTCACAACCTGTTCAATATCAAGGCCGATCGCCGCTGGAAGGGAGAGAAGGCGGGTGTCAGTACGCTGGAGTATATCAACGGTGCCATGGTCAAACAGCGTGCGGCATTTCGTGTCTACGACAGTTATGCCGAGAGCTTTTCAGACTACGTCAATTTTTTGCGGACCAATCCTCGCTATGGAGAGGCGTTGCAAAAAACGGACAATGATGCAGCCTTTGTAACGGCTTTGCACAAGGCCGGTTACGCAACAGATCCTCACTATGCAGCCAAGATTCAACGAATTCTGGATGGCCGGGTTATGGCGAGTGCCGTGGATGCAGTAAAGTTTTCTGCTTCCGATCCGATATTGTCTTATGAAGTTGCGCTTGCGGGAGATGATAAATGAGTGACCCATTAAATATAGGTATATCCGGCCTGTTGACGGCGCAGCGCTCCCTGACGGTTACCAGTAATAATGTCAGCAACGCCAATACCGAAGGATACTCCCGCCAGCGTACCGATATCAGCAGCCGGGTACCGGTTTACTCTGCCGGGGGATATCTCGGGGCAGGTTCCAACGTCACCAACATCAGCCGTGTCTATGATTCGTTTCTCAATGGGCAGGTGGTTTCCAATACCACGCTGAGTAATCAGCTGGAAGTCTCTTATAACTATGCATCACAGATGGACAATCTGCTTGCCGATCCCCAGGCGGGGCTGACTCCGGCGCTGCAGGATTTTTTTGCGGCAAGCCAGGGTGTGGCAAATGATCCCGCTTCAATTCCGGCACGGCAGGTTATGTTGACCTCGGCGGAGAGTCTGGCCAACCGTTTTGATGTGATGTCGCGGCGAATGAATGATCTGCGGGACAGTGTCAATATCGAGGTCAGCAATATTGTTCCCGAGATTAACAGCCTGGCGCGGGAGATCGCCTCGCTCAATACGGCTATCTCCCGTTCACCCGGCATTCACAACGGGCGTATGCCCAATGACCTGATGGACAAGCGTGACCAGCTGGTATTGCAGCTCTCCCGGTTTGTCAATGTACAGACGGTGGAGCAGGATAATTTTACCGTTAATGTCTATATCGGCAACGGCCAGAGTCTGGTGACGGATACCGAGAGCCAGGAGCTGAGCGTGATTCCCAATTCATATGACTCCAGTCAGATGGATATTGGCTATGCCAATGGAACCTCAACGGTAAATATCACCTCGCTGCTGACAGGAGGGAGGCTGGGCGGCCTGATTGATCAGCGAAACGATATTATTGCCCCAAGTGAAAATTCACTGGGCCGGATTGCCGTTGCCCTGAGTGATACGTTTAACAAACAGCACCGTCTTGGCATGGACCTCAACTCTTCCCTGGGGGGGGATTTTTTTGCGGTGGGTGCGCCGCAAGTTCTGGCAAGTACCAACAACAGCTCCGCTGCGAGCATCAGTGCGACCATCACTGATCCCAATCTGCTCAGCAACAGCGATTACAGATTGACATTTGATGGGGCAAATTACACCTTGACCCGGATGTCTGACGGTCAGGGAGAGGGGCCGATTGCCGGGTTGCCGTTTACCGCTGCCGATGGTTTCAGCATCGATGTCAGCGCTGGCCCTCCAGCGGCGGGGGACTCCTTTCTTATCCGTCCGACCCGCGGAATGGCGCGCTCCCTGGAGGTGTTGATTACCGATACGGCAAAAATTGCGGCGGCCAGTCCGGTACGGGTGGAGTCTGACCTGGCCAATATCGGTAGCGGTCAGGCGGCACTGAGCAAGCTTTCCGATACCTCGGGGGCAGAATTTACCACAACGCCCGGAACCTTGACGCCTCCACTGCTGGTCGAGTTTGATGCAGTGACTCCGAATCAGTACAACGTTTACGACAATACGCTGCCGGGTCCTCCGGTGCTGCTCTCAGGGCCCAATGTCTATGATCCGGCAACCGGTATGGATGTGGTGGCGGATAACGCACTGGGTTATGGATATGAGCTGCACATCAAGGGTGAACCCGGTCTGGGGGACAGGTTCAGCGTCGAATACAATGCTCAGGGGGTAAGTGATAACAGCAACATGCTTACCCTCGCCGAGTTGCAGACCAAAAACAGCATGCTGGAAGGAGCGGCCAGTTTTCTGGATGCCTATGCCGGCATCATTACTGATGTGGGGACCAAAACCCACCAGGCCGATATTGCCAATCAGGCGCAGCAGACGCTGTTGCGTCAGGCAGTGAATGCGCGGGAGGCTGTTTCCGGCGTCAACCTAGATGAAGAGGCGGCCAACATGATGCGCTTTCAGCAGGCCTACCAGGCTTCGGCTCAGGTTATCAGCACGGCTCAAAGCATGTTTGATTCATTGCTCGGGGCGGTGAGGAGATAAGTTATGCGAGTATCTACCCGTCAACTTCAGCAAACTGCAATTACAGGCATCCTTGATCGCCAGAATGCGTTAAGCAAAACTCAGGAACAGATGGCCACCGGCAAGCGGATCTTGTCACCGGCTGATGATCCCGTTGCGGCTACCCGTATCCATTCGTTCAAGGAGTCGATTGATATTCTCCAGCAGTACCAGTCCAACGCCAATCAGGTAAAAAACCGTCTTGGCTCGGAAGAGGGCATACTGAAAGGGGTTGTGGATAGTATCCAGCGGGTACGTGAACTGGCAGTGGCGGGCGCCAATGGCGCGTTGTCTGATGTTGGCCGCCAGTCGATAGCGAAAGAGGTGTACACTCGCCTGGAGTCACTGCTCGGCATGGCCAACACGATGGATGCCAACGGTGAATACATCTTCGGTGGCAACCGGGGCACCACTCCTCCGTTCGTGGAAGCGGGTGGTTCGGTTGTGTATAACGGTGACGATGGTCAGCGTCGTTTGCAAATTGGACCTGATTTCTTTGTTGCCAATGGGGATGCCGGTTCCGATGTGTTCATGCGCATCAAGAACGGTAACAAGATTTTTGCTACAGAATACAACCCCGCGAACACCGGCACGGCAACGATTAACGAGGGACGGGTTGATGATATTACCGCTTACACCCGTCATGACTACACCATCTCGTTTCCGGCTGCCGGTCAGGTATTGGTAACCAACGATACCCTAGGTACCCCGGTGGCTGGTTTTCCGCAGGCTTATACCCCTGGACAAGAGATTATCTTTGATGGGGCGGCAGTCACAATTGGTGGTGAACCAGCGATCGGTGTCGATACCTTTTCTGTAAAACCATCCAGTAGCCAGGATGTATTTACCACGGTTAAGCGGCTGGCAGATGCCCTGAATCAGTCCTCAGGTCTGGCTTCGGATGCGACCAAGGCGGAGATGGATATCACCCGTTCGATCAGTGAGCTGGACAATGTTCTGGAGCATTTTCTCAATGTATCCGCCAGTATCGGCAGCCGATTGAACAGCGTGGATGGGCAGGTGTTTATGAACGAAGACACAGTGCTCAATCTGCAGGAGGTCATGTCCAGCCTGGAGGATCTGGATTATGCAGAGGCGGTTGGAAAACTCAATCTGCAAATGGTCGGAATGCAGGCTGCGCAGCAGGTCTATCTGAAAGCGCAGGGGCTCTCCCTGTTTGAGTTCATGAGATAAGCATGTAACTACTCAGCTTGTTCCTGAAACGGGCCATCTCTGCGTTGGAAAATGCTCATTTACCCATTGTAAACTCACATTTTTCGCCTTGATCTGGCCCGTTTCAGAAACAATCTGATCAGTTACACGACATAATACTTACTACTCACTACTCGTTGAGTGCATTACACATAGGGGTTTGTTCTCCGCTCTTCACCAAAGGTGGACAGTGGGCCGTGACCGGGAATGAACTGTACGTCGTCGCCTAATGGCCACAGCTTTTCATGTATGGAACGAATCAGGGTTTCGTGATTGCCGCGCGGAAAATCGGTGCGTCCGATTGAGCCCTTGAACAGCACATCCCCCACCAGCGCCAGCTTTTCCCCACGATGAAAATAGACCAGATGCCCGGGAGTATGGCCGGGACAGTGCAATACTTCGAGCTGTTGATTGCCAAAAATTACCTGGTCATCCTGCTCCAGCCATCGATTCGGAGTGAATGATCTCGCTGGCGGAAAATCATAGATTTTGCACTGCTGCGGCAGCGACTCGAGCAGGAATTGGTCCTCCCGGTGAGGCCCTTCAACCGGTATGGATAGCCGCTCGGCCAGCTCATTCACGCCGCCGATATGGTCGAAGTGTCCGTGGGTAATCAGGATCTTCTCTATCTCCACATCTTCACTCTGCGCCAGGCTGATAATGCGATCGATTTCACCGCCGGGATCGACCACCGCAGCGCGGCGGGTCTGCTCACAGCAGAGCAGCGTGCAGTTCTGCGCCAGCGGTGTGACAGGAATAATTGAAAATTGCATGGTGTATTCCGGAAATTGGCGGGTGTTTAGTGATGTAACCAGACAGTTTCCGGATCAGGTGGTAAGATGCGCCTTTATGAGTTCAGCCAGCTCCCGTTCCAGCAGATGTTCATCGCCCAGATTGAGTGCGATCAGTTTACGCAGGTGGGTAGCGCTCTGCACATCAATCTGTTCAAAACGGAGCCCGAACAGCTGCTCGTCGGCGTGGGCTATCTGGCCGTTGACGTTGATTGAGGGACCTCCACGCTCCAGTGATATTTCAACCCGACAATTGCTGTTGATGATACCGTCCCAGTTTTTTGGCCGTGACATCAGCAGGCCGCGCAGGGAGATATCCATCAGATCGCCATGCCAGATTCCCGTGTTGTTGGAAAGGATGACTCTGGCAGCAAAAGGTATGCGTGTGAAGCGTCTTCGCTCCGGGCTGTCGTTGCTGGAGTTCATGAAATCTAAGGCTCCTGCCGGGTTAATTAAGATATCATCTCGATTGGAGTACTGCACTTAATGTTAGCACGTCCTCATAGCATCGGAAACCGCCATGGATAGTGTTGATCGGCAGTTTATGCAACAGGCTCTGCAGCTTGCCGAAAAGGGGCTCTATTCCACCGATCCAAACCCGCGGGTTGGGTGTGTCGTGGTCAGGCAGGGTGTTGTTGTCGGTGAGGGATGGCACCAGCGTACTGGTGAACCTCATGCCGAGACCAACGCGCTGCGTCAGGCCGGCGGCAGCGCGCGGGGAGCCACGGTATATGTCACTCTGGAACCCTGCTGCCACTATGGTAAAACCCCTCCCTGCAGCAAGGCGCTTGTGGAGGCGGGAGTAAAACGGGTGGTTGTGGCAATGACGGATCCCAATCCCCGGGTGGCCGGGCAGGGGCTGACCGAACTGCTTGCCGCCGGTATTCAGGTTGAGTCCGGTCTGCTGCAGGAACAGGCCGAACGGTTGAACCCAGGATTTATCAGCCGCATGTCCCGTGGCCGTCCCTGGGTGCGCTGCAAGTTGGCGATGAGTCTCGACGGGCGGACGGCAATGGCCTCCGGGGAGAGTAAATGGATTACATCTGAGCAGGCGCGTGCGGATGTGCAAAGGCTGCGCGCCCGCAGTTCTGCCATCGTTACCGGTATTGGCACGGTGATGGTTGACGATCCCTCGCTTAATGTGCGGTTGCCGGAACTGGGTGAGCATCCGCGTCAGCCGCTGCGGGTTGTGCTGGATCGGGAGTTGAGAATCTCACCTGAGGCGCATCTGTTCTCTTTGCCGGGGAATGTTGTGATTTTTACCGCCCGGCAGGCTGCACAGCAGCGTGTTGATGCTATTGTCAGTCTCGGTGCGGAGGTTGTCCCGCTACCGGCCGATAGCAACGGACTGGATCTGATGGCAGTGATGCATCAGCTTGCACAACGAGAGATAAACGAGGTGATGCTGGAGGCAGGCGCAACATTGAGCGGAGCCATGATGCAGGCCGGACTGATCGATGAGTTGGTGATCTACCTTGCTCCGCATTTGATGGGTGATGCGGCAAGGGGGCTGTTTCATCTGCCGGGGCTGGAGACGATGGATCAGCGTATCGAACTGGATATCCGGGAGATACGCGCGGTGGGTAAGAGTTGGCGTATCAGTGCGAGAGTAAGTTGATCCAGGAATCTTTCCAGGCAAACAAGTTTAACTTTGGGTTACAACATTATGTTTTCAGGTATTATTGAAGCGGTTGGAAGGGTGGTTTCGCGGGAGCCCCAAGGGGCTGATATCCGTCTGCGGATTGATACTGCCGGACTGGACCTGTCGGATGTGGCATTGGGTGACAGCATTGCAGTCAGCGGTGTCTGTCTTACAGTCACCACGTTATTGAGTGATGGTTTCTGGGCAGATGTATCCGGTGAGACACTGGCGCGTACCATACTGGGAGATACCGGGGTTGGTTCTGCTGTCAATCTGGAAAAGGCGCTTACACTCTCTACCCGTCTGGGAGGACATCTGGTGACCGGGCACGTGGACGGGGTAGGTGAAGTGGTGCAGCGGACAGAACAGGGACGTTCGGTGAAGTTTCGTATCCGTGCACCGGATGTGCTGGCAAAATATATCGCTGAAAAAGGTTCTGTCTGTGTGGACGGTGTCAGTTTGACGGTCAATGGTGTACAGGGAGCGGAGTTTGAGTTGAATATTGTTCCCCATACTTTGCAGCAGACCACGATGGGTGGATACCGGCCTGGGTATCGGGTCAACCTGGAGGTCGATATAATTGCTCGTTATCTGGAACGGTTGTTACTGGGTGAGCGGGCCGCTCAATCGGAAAATGAGGGGTTGACCATTGATATGTTACTGGCAGCAGGCCTGGGGAAAAGCGCTCTTTAAAAACAGATGCAATTAAATAACATAGAAGAGATTATTGAAGATATTCGTCAGGGACGGATGGTCATCATCATGGATGACGAGGCACGTGAAAACGAGGGTGATCTGCTTATGGCAGCGACCTGGGCCCGGCCGGAAGACATCAACTTCATGGCCCGCTTCGGGCGCGGCCTGATCTGTCTGACTCTCAGCCCTGCACGTTGTGAGCAGTTGAATCTGCCGTTGATGGTGCGCGATAACAATGAAAAACACGGCACAAATTTCACCCTCTCGATTGAGGCTGCACAAGGGGTAACGACAGGAATCTCCGCCGCCGATCGGGCGATGACGGTGCGGGCTGCCGTGGCACCCGATGCGAAACCGGAGGATTTGGTGCGTCCCGGCCATATCTTTCCGTTGATGGCGCAGCCTGGCGGGGTGTTGACCCGCGCCGGCCATACTGAGGCGGGCTGTGATCTTGCACGTTTGGCCGGCTTTGAACCTGCTGCGGTAATCGTGGAGGTTCTCAATGATGATGGCAGCATGGCGCGCCGACCGGATCTGGAGAAATTTGCTGCCGAGCACCAGCTCAAGATTGGCACCATCGCCGATTTGATTAAATACCGTCTGGAAAACGAGAACTCCATCAACCGGGTCGCTGAATGTAAAATGCCAACCGCATACGGTGATTTCAATCTGAAGGTGTATCAGGACGAGATTGATGATCGCCTGCATGTGGCGCTGGTCAAGGGTGATATTGATGGTGATAAACCTGCGCTGGTTCGCGTACATATGCAGGATAGTTTGTGCGATGTGTTTGCAAGCAGGCGCAGTACCAGCAGCTGGTCGCTGGGTGAGGCTTTGCGTTACATCGACAGGGAAGGACAGGGCATTGTGGTTATTTTGCGCCAGCCGGAGGCGGAAAGTGATATGTTACGCCGTATCAGGAATTATCACCTGGAGGATCAGGGTGTCAGCCAGCCCGGAAAGCCCGCGGGCGGTGAGCTGCGCACCTATGGTATCGGGGCGCAGATTCTGCTGGATCTGGGGGTGCGCAAAATGCGGGTAATGAGCGCCCCAAAACATCTGCACGCCTTGTCCGGTTTTGGTCTTGAGGTTGTGGAATACATACAGGATAACGGGGAACAGGAATGAGCATAAACATAGTGGAAGGGGATCTGGTCGTGGATGATGCCCGTTTTGGTTTGGTGGTGAGCCGTTTCAACAGCTTCATCGTGGACAGCCTGCAGAGTGGCGCCATCGACTGTCTGCTGCGCCACGGAGCCAGAGAGAGCGATATCGAGGTGGTGAAGGTGCCCGGGGCCCATGAGATTCCGCTGCTCGCCCAGCGAATGGCTGCCAGCGAAAAGTATGATGCCATCATTGCCCTCGGGGCGGTGATTCGGGGTGCCACACCCCATTTTGACTACGTTGCCGGAGAGTGTGCCAAGGGGCTGGCCGCCGTGAGCCAGCAGTATGGCTTGCCGGTAGCGTTTGGTGTGCTGACAGTGGATACCATCGAACAGGCGGTTGAACGTGCCGGAACCAAAGCGGGTAACAAGGGAGGCGATGCTGCCCTGTCCGCCATCGAAATGGTCAATCTGCTGAGGCAACTGGATTAGAACCCTGGCTGAATGGTGCGGATAAAATGAGTAGTAGTAGTAAACGAAGCAAGGCTCGCAGTCGTGCCGTTCAGGCTATTTATCAGTGGCAGATGACCGGCCAGAATATTGGCGACATAAGCAATCATTTCATTGCTGAACATCCCATGACGCGGGTAGATGTGGCCTATTTTCAGGAACTGGTGCGCGGGGTGGTTGAGAGGGTCTATGCACTGGATGATGAAATTGTTCCCTTTCTGGATCGCGATCTGCAGGAAGTGGATCCCGTTGAACGCGCTATTCTGCGTCTTGGCACCTGGGAACTGGTGCAACGCCCGGATATTCCCTACCGGGTGATAATCAACGAGTCAGTTGAACTGGCCAAGTCTTTTGGCGGTGAGGCCGGGCACAAGTACGTCAACAGCATCCTGGACAAAGTGGCACTCAAACTGCGCAGCACGGAAGTAGCTGCCCGGCGCTAACCGCCGTTCGCGGCGAGATGCAGCTCAGGGCAATTCTGCGGCACCAAGATCGTTCAGAGATGGACGGGGTTCCCCGGTTTGATGCTGTACATATTGATGCTTTACCGGATTGCTGCTATTGACAGCAGACGGCAGGGGCTGGCTACGTCCCTGGATGGCAGGAATATCATTCGGGATCAGTGTTTCAATATCTATCGGTGTGGATGCACCGGAAATATCTACCAGGTTTTCAGCGCCGTTGACGATTGGCCGGGCCGAATCCGGATAACACTCTATCCGGGCTTCAGTGTTTTTCCAGCTGTCTGAAATCCAGTTGAT
Organism: Chromatiales bacterium; assembly: GCA_026982395.1. Classification (GTDB taxonomy): domain Bacteria; phylum Pseudomonadota; class Gammaproteobacteria; order Thiohalospirales; family Thiohalospiraceae; genus DRMK01. The sequence goes on along the minus strand of JALSHD010000019.1, from coordinate 20,467 downwards.
CCCCAGATTGATAGTACCGCTCTTGCGACCAAGACAGAAATAGCTGGGAGTCGCACCGGGTGTTTCGTTGCTGAGATAGATGATGTTGTTGAATACTTCGATGGTCTCTCGTGCCGGAATACCGGCATTTTCATCATGCGGGTACATGTCAAACAGCCTGATCCGCCAGCTGTCATCGCGGTCATTGAGGAGAGCGAGCGTATTGTTGTAGAAATAGAGCGTTCCTTCGCGAGCGTATTCTGGTTCGTTATCCCAGCCGTAGTGGATCAGGTTGGATGCCGGGGTAGTGCTGCCTATGTGTCTGATGAAGTTTCCGTATACGTACGTTTTGCGATATCTTTTCTCCGCCTCCCGGACTTTGGCGAGGCGGTCGGAATCGGGGGCGCTGCCTTTCAGCTCATTCAGATAGGCTTTCTCCAGATACCAGGGCGCGGCATCCTCCACTTCCACCAGATCCAGCACACGCGTGCTGCCGCTGTCGAACCAGTTGTAACGAATAACCGAACCTGCCGCGCGCTCTTTCAGGGTTGCTCCCTGGGCGCCAGGGGTATTTGGGCCAAAACGATTGTATTGATAGGTTGTACCGATTGCCTGAATATAGAGGCTGTGTTCACGATAACTGTTGGCCACCCCGTTATCATGCAGATAATTCCCCTCGACAAGCAGGTTTCGGGTCAAACTGGCTTCGTTGTATCCTTGCGACATGGTAAAGATCCCGTTACCACACTGCTCAATTTCATTGTTTCTGATTACCACATTGTCGGCGGCCTGTATCCGGATGCAGGCCGCACCATTGTGGTAACTCTTCTTTCTACCGCTGGTATCGGTAAAACTGAACTCTTTACGTGCACGTTGCAGGCGCAATCCCTCAATGATGATATTCGCGGGCTTTTCGTCATAATTTCCCGAAATAATAATCAGCCCCAAACCCTGAAAATTATCGTAGTTGCGGGAAAAATAGTTATTCAGATTTCCCAGCCTGGGACGGGTGATTGCATTTTCGCCACTCAAGACCGGACGTTCACCATTTTTACCTGCAATACCGCAGATTCGGATTGGCTGTTGTTTTGTTGCCCGACTGCTAATCAGAATTTTTTCACGATAAGGTGTCTCTCTCCAGAAGATTCGCACAGTGTCACCCGCTTTCAGGGATGCCCAGGGAATTTGCGACAAACTGGTATATTTTTGACCTGGCCCCACCGGATAATCAGTACCGCTTCCAGTAGGGCTGCAGGGACTGGAGGCTCCTGGAGGAGGGGTATCATCATTCTGGATTGTACCAATAGCGGTGCTTGTACCTAATTTAGTATTAACAGGATTGGAGAGCGTCAGATTAATGGTTTCATCACTTTCGACATCCTTGTCACCGGAAATGGCGATGCTTATTGTTGCTGATTTGCTGTTGGGTGGGATGGCTATCTTGCTGGCAACAGCGCGATAGTCTTCACCTGCAGTGGCGCTACCATCTGAAGTTACATAGTCAACGCTGATTTCTTTGTTTGAGAGGGTATTCAGGTCAACCGGAAAAACAAGATTCGTTGTGCCGTCATTGCCCTCAATAACAGTTGCGCTGGACACATTAATGACAGACAGATTATCGCGTACAGAGCGGTTTCCGCAACCGGCCAGCAAAAATGAAACTATGGTGACTATGAGAAATCGACCAGGGTGTATCTTTATAAGCATGGCATTTTCCTTGGATAATGCAGTTGAAGCTCTGTTTTCTGTTAACAGGGCTGCTATTTTCAGGAGGCAGAATCCGGGGCAAGTGATTCCGGAAAAGTCCGGGAGCAGAAAATCGGGATTCAGGCCGAATAATTATATAATAAAGCAACCGGTATATCATGCGGAATGGACAGTAACCACGATTTTCGGGTATTATCAACGGCATTTTATCGATAATTATTTGGTCACTGCTCAGATTGCTCCTGAAACGCGCCGCCTCTGCGCTGGAAATGAGCAGTTACATAACCTGTTGACTGCTCACCGAGAGTCCGGTTTCAGGGTTTTTGAGTCGCTGTACCCGCTATTGCTAAAAAAAGATTTGGAGATTTTTGGGGTTTCTGGTTGTTTTTTTTGGTTATCTCCACCGTGTTTTCGTTTGGTTTTTCTTTCTGATTCCATCTGGATGACAGTTGCAGTAGCGGGAGCTGTAGGGGGTGAAATGCAAACAGAGGTTCCGTATTTTCCCGTTGGGAAAGATATGCCCTTTTCAGGAAAGGTTGTTCCATGAGTTTTATTCGTCAGGTAGTAAAAACTTCCTGCAGGGCGGTTATTCCACGACGGATGTTTATGACGTGTGGCCCTTCTCCGGGAAGGTTGCCTGGTGGCCGCCGAGGTTGTCATGAGGTAGCACTGACGTTCGATGATGGCCCCGATCCGGATATTACGCCAAAACTTCTGGATTTATTGGAGAAATGGCAAATATCTGCAACTTTTTTTGTGATTGGTGAAAAAGTTGTCCGTCATCGCGATATTGTCCATCGAATCGCTTCGGCAGGGCATGGTCTGGGAAATCACTCCTATACACATTCGGAGCCACACAAGACTTCAACACGGCAATTTCTCGACGAGGTCCGGAAGACGCGAGATCTTCTTGAGGATATCGGCAATCAACCCTGCAAACTGGTACGCCCACCCAAAGGAAAATTGACTGTTGGCAAGCAAGTTGGATTGTGGAAACAGGGAATGAGTATAGCGCTCTGGAACATCGATCCCCGTGACTATCAGATGCAATCACAGCAGCAGGCAGTGGATTGGGGTGCCAGCTATCACCCCCGTGGAGGCGATATCGTATTATTGCACGACAATCACCCCTGGGCGGCACATATTGTTCGGGTTCTGGCAAACAATAATGATCAAGCCGGCTGTGCCCGTTACGTCCGGCTGTCGGAATGGGTACAACGATGACTGTAGTAAAAAACGGCGTAAAGGAGGGCGGCCGGCGAAAAGTCCTTTTTATCTGTTATTTTTTTCCGCCGGTCGGTGGAGCTGGCGTTCAGCGGCCGGTCAAATTTATTAAATATCTTCACCGGTTTGGTTGGGATGTCACTGTGCTGACGGTTGAAAACCCGTCGGTGCCGGTATTCGACGAGAGCCTGTTTGATGATATTCCGGAGGCTACAGTAATTCACAAGGCGCGCACTTTTGAGCCAGGCTATCAGTACAAAGCCAGGCTTGCCCGACCGGATGGTGTAGCGCATGTGTCATCACCGGAAAAGAAGGTATCTTTTATCCAGGGGGCAAAAAGAGTATTGCGCAGTGTGGTGGGGATACTGCTTCAACCCGATCCGCAAATTCTCTGGTTTCCGACGGCATACCGCAAAGCAGTCGAGGTTTTGCGCGAGACTCCGCATGACATTATTTTTTCCACCGCGCCTCCTTACTCAAGTCTGTTGCTTGGCCGCTGGTTGAAACGGAAAACCGGCCTGCCTCTTGTGCTGGACTATCGTGACGAATGGGATCTTAGCAGCACCTATCTGGAGAACAGTAAACGTGATCGTATATCGCTTTTCATCCAGCAAAGAATGCAGCGTGCTATTTTGCGTTCTTCGGATGGCCTGGTAGCTACCACAGCGGCGAGTACCTGGCGAGTTATCGAGCGCGCCAGAGAGTTTGGTGCCCGGTTACCCGGGATCTGTATTTATAACGGATTTGATGATGCTGATTTTAGCGCTATTCCCGAACACAGCACGGAGAAAAAAACGGATGGCAAACTGCGAATTGTATATACCGGGACGTTGTGGAATCTTACTACCGTTGAACCACTGGTAAAGGCGATCATACAGCTTTCTGCACAACAGCCAACGCTGATGGATAAGCTGGAATTGATTTTTGTGGGTAGAAAAATGTCACATCAACTGGTATTGCTGGAACAGCTCGGGAGTACAGGTTGTCATTTACATATTCAGGATTATTGTGAGCATAGCGAAGCTATTTCTCTAATGAATTCGGCGGATGTGCTGTGTTTGTTATTGAGTGATGTTGATGGAGCCGAACGCGTGGTACCTGCCAAGCTATTCGAGTATCTGGCCATGAACAAGGAAATTTTGGCAATTACTCCAAAAGGTGAAACTGCCGATATTGTTTCCCGGTATTTTCCCGACGGGCATTACACCGGGGGTGACATCGCCGGTATTTGCAACTGGATAGAGAAAAAAATTAGACAGCGAATGGCAGGTATTGAGCCAGACAGGGCTGAACCTCGTGAGATCTCGGAGTTCAGCCGCCAACACCAGGCTGGACAATTGGCTGATTTTCTGGAAAAGGTTGTGACCGGAAGGGCTGAACAGCCATCTTCGATTGTTGCAGATGAAAGTTTCTAACACCTCAATACAATGCACGGAGCTTCCTTGCTCTAGCGAAAAATCACTATTTTCAGAGATGCCCTTTAGGAATTTTCTTTGAAATAGTCAAAGGTGTTCTGTATTCCCTCGGCTGTGGATACGATGGGAGTCCATCCAGTGCTTTTGAGCTTTGCATTGTCAAATCGATTTCCCTTCCACAGGTTTGCTGTTTTATATGGAGTAAAGATTGCCGGGAGCTGACCCTTTGAATAGTGGTGATAACGTTCCACTGCACGGGAGATGAACTGCAATGCAAAATATGGAACGGGAATGGAGCAAATCTTTTTCACCTGTCGTTTGTAGATTCCAAGGTACTCACGGGAGGTGGGAAGATTGTCATCATGCACATTGAAAACAGATACTCCTGCCGATTTCTGAGTTGCGCAAAGCACGATGGCCTCAGCACAGTTATCCACATAACTTAGTGGCAGGATATTGTTTCCACCCAGATGGAGAAAGATCCCCCCCAGTTGCAGTCCAACTCTGCCTGATATGGCGCCTCCATGCGGACCGTATATGACCCCAGGTCTGAGGATGACCAGCGGAAACCCGTGTTGTTCCTGGTAGTCCAGAAGCAACTTTTCCTGGTGCCATTTGACAAATGCATACGGGTCTCTCTTCTCCGGGTGTTTTTCCAGTGGGGTTTGTTCTGTAATGGTCGCTCCGGCCGGGAGGTCGGCAACACCATAAACCGAAAAAGAGCTGATATGGATGATTTTTACATCAGGGTTTTCAGAAATCACCGCTTCCATCAGATATTTTGTCGTAACGACTGTGTTGAGAAACATATCCGCAGGAGCTCCGCCCAGAGAAGCAGCTAAATGATAGATAGTATCGACACCCTGAACGGCCCGGACAGGGGATTCACGGGATATCAATGTTCCTACGTAATATTCAATTCCTGCATCGGGGTATTTTTTTTTCAGAGCTTCGAGTCGGCCTCGGTCACTCCCCTCGCGTACAAAGCAGCGGATGCCCTGTATACCGTGAATCGCCAGCCGCTCAACCAGGGCTGATCCGAGGAAACCGTTTGATCCAGTTACAAGTACAGTCATGATTTTTTCACTTGTTCTTCGAGTTGGCGGAATATTTCGTCCATCATCCATCCGATTCGCCGGATGTCCCGGTGCGAGATGGGGGGCGGTGTATCAAGGAGAATGCTGTCATAGAAACGGGAAACAAGATTGTGCATCCCGGCAAAAAAATGGAAATCGGAGCGCAGGAATCGGCGGACATTTTTCCAGCCTTCCCGTTTGTACTGTTTGCCCATATTGAACGCCGGAAGCAGTCTGCCAATCGCACTGGGCAGTGTGGGCTCCTGTTCCAGGGTCAGGGTACGGGCAACGAAGTCTGCATGAGCGATGTTTTTGGTCCCATATAGCCGCATAAAATGGGCTGTTGGTTTTATATGGGAAGAGAATGTTGCATAGGCGGAGGTTGAACTGCCCTGAATCATAACCCGTAATTCGTCCGGCATCTCGTCGCGGATATCGCCAAGCCGCGAGGTTCGTTGAACCTTGCCGAATACCTTGATCAAGGGTTGTTCATCATCAACAAACTCAATAATTTTATTTAGCAAATGGTCAATGTTGTTCTGGAACAATTTGCCTGGCAGATTGTGTACCCAGTGGGTGCTGTTGCTCATGATGGCCTTGCCAAAAGGGCCGGCAAGATTATACCCGTAGAAGCTTTCTACATGAACCGGCTCGCCCATGGTGCCCCTGCTTACCATCTCTCTCAGAGCCAGAGCGGGTGGATCAAAAAAATAAATATGGCCTATGGTCAGTTTTCGGTTTTTCTCCTCTGCATGCTCGATGAGTTTTACGGTTTCATCATATGTGGGGGTAAATGGTTTTTCAACGTAAACATGGCAGCCGGCATCGATTGCTGCCGAGGCTAGCGACAGATGAGATTGGGGGGGAGTGGTGATGTGTACTACATCCGGATTCTCTTTTTCCAGCATCTCACCAAATTTATCATAGTACCGTGAGATGCCGAAACGGGTAGCAGCTTGCTCAGCCATCAGAATTTCCAAATCGCAGACGCCAACTATTTCAGCGCAATCCAGCTTCTGGATTTCGCTGATGTGACCGTCTGCAATTTGTCCGCATCCGACAATGGCTGTTTTTAGTTTGTTGATCATTGTTTATTGCTCATCAAGTTAAATTCTCCTGCGGGGAGAGCGGTCTGGTTATATTCTTTAATGGAGATGGGTTGGTTGTACATGGCATTGGTTAATGCAGCAGCGACAAATACTCTTCTCGATAGGAAAGGGCGATTTTTTCCGCACTGTATTTTTCTGCGACAAGGGAGCGACCACTGTTGCCCAGGCGATTGCGCCTGTCCGGATCGGTAGTCAGTGAAGCCAGTACTTCGATCAGTTGTTCCTGATCCCCCGGGCGGAGCAACAGGCCGTTTTTATTATCTTCAATGACTTCCGGCAAACCGCCTACCGCAGTTGCTACCACCGGTTTTCTGGCAGCCCATGCCTCCAGCAGCGCCATTGGCAACCCCTCGGAGTCACTGGTTAATACGAATATATCAAGGAGAGTGAGGTACGGGATCGGGTCAAGCTGGAAACCGGCGAAATGAACCAGGTGGCTGATTTCCAGCTTACTTGCAAAGCTTTTCAGTTCGCTGCGCAGAGGCCCGTCGCCAACAATAATCAAATGTACTTTCCTGTCCTGCTTTGCCAGTGCTGCGACAGCACTCAGGAGCCGTTCCTGCCGTTTTACTCTGACAAGTCTTCCCACCGTGCCAAAGATTATTGCTTCTTCCTGAATTCCAAGCTGTTCTCTAGTCAGTGTTTTTGACTGAAGCTCTTTATCAGTGGGTAATGGGATGCCGTTTGCCTGTACGGTTAGCCGGCTTTTTCCAACCAAGCGGTGTTTCTCGAGATTATTGGCAATGTCCCTTGAAACGCAGTAGATTTTTCTGGCTGTCCGGAAAGCGATGGTTGCAAGCAAGCGTTGCTGCCAGCTTGAGTAGTCATGATTGCCGTGCTCGGTATGAAAAACAGCAGATATGCGAAGGCTCCTTGCGGTAGTGCCCACGTAAAGGGTTGCTCCCATCTGATGGGAATGAATGACGTCAGGTGAAATCTGTTTAATGAGTTTCCTCAAGCGCAGTGCATCCGGCAGGCTCATTAAACCGGGCTTGCGATACAGGCAGACAACTTCGATTCCATTTTTTTTCAGTTCTTCAGCAAGTTCGCCCGGGTGATTCAGGCACAATACGGTAACGTTATCACCGGCCGCGGCTCCCTCTTTGCATAGATGGAGTACCAGTCGCTCAAGTCCCCCGCAATCCAGGGAAAGTATAGTATGCAATACCTTGAGGTGGGTTGTTCCATTCACGATGAGTCTGTTCCTTTCCTTGTTTCCGCATGGTGTGTTGATTTGAACCATGTTTTGTAGTAGGTGACCGGCCTGGCCTTGCGCCATCTCCCTTACATCCGTGCGCTATGCTGCATTTAAACCTTCTGTTCGGTACAAGCTTGCGCTTCCTCTCCCGAGTCGGTGCATTTCAGGAGCAGTCTGAAGCAGTTATTCTGGGGTTTTCATGCCTGCTGAATGGTTGTGCTACTGTTCTTATACAGCACATTATCCCACAATATACCGCATCTGTTCCAGCGATATCAGGAGGTTTTTTCTGTAGTTGACCGTTTAGAGCAACACCCTGAATCTGGTCGTCGCCCCCCAGAGCTTGAGAGAAAAACATGTTGTCAGGAAACCATCGTTGGACCTTGCAGAGTTTCCTGTCGTATAGAAAGGAAGCAAGGTCTGCATTCTGTACCTCATGTGATGAGAATGGGAACCTCGTTTGTTTCTTCTTGAGGATCGAGCGAGAGAAAACAGCCAACAAAAACACTGCTACAAAACGCCAGTTATTGCTGACGATTCGCACGGATGCGTCAAAGCTGTGTGGGTTATTTTTTCAGTCGTTTGCCCAACTCCAGCAGCTGAAACAGCTCCTGGCGACAGACAAGCCAGGCCATTGCCAGAAAGACGGCTGCGCCCAGCAGAATCTCAAGTGCCAGCAATAATATCAGAGGAACGCTCCCTTCAATGAGGTAGCGCAACAGATGGATTGCAGCAAACATAACAGTAGCCGCAAGCAGGGGCCTGAACACTGCTCCCATGTAGGGTATTGCGGGAAGATGCAGATATTTGATTGCTCGCCAGGAGGTTATGATGTAGCTGATCGGGATACCGATCACCCACGCCAGGCACATGCCGATTATCCCGCCATGAAGGGCGCCGATATAGAGCATGGGCGCCAGTATCGATAGAACAATCAGCCAGTTTTTCAGTGCATCCAAAGGGCGCCCGGATGCTTCAAAGGCCGGATCCATCAACTCCTGAGAAGCACGAAGCGGCAGTATCAGCGGAATCAGGCTGGCTGGCAGAATCACCGCCAGCCACTTTTCGCCCATCAGAAGTGGTACGAGGCTTGATGCTGTTGCTGAAAATCCGAAAAACACTGGAAAAGTCATAATCAGGATCAGACTATTGGCCTTCATGATATAGGGAGCCATATCGCCTTCGCTCTGGTTGATCTTTGAATATGCAGGAAAGGCCACTTTTTTGACCAATGGTACCAGCTTGTTCAGGGGGATATAGGAGAGTTGCAGGGCGACGGCATAGATCCCCAGTGTTTTTGCATCCCAAAGCCGGCCGCCAATGATGGTGTCAATGCTGACAAGAAAAAACCAGGCCATAAAGGTCAGGGTTTTGATTCCACCGAAGGTAATCAGGTGAGTGGATTCTCCAAAACGGAATTGCGGTAGCAACAAGACCGGGTGCGCAGCAAACTTGAGTCCGGCACGTATTACCAGTTCGCTGAGATGGCCAAAAACCAGACTCCATACTCCATAGCCGTATAGTGCCAGAACCAGTGTTACGATTGCTGAAATTGTTGCTGCTGCCAGTTCAATTAATGACAGCGCCTTGAAACGCATTTTCCGCTCCAGCATGGCTGTGGGCAAGGTTTCAATGGTGACTGTCAGGAAACCGATAAGGAGCGCATAAAGTACAGGTATTATGCGTTCTTCCCGGTAAAAATCGGCAATTGATGGTGCCAGCAGAAATACGATCAGGGTGAGAGAAAGGTTGATTACGATCAGCAGGCCGAAAATCTGGCGCACTTGGTTTTTATTGAAGTCACGAACCTGAACCAGTGCGGAAGCCAATCCGGCACCGCTGAACAGGGCGAAAAAATACATCACCACTTCTGCCATGGCATAAATTCCATAGTCTTCTGGCATCAGCAGGCGAATGACAATAAATGTTACCGTCCAGCGAAGAAGCTGGGATAACAATTTTGTGAAAGTCAACCACTTCAGTGAGTGAATGACTCGAGTAGTTATAGTCATCTATGTTTTCGCGCAGTTGGCGGGAGGAGGGAGGATAAAGTCACGGTAATCATCGGGGTTGCCACTGTTCCCTGCCTCGGCGGCCTTGGCGATGTTGTACATCTCCCGGGCACTGACGTAGTGCAGCACGTAGTTGGTACCATCATTGTAATGCTGCTCCAGATAGCTGAACATCTGGTTCACCGGTTTACCCAGCAGGCAGTCCATGTCCCTCTCCTGGGTACCGTGCGTGTATATTTTGATAAACAGCCACTCGGGCCTTCCCTGCACATGAATTCCCGCATCCACCCAGAGATCGACCCTTTCCGGCGTGGGGGGATTAACGCTGCGGATATCCCCGTTTTCAATACGGGGAAGGATGCCCCATTTGCGGTTTTTCCAGTTCAGCATCAGCGGTCCTTGAATGATCATCAAATCACCCCAGGGTTTTCCGCCGACATGAACATCCCGCCCATCGTCGTGGGATTTGGGGGCTTCGGGATCATCCTTGGCGTAGTAAATGGAGTTTATCTTGCTGGTCTGCGCGCTGCTGGGGGCTGAAGGGAGAGTAAAATCGGCATAGCAACCCTCTTCTTTCAGGATAATCAGTTCGTTATTGATGCCACATCCACTGCCGTCAGCGAGAGAGTTATCCAGTGCCCAGTTGCCATGGATAAACCCCCATGCAGGTTTGCCTGTGTCGGGAAAACAACTCAATGCACCATGTTCTTTCTGCAGTAATCTGGTAAACCGGTGAAGTTTTTCCCGCAGTCCATCTTCAGTGTCATTATCATGATGAAGATGAATCTCCAGTTCACCGAATCCTTTGCTGCACAGATCAGCTATTGCATCGAGATGTTCCTTTCGGTACTCCTCCTCCGGGTAAAAAAAAGTGTGCTTTGGATAACATCCATCCGCGTCCTGGTGGGTTTGAACCAGTCGGGGATAATCCTGAACCCAGCGTTTGACCCGCTCAACCTCCTGTTCATAATGAACCTTCAACCACATCGGTTCATAGTGATCCACAAAACAGAAAAGGATATGGGTCGGCCCACTGTGTTTTGGTCGCTGTTTTCGCTTTATATAGGAGCCCAGCCACAAATGCATCTGTTTATTTCGTATTTCACGCCAGAGCAGAACGGATGCCAGAATCAGGAGCAGGAAAACGGCGCTGGCAAAGCCAAGGTAATTAAACATCTGATAAATATCCTCAAGTTTTTTGTGTTATGTATATTGCCTTGTCACCCTAACTGGATCAGGACTCTAGTGATGAGGTAGAGCATCACAATCGAAATGAGTGACAGGGTGACCCAGAGCCCCAGATGGCTGAAAAAGCCATATGCCGGCAACTCGGGAGTGCGCTGACGGCTCCCCAGATAGTGACTGGTTGCCATGGCACACAATATAAACAGCACTACCACATAGGTCCGGCTGAGAAAAAAGGCAGTGGTAGCAAAACCGATGAACGAGAAAAAAAGCACATTGGCTATGGCGCGGTCTTCCGGGCTGACGTCGTATACTGCTACTGCAGTTTTTTTCGTATCGCAACACTCTTCGGGTTTAAGGGATAGAACCGGCCGGCTTTCGGATTCCCTGCTATATTGTGCCACCAGATCATCCCAGTCATTTTTTTTGGGTTGAGGGGGCGCCTGGAGATATAGCATCATCGCTACACATGACAATACGAAAGAGAACCAGATGATATAGCCGAACACCCCCAGTTCGGCAAGTGCCAATACGAAAGAGTTATGCGCCGTGAGGGGGTTGTAGTCGGTAAAGCGATCAAATCCTACTCCAAAAACAGGGTTGGACTTCAGCATCTGAAACCCTTCATACCAGGACTCGATGCGGCCATGTGCCGAGGCCTCATCGGTGCTGATGGTGTTGATCCGGGTAGACATCATTAGTATGACGGGTATTAGTGCCGCACCGAACACCATTGTTTTGATCACTCCCTGATGGCGCCAGAGATAAAGCCCTGCCAATAAGGCTGTTGCCAGCGTAGTACCGCGGGAGTTGGTCAATACCACACCGTACAGAATGATCGCGATAGCAGCAGCAATAAACAGTTTGCCCGGTGCATTGCGATAATAGAAAAACAGATAAAATGCCATTGGCAGGGAACAGACAAGAAGCAGACCAACATCATTGGGGTCGTTGAAAATCCCGATATAGCGTATACGCCCCAAAATGGGCACTTCACCTGTCCATCCGGTGCCGGTAAATTTTTGCTGTATCCCATGTGCTGCCATCATTGTGGCACCACCGACAAATATCCACATGAGAAGCCTCTGGCGTCCAGGTGTTGTGGCGGTGCTCGCAATCAGGATAAACAGGACATAGGTAGGAAGCAGCTTGGCAGCTGCTGGAACCATGCCACCAACCCAGCCGGAAAGGGCAACAGTTACTATGATGAAAAAAAACAGAAGGGTGGCGGCATAAAACTGCTGAGGCTCAATGCTCTTCTGTTTGGATAGCAGCCAGGAAAACAGTGTAATGGCTAATGTCAAGGGGAGGATCGGAACTCCCTCCAGTGCAGGCAAAAACTCCTGCGGCCGGACAAATACCAGTGTGAGGTAGAGCAGAATGAGAAAAAAAGGGGCTCTGGCCTGTGCTGTCTGCATTACTTCCGTTTTTTTGTATTGTTGAGTGATTTGCCTGCTGGACCAGGCGAATATTTGTTTTTAAATGGACCGAGTCGAAAGATTCAGCGTATGGAGTCGTTCCCCCGTGCCTGGATAGTTGGTGCAGCCCCCGATTATAACCCCGCAGAAGCAGCACAAAGTATAAATTTTGTATCGGTCATGAGAATTGCCATGATAACTCACCTATTATACAATACCCGACTGGCCGTATAACATTAAATTAGCAGCAAATGGTATGCCAATCCGTAAATTACAGGGCGCCAGACTGCCGCCAGATTAGATAAATGTAGGGGTGCTGAAAACGTTGATGTTTTTGTTTAGATCCGTTCTGTTTATTGTCTTGCTTCCGTTATTTTCCTTCGGCTGTACCACTACTCCGCCGGTAGCCGTTGTACCTGAAGAGAATATGCCGCCGGCAACCGAATACCATATCGGTATTGACGATGTAATTGCCGTTTCAGTGTGGCGCAATGCCGAACTTTCGGTAACCGGCCCTGTACGTCCGGATGGCAAGATAACCATGCCGATTATCGGTGATGTTCAGGCCGGGGGGAAGACCCCGGAGCAGGTTGCCGCATCCATACGGGAGAAACTGGGGGAGTACATTCGTGACCCGCAAGTCGCCGTCAGTGTGGTTGAGCTTGTCAGCCACACCTATCTCACAAGAGTGCGGGTTACCGGTGCCGTTACCCAGCCCATATCCATTTCTCACCGGCCGGGGATGACTGTTCTTGATGCGATACTTGCCGCTGGCGGGGTGACCGAATTTGCGGCCTCCAACCGTACTACTTTGTACAGAAAACAGGCAGAAAAGTCCCAGGCTTTTCCGGTATATCTGAAAAAAATCCTTTACCAAGGGGAGTTGGATACAAATTACGAGTTGATGCCGGGTGATATTATTTCTGTCCCGGAGCGGCGTTTCTAGCTGGCGGGTCCGCGGATGAATATCGAGCAGTGGATCTATCTGGCACGTAGTGAAATCAGGGCCAACAAGGGGAAGATGGTTCTGATATTTGCCGTTGTTGCAATACTGTTTCTAATCGCCGGGCTATACTGGCCCAAAAAATACGAGTCATCCACCACCATTCTGGCCAGTGAAAAAAACATCATCGCGCCCTTGATGGAAGGTACAGCGGTAGCTACAGGTGTTCAGTCCCTGGCTGGAAATGCGCGGGAAATCATTCTGAGCCGGCGCGTACTGGAGCAGGTGATGGAATATGCCGGCTGGCCGCTCGTCCAAATGACGCCGCTTCAGATTGAAATGGCGGCTGAAGAGATATCGAAACGCACCCGTGTTGAAAGTGTTGGAGTAGGATTGCTCCGTATCTCCTATACGGATAGCGATCCCAAGCGGGCATTCAAAACCACCGAGCGCCTTGCCTCGCTGTTTATTGATGAAAGTCTTCAGGCCAAAAGGGATGAAAGCCGTACGGCATTTGAGTTTGTCGATAACCAGGTCAAGTTGTATCACAGAAAGCTGCTCGATGCCGAAATCCGCCTGAAAGAGTTTCGAGGAAGCAATGCTGATGCCCGGCCCGGCTCACAAACTGACGTTGAAGCGCGTATTACCCAGTTACGGCAGCAACTCGAACAGACCCGTTTGCAGCTTAGCGAGGCGCGTGAGCGGGAAAAGGCGCTGAACAGGCAGTTATCCGGAGAAGCTGCCTTCTCGGAGCAGTTGACCAAGGAGCAGCAGTTTCGTGAACGTATTGCCGAGCTGCAGCAGCAGCGTGATAATCTGCTGCTGAACTACAAGGAGAGCCACCCCGATGTTGTTCGCCTGAATCACCAGATTCGCGAAATGGAGGAGCTGGTGCTGGTCGAGTCAGCGCGGCGTAATGAGATTATTGCGGCACTTCAGAGTGGTGAAAATGATTCCCGGGTGGCTGCCATCCAGCGTAACCCGCTGTATCAGCAGTTAAGACGGCAACTTTCCGACACGCGTACCGAAATAGCCACTCTGGAAACCCGGGTTCAGATTACCAACGGTTTTTTGACAGAGGCACTGGAGCGTAGTGTTCGCATTACCGATTCGGAGGCAGAACTCGCGGAGCTGATGCGGGATTATGAAGTAAATCGTACTCTATACAGCGATTTGCTTCGGCGCCGGGAGAACGCGCGTGTGTCGATGAGTCTTGATCAGGAGGGGCAAGGGCTATCGTTCAAAATCCAGGAGCCCGCGGTTCTGCCGCTTAAACCAACCGGATTGCGACTGCTTCATTTCATGATGGCCGGCCTGTTGCTAGGTGCCGGTATTCCGCTGGCTATGGTGGCAACGCTCATTCAGATTGATCCAAGGGTCCGGCAATATGCTGTGCTCCAGCAAGACCTGAAACTACGAATTTTGGCAGTGATCCCAACGCTGAAAACGCCGCGAGACAGAAACCTGGGGCGATTGGTCAATATAGGTCTGGCGCTTGTGGTTATTGCCGTGATTTCCGGTTATGGCTATGTTGGTTATATGCGGTATACCCACGCAATATAAATACAACAAAAAACAATAACATACGGGTTCAATAGTTCGATTTATAATAAATTCTAACCTATGGACGATCAAGTGCATAAAGAGATTCTGGCTCGGGGGACCGGGAACAATATAGAGCGGCGGCTGGAATCGGCTCGCGAGATAAGCCGTATGCATGAGGGGGAGATAAAGACCACCGAACAGCTTGGTTCATTGAAGATCATTCACCCGGGGATGACCGATCGCAATGTGCTAAATGCGTTTCGCGGGCTTCGGGCCAAACTGTTCACCATGAACCAGGGGGAGGGGTTTGTAGTGATGGTTTCCCCGGTAGTTTCTGATAGCGGGAGCAGTTTTACCGCATCAAACCTGGCCGCGGCGATAGCACTTGATGATACAAAAACAGCCTTGCTGGTGGATTGTAATATCCGTAACCCCTGCCTTCACGAGCTTCTGGATATCAACTGCAAATATGGTCTTACCGATTTTATCGAAAACTCACAGGACGTGTCGGTAGAACAGTTGATCCATCCTACAGGTATACCCCGACTGCGACTGGTACCGGCCGGGCAGCAACATGAGTCGGTTTCTGATTATTTTACCTCGGTTCATATGGAAGCATTTCTTGAAGAGGTGCGTTCCCGTTACCGAGAGCGGTTTGTTGTTATCGATGCACCCTCCGTAGCAGAATCCCCGGATGCCAGGGTTCTGGCCGATTTGAGCGACGCAGTGATCTTGTGTGTGGGTTATGCAAAATCGACTCGCAGGCAGATTGCCGAAGTAGCAGTGGAGATTGGCAAGGATAAACTGGCAGGCGTGGTATTTTCGGAAGGGCGGTGAGTATTATAAAACCAAGGATGATTTCCCGTATTGTAATCCCGGCGCAGGCAGTGGTTTTGTTGTCTGCTGTGCCCGTTGTGCATGGTGGTGAGTGGAGTTATACCGTCGGAGATGAGCTGGGCTATTCGACCAATATTGGCCGCACGGCCGACCGGGAGATAGAAGAGTACACAAATGCGGTGCGATTTGGTGTGCACTATGAAGAAAACAGCGTCGATCTGCAAGGAAGTGTTGGTTTCAACGTAGAACATCTGTCCTATTTGAGCGGTGTGTTTGAAAACGAGATTCGCAGCTACCTTAATGCAGATCTTAGATGGGCGCTGTTGCGGGATCGGTTGTTCTGGATAGTTGAGAATAACTTGTCTGTAGAACCCGTTTCAAGTCGCCGGGCGTGGATCCCCGGAAATATTCAGCAAACCAACATGTTTTCAACCGGGCCCAGTATGGACTACCGGATTGGCAGCACAACCCGGGCAACTATCGACATGCGCTATATGAACTCCTACGCCGAGGAGACCACCGCATTTAACAGTAACCGCTGGTATCTTGGCACCAGCCTGATTCAGGAGCGCGCTCTTTCGACAGATGTGTCTGCAAACCTGATATGGAACAGTGTTGATTTCAAAAACGAGGAGGCAGACGATTATCAGCAGATAGGTCTGTTTGCCGCATGGGACCAGCAATACGGCAGATCAGGCCTGCGAATAGAGCTGGGTGGGCTCGGAATTGATTTCGCCAGCGGCAACAGTGAATTCGGCCCTTCCGCTCGCCTAGTGTGGAACCGGTTGATCTCATCCGCAAGCCGGTTGATAGTCGGGTTCAACCATGGATTTTCAGATGCGGCCCAGCAGGTGGCCAGAAGCAGCAGGGCAGCACCAGCGAGCGCCAGCATAATCTCATCGCAAGTATTTACAAACAGCGAACTGGAACTGGCCTATCGTACAGAGTGGACTCAGTCTGCTCTGGAGACCGCTCTGCACTATCAGAAACAGGATTTTTTAAACAGTCCGGATCTGGATCAACATCTATTCAATATCCGGGTCAGTTTGAACAGGGGTTTTGGGGCAAACATAAATACCAACCTGGGTATCTCCTTCGCTCGTACCGTTTACGAGATTGACGACCGAAGTGACGATACAACATCCCCCTTTCTTGGCATATTTGTTGAGCGCAACCCTCGCCTTTCCTATAGCTTCCGTGCAGCATGGGAAAACCGGGATAGTAGTGTGGACAGTTCTGACTACAGAGATCTGATGATTTTTGCCGCATTTAGCTATCAACGCTGATGTTGTCAGGGCGCGAATATGAAATATGCAAGCTAGCCAAAAACCGGATTTTATTCGTTGCTACCGCATATTGAACTTGAAACCCGGGTGCAGCTGGGAACAGGTGCGTCGACAGTACAAACTGTTGTCCCAGCGCTGGCATCCAGACAGACATCCGCATGATCCTTCCGCAAGGGAAAATGCCGAGAAAAAGCAGCGTGCGATTAACCTGGCCATGCGCACTATAGCTGACTATTACAAGGCGCATGGGCGTATGCCTTTGCGGGCGTACCCCGAGAGGCGCCATCCTGTTTTTTCCGGTGACGCTGTAGAAGCCGCCGGGGAAAACGAATCTGGTCTGCAAAAGAAAAGTAAAGACAATCGGCTATGGAGGAGACCTTTGCTGGCGGGGGCGCTTATAATGTTTGCCGCATGGATATTGTGGTCTTCATCGGAAGAACACTTTGCAGCCAGCCACGTTCCGGGTGGCCGCATGGGTGATCAGAACATTGCAGAGGTGGGAAAAGCGCCAGTAACAGCACGGTTTGAGTTTGGTGACACCCGGGAGGGTGTCAGAGCACCGCCAGCAGACGCGGATCCTTTTTCGTCAAACCGCGAACTTATTCGTATTGGATCAAGTTACGATGATGTATCCCGAATCCAGGGCGAGCCGTTGTTTAAAACCACATTGCGCTGGGACTATGGTCCATCATATATCGAGTTCCGCTACGGAAAGGTGTCCGGCTGGCATAACTCACCGATGCGGCCCCTTCGGGTGAAAAAATAGTCTGCTACTGAACCGGCAACATAACCGCACAGTGAGGAGTCGACAGCTTGTTTGGCTGGGTCGACTGCTACTGAAACGCAGGTCCGGGCCTGCCTGAGGCCCCTGGTCCTATGAATTCAACGACAGGCCGTGGCGTGCCGGCCCGCAGACTGCGTTAGCCCATCTTGCTGTAGAGTGGCTACAGCGGCGATGGGCTGCCTTGCTGCGAACCGGCACGCCACGGCTGAACACGATATATATTGTTGCCGAGTTAATAAAATAAGTAGTTACTTTTGTTTTTTCGTATCTTACTGACTGTCCGCTGGATAAAATGATGAATAACACCAAACCGGATTATAAAATCGTGGATTCACCTCCCTGGGTTCTGCGAGTAGCACATTTTTTACAGAAAAAAGGGATTCGGGGTGGCCACCACCTCGAGGCTGCAGCTCGCTCAAGAGGTTTGCTGGATGTCTTGGTGCGCGTCAAACTGAATCGTGATGTCAGAATTGATGTTCCCGCTTATAACGACTCATACAACCTGAGCGATATCCGACACTATGAGTATAAGCTGATTAACCTGATCAGTTCCCGTATTTCGAGAACAGATGAGCCATTCCTCTTGCTGGATTGTGGGGCTGATATAGGGCTGTTCAGCGCGCTTCTGGTATCGGCTTGTGAAGGTGTTCAGGAAGTTATCGCTTTTGAGCCCAACGTCAGATCTTATGGTCACTTGACAAGCAATCTCGAATTGCTCCCTATCAAGGCGGAGGCCAAAAATATGGCGGTTGCTGATTTTCACGGGACCGGGGAATTGAGGTTTCCTGACCATGACTCCCATAACCACGCCGCATTTATTGTTCCCTCGGAGCAGGGCGATATTCAGGTTATCAAAATAGACGAACTGGGTTTGCCGGATTCTCATAGAATCCTCTGTAAAATCGATGTTGAAGGGGGTGAACTTGCTGTTGTGAAAGGGGCACTGAAAACCTTGTCATCAAGTAGTGAATTTGCTGTGATTTTTGAAGCACACCCGGAACAGGTAAAGCGGGTGGGGATTGACCCTCTGGAAGTGGTATCTCTCCTTGGCAGCATCAGATCATGCAAAGCTGTTGTTGCTGAAGCCCCTGACCGTGAAATTGATTTTAGCTGCTCGTTTTTTCAGCAGTTTCCGGATAGGGTACATAATATTTGCGTTTTCTCCGAATAGTTTTTTCGGAACCCACCTGTTTTTCGCATGAAAATACTGTTGTCCACTTCTATTTTCCCCAACCGGTTTGAACCTAACCGGGGGGTGTACATAAAAAAACAGGTCAAGGAACTGGCCCGCCGGGAGAAATTGACAATTCTGGTTCCAGTTCCTTATTTTCCATCGTTCATTAAAAACAGGGGGCAAAGCTTTTACGCGAACATTCCCGTCGAGGACAATCTGGACGGGCTTCATGTGCACTATCCACGGTTTTTTATCATACCGAAGATTTTCAGGTTTTTGCATGGGCCTTTCATGTTTCTTTCGGTGTACAGGTTCTATCGCCAGGTGATAAACCGTGACAAACCCGATATTTTACTTGGTTTCTGGAGTTTCCCTGAGGGTTTCGCCAATGTTTTGATAGCAAAATGTTTTAAGCTGCCGGTGGTAATCGGATGCCGGGGGAGTGATATCAATCAGCTGACCAAGCCCTGTATTCAGAGAAAAATAATCAGCTGGACCCTTGGGAATTGCAGTCGGGTTCTCTCTGTCAGTGAAGCGTTAAAAACGGAGATGACACGTAAACTGGGAGTACCTGCCGAGCGGATCACGGTCATTCCCAACGGAATTGAAGAGGATAAATTTTATCCGCAAGAACAAGGCAAAGTGCGTGAAACACTTGGGCTGAACAAGAGAGATCGAATTACCGTATGTGTGGCACGGCTTGAGACGGTAAAAGGGGTTGACATTCTGGTCCGGGCATTCGCCCAGGTCAGGTGTGAAGGGCGGCTGCTTGTCATAATTGGTGATGGCGAAGAGATGCCGCGATTAAAAACACTGGTTGAGGAACTTGGATTGTCAAACCATGTTTTATTACCTGGTTCAAAGCCACATGACGAAATCCCTCTTTGGGTAAATGCTGCGGATCTGATGGTGCTTCCCAGCCTTACTGAAGGCTGGCCAAATGTACTGATGGAGGCTTTTTCCTGTGGTAAACCGGTCGTAGCCTCGCGGGTTGGTGGGGTGCCTGAGATAGTCAACAATCCTTCGCTTGGCATTATGACCAGGCCCGGCGATGCAGATGATCTCGCCAGAGAGATAAATAATGCTCTGGAGCGTCAGTGGGATGCCGATATCATTCGTGCCCGTGTACTGGGGAGAAGCTGGGCAACTGTTGCTGAAGAGTTGCGTTGTGAGTTGACACAGATTCTCGAAGGGCATAAATCCAATTAACACGGCAGCATTCACAATGCTGTGTGTTATTGAAACGGAAACGACAACTGAGGGCAACAGCCCTTGCCCCTCCCCCAGGCGGGGAGCAAGCCATTCTTGGCTCTTCGGCGTTTTGAGTGGAATACTCCCAAAAACCTGTGCCAGTATATCCAAAAATACTGGCATGAGGAAAAAGCGTGGACGGCAACGAGACATTGCTTCTTGGATTAGGGATTCAGTCCCCCTGGAAATTGGTGGATCAGCACTTGGATACAGATAAGAAACCGCATGAACTGCATTTGGAGGTCAAATCGGATCGGGGTTCGGAATATGCGTGTCCGCAGTGCGGGCAACTGTGCAAGGCGCATGATTTCCAGGAAAAAACCT
>JALSHD010000018.1 GCA_026982395.1 Chromatiales bacterium | reverse complement strand
TCTGCTCGCAGTGCGCCAGTTCCGCATTGGCGTGCAGATCGGCCAACGGGTGCCGACACGCACGATGGGGTAACGTGTCGCAAGCCAGCGCTGGAGACGACGTTGATGGAGATATGGCTGTATTCCGGCCATTTACAGACTCCATCTCACGATTCACCGCCGCTTGCTGCTGCGCCAGACCGATCGGAGCCTGCATATAACGATGAGAACCGCTAGCCGCTGTTCTTCTATATGCGTTTCTGGTGTTCATGGCCTGATCGATAATCGTTCATCGTTACCTTGATGTTGCACCAGTCAACACGATTAACCACTTGCGCCGCCCGATAAGGTAACCATAGAGGATGAACTGACATTACCGCTGCCACCCGTCACCCTGGAAACGGGAGCCTGCACCCGCTCACGATCTTTCAGTGCATGGGCGCCAATGTTGTTTCGCTCCACGGACGCGCCCCGCATTGTCTGGTTGCGCTTGGCGGAAAACATTCCTTCTGTTCCGGTGACAAAGTTACTGCGTGACCAGTCATCCCCGGTAATTCTGGTACCGGCCTCCCGGCCCTCTCCGGTAATTCTTTCCCGCTGGGCATCATCAGGTTCCACTGTCACTGCGGGCGCTGCGTTCAACTCCTGGGGGTGACGAAACTCCGGAGTTCCGGAAATAACACCTTCCGCCTTGTTAACCACACCGGTGATGGAACCTCCCACGCCGTATACGCTGCTATGGACCGGCTGACGCTCCCGACCCTGCCACGCAGTTCTCGCTGGTGACATCACGGAAAAGCTACCTTGATAGGACTCTGCTGACCCGCTGCCGCCCCGTTGCTTCGGCTCTATCGGAACCTGCGGCGTACCGACCGCCCGAACCAGGTGGTGCATTTGCCGCGGCTGGCGGTTCTCGCCGGTTACGGTACACTGACTGCCCGGTCCCTGATAAGGTGTCCCGGTAATATTTTGGCAACCACCCCGCTGAAAATTACCGGCTATCCGTTCGTCCGGACCTGGCTGGATCCCGGATATAGACATGACCGAGGTATCGTGGCGTTGGCGCCGATCGCTGTCCTGCACCGCTGCCGGGGCACAAAACTCCCCCACCTGATCCCGGCCGATATAGTCGCTGCCGGTAACCGGTTCGCAAACACCCTGTTCATCACCTGTTACATTTTGAGCAGGACCCACCCGGGTTCCACTCACCGGCTGATTATTCCAGGTATAGCCAACTCCCGTCTTTTCAGTGCCAGGGATCGGCGTCTGCGAGCAGGTTTGCCTGAAATGCTCCTGCCCGAGATATTCCGTACCGGTAACATCCAGGCAGCCGCCCCGGTCATCGCCGGTCAACTTTGGAGAGGAACCAACCTCTGTGCCGCTCAGCGGCCGTCCATGCAAAGTACTCATGTGGTGTACCTTGTCCGAACGGTTGTCGCACAAACCCGCATCGGAAGAGGCTCCATATTGACTGCCTGTCACACGCCGGCAGGAGCCGGGTTCGTTGCCGGTAACCTTTTCGCTGCGGCCAACCAGATTACCGGTAACGCTCATTCCTCCCTGGCTGGTGTCAATACCCACTTTGGGTGCCGGACGCTCGGGTCTTGCACCACAGGTCGCCTGAAAGCGCTCGCTGGAAATATATTCCGTACCGGTAACACGGCGACAGGCATCCTGTTCATCACCGGTAATATCAACGCGGGAAACGTCTCCCCCTGAAACCGAAACCGCCACTCCGGCAGCCGTATGGCTTTCCTGAACCTTGGCAGGGGCTTCCCCCTGCTCCTTGTTGATGACGTACTCTGTGCCCGTAATTTTGATACCGGCTCCGGACTCCAGCCCGGTAACATCATTGTCACGAGCCTCATCAACTCCGGTGATACGCAAATCTTTTCCGGAACGGTCCGCGACAACTTTATCCTGAGTCCGGTTGATTCCGCTGGCAGAATTGCAAGCTGCTTCAAAATGCTCGACGCCCAGGTATTCGCTTCCGGTAATGCGTTTGCAGCCACCTGCTTCGTCGCCGGTAACCTTTTCCGAATCCGCTACAGCAAGGCCCGTCATTAACTGCCCATGGCTGGTTTTGCTCAGGCCCACTTTGGCTACGGCAGGCTCGGGAACACTGGAGCAAAAGCTCTCGAACTGTTCAACGCCCAGATATTCCGTACCGGTAACGACCCGGCAGGCTCCTGACTCAATACCGGTAATCTTTTCTGTCTGCTCTACCTGGGTACCCGTTACCGCCTGACCTGACAATGTGGTACCAACCTCCACCTTGGACGACGCCCTAGCAGGACGAACCCGCCCACTGGGGCGGCACCCCGAGCTGTCACCACGACCAAACTGGCAACGGCTCTCCCGGTGCAGTTTTGCCACGGCCCGGCCCGTCAGGGAAGAACCGGCACTCTGACGAACCAGAGACTCGATTGCCTGTTTCTTTGCCTTGCCAGGCAAGGCCAGTTTCCCCTTCCTGGAGAGCTGGTTACGTCGCTCGCGACAATATGCCCGTATGCTGGAATTCTGTTCCGAACTATCCGGATTGTTCACGACAACTTCACACAGCTCATTCAGCACATCTTCAGCACTAACCTCTTCCGTGTGTCGCGATACAACATCCACCGGCTCTTCCGGCGCAACCCTGCCGGGACGAACCCGGCCGCTGGGGCGGCAGGTCATACTGGTAGGTTGACCAAAGCGGCAGCGCTCCAGTCGCTTCGCCTTCGCCAGGGCTCTGCCTGACGGTGAAGAGGGAGCCCGACGTGCTGCGGGTACAGACCCAGTCGACCGGCCCCTTTCCTTTCTTCCGGCAGATAACGCCTGCTTGCCTTGCCTGGATAGCTGGCTACGGCGAGTGCGACAGTATGCGCGGACACTCGACGAAACCGGCCCCAGACCAGCTGGAGCACTCTCCAGTGTTTCGCACAACGTATCAAGCACCGCTTCTTCGCACTCTTTGGACTCTTCCGGAGATTCGCTCATACTAGCGCCCTCACATGGCAAGGAGTTTGCGCATGCATCACAGCACGCCTCCTCCTTCCGCCGGCCTCTCTCCCCTTGGCGGGCGGAAACTTCATCAACCGCTACAGCCGCCGGCTCAGCAGAGCCAGCCGCCATACCGGAAGAAGCCAATGCGCTCTTCCCTCCTGCGGAAAGCCGGGCCCGGCGCATTTTGGCAAGCGCCTTGCCAGTAAGGGGCCTGGCCGATGCTTCTGCCACTTCCCTCGAAGCATGCGACCCGGCTGGAGAGCGCTGTACAGCGTTTGCAACGGTACTGGATTCGCCGCGACCAACCATACCTGCGCCAGTACGGGACATTGCGCGCCTTCTTGCACGCGCCAGCTCCCGTCCCGACAGCCCGGATGTATGCAATAGATCTGTCATTTTGAATTCCTGGGATCCTTAGAAATGTAGTAACATCTAGCCTTTTCTACAAAAAGCGAAACCCCGACCACAAATAAAATCAGCGTCCCCGGAATACAACGAATGCCAGACCCTGACTTTGTGTGAAGTTATCGTAGCCAATCAAACGAACATGGTGGCTAGGGTATTCACGGTGACACGCTTCCAGTTCAGCCAGAACCCGGTCCACCGACTGCTCGCCAAACATCGGCAACTTCCACATATACCAGAAGTAGTTGAAGGCACGATCCACCTCAACATGCTCAATCGCCGGATTCCAGCCTTGCTGGATAATGTAGGCAATGTGTGCTCGTGTCTGATCCGGCGTCATCTCCGGCAGATATGAAAATGTTTCGAACTTTGGCGTGGACTTGTAGTCTTGTATTTCAGCCATTTCTATATTGCTCCTCTATGTTCGGATTAGCGATTGACTTGATCCAGCTTATCCACGGTATCAAACTCAAACTTGATCTCTTTCCATGTCTCCATGGCAACCTTCAACTCGGGGCTATGCTTGGCCGCTTCAGTAAGCACGGCCTTGCCTTCGCGCTCCACATCAACACCACGATTACGGGCTTCCACACAGGCTTCGAGAGCCACCCGGTTCGCTGCGGCGCCTGCGGCGTTACCCCATGGGTGTCCAAGGGTGCCTCCACCGAACTGCAATACAGAATCGTCACCGAAAATAGCCACCAGTGCAGGCATGTGCCATACGTGAATACCACCTGAAGCAACCGGCATGACACCAGGCATGGAACCCCAGTCCTGATCGAAGAAGATACCCCGGCTACGATCTTCCGGAACGAATGATTCACGCATCAAATCAACCCAGCCCAGCGTTGCAGCGCGATCACCTTCCAGCTTGCCGACGACGGTGCCGGAGTGCAGATGATCACCGCCAGAAAGCCGCAGTGCCTTGGTGAGAACCCGGAAATGGATACCGTGATGCGGATTGCGGTCGAGCACCGCGTGCATGGCGCGGTGGATATGTAGCAGCACCCCGTTTTTCTGACACCAACGAGCCAAACCGGTATTGGCACAGAAACCGCCGGTCAGGAAGTCGTGCATGATAATCGGGGTTCCCAGCTCCTTGGCAAACTCGGCACGCTCGTACATCTCCTCGGGGGAGGGTGCGGTCACGTTCAGGTAGTGACCCTTGCGCTCGCCAGTTTCTGCCTGGGCTGTTTCGATGGCATCCTGAACAAACAGAAAGCGATCACGCCAGCGCATAAAGGGCTGCGAGTTGACATT
Source organism: Chromatiales bacterium (assembly GCA_026982395.1). Classification (GTDB taxonomy): domain Bacteria; phylum Pseudomonadota; class Gammaproteobacteria; order Thiohalospirales; family Thiohalospiraceae; genus DRMK01. The sequence goes on along the minus strand of JALSHD010000018.1, from coordinate 28,036 downwards.
TTCGTCATCCTTGGTGAAATCCAGTCCGCCACGCAGACACTCATAAACCGCACGACCGTAGTTTTTTGCAGACAAACCCAGTTTCGGCTTGATAGTGCAACCCAGCATCGGGCGGCCGTACTTGTTCAGCTTGTCACGCTCAACCTGAATGCCATGTGGTGGTCCATTACAGGTCTTGATATAAGCCAGGGAGAAGCGCACATCTTCCAGGCGCAAGGCGCGGATGGCCTTGAAACCGAAAACATTACCAACCAGTGAAGTAAACACGTTGACAACCGAGTTTTCTTCAAAGAGGTCGATCGGATATGCGATAAAGGTGTAGAAGCAGGTATCGTCACCAGGCACGTCTTCAATATGGTAGGCCCGCCCCCGATAGTAATCCATATCGGTCAACAGGTCGGTCCATACCGTGGTCCAGGTGCCAGTCGAAGATTCGGCAGCCACCGCCGCTGCTGCCTCTTCACGATCAACCCCAGGCTGCGGAGTAATCTTGAAACACGCCAGAATATCGGAATCAAGCGGAACGTAGTCCGGCTGCCAATAGGTTTCGCGGTAGTCCTTGACGCCCGCTTCGTATTTCTTAGCCATTTTGCACTAATCTCCTTAGCAATTGTGATCGGTTAAACTTTAAAAAACTGCGTTGCCAAAGCAACACGATTTAACATGGTAAGTCAATTCAAAAACAGATGATACTAGATAAATGCTATATACAGGATAGTCTTTTATCTTTAAAACGCTGGTTGCGGACAATCCGCCCCCCTCAATGCCCTCACCTCCACGCCACCTAGAATTTCTCCGGGCGCAGCACATCTACATCGCTCAAAAACACAATCATTGCGTAGTTAGCATAATAATGTTCCCTGATATGTGTAACGATGGCCTCGGCCACCTGCTCCGGACACACAACCTCGATACGGATGTTGCTGGTAAGATCCCAGCTGGCATTGCGCGATCCCCGGTGCCCTCTGCCCCGGGCATCGACAATGGTATAACCATGAGCTCCCAGGCGATCCAGATCTTCCAACACACTCTGCTCCAGTGCAGCCTCTGTTGTTATGGTGAGCAACTTCCGGGTCTCTAAATGCATAGGCTTCATCCTCCAAGATTTTGAATCAGGTTAACGAACTGATGATACAAGGGAATACCCACCAGAATATTAAAGGGGAAGGTTACACCAAGTGAAGCACTGATTGACAGTGTCGGATTGGCTTCCGGCACAGTAAGACGCATGGCCGCCGGCACAGCGATATAAGAGGCGCTCGCTGCCAGCGTCGCCAGCAGGATGGTACCGCCGGTTGACAAACCCAGCATCCAGCCAAGCACGGTACCGATTGTTGCCGCAAACAGGGGAAAAAGAATTCCGAAGCCTACGATGAAGAGACCGTAACGCCGCAACCCCCCTATCTGGCTGGCCGCAATTAACCCCATCTCAAGCAGAAACAGGGCAAGCACCCCCTTGAACAGGTCGAAAAACATCGGCGCAATCGGCTCCACTCCCTCGGGGCCGGCAATCCAGCCTATGAACAACCCCCCCATGAGCAATACAACCCCCTTGCCCAGAAAAACCTCGTGAGCCAGTTTCCCCCAGTCCGTATCACGGGAAACACCCCGTGCCATGACGATACCTACCAGAATCGCAGGTACCTCCAGCACAACCACAAACAGGGGCATATAGGCTTCATAGTCTATCTGCTGGGCGCCAAGATAGGCGATCGCCACCGCATAGGTACCAACACTCACCGAGCCGTAATGGGCGGCGATGGATGCAGCATCAGCCCGCTTGAAACGGCCAACAAGAGAGAGTATGGGATAGGCGACCAGCGGTAACATGGTACCCATAATGATTACCGCCAGCAGCGGCATCAACAGTTCGCCAAAGGGCTGCTTGGCCAGCTCTATACCACCTTTCAAACCGATGGCCAGCAACAGCAGCACGGTGAGAAACTCGTAAATGGCCTGCGGCAAGCGCAACTCCGAACGCAACAGCCCGGCAATCAACCCGAGAAGAAAAAACAGTACTATGGGGTCTATTGATGATGTCATATAAAAGGTAGCCTCTTATAACTTCCTGGATGTTCGTTGGCTCATGATGTAACAGAGCTTCCCCCATAAATTTACACAGGTCACACAATGCAAGCCCTGAATTTTGACGCTATTACACCCGTCACAAGCCCGGAACACAATAGCTGTTCACGCGAATTTTTACCGATTAAGTTGTCCATACATATTCCGTAACAGGGGTTCGGACTCATTAGCAAAACGCTCCATCCGCACATTGGCGATAATAAGCAAGTTTGCTACTATATAAAAATCGATAATTTGTATTATCAATATAGAACGTGGTCTATGAAAGAATTGAAGGCCGACTCCCTGATTCGACATGCTTCATTGCGCCAGCTGCAAATCATGGAGGCTGTTGCTCGGCTTGGGGGCTATACACGCGCAGCCAGGGCATTGCACCTTACCCAGCCTACTGTCTGGATGCAGATCAAAAAACTCAGTGATACCGTGGATCTGCCGCTTTTCGAGCAGATTGGCAAACAGCTGCATCCCACCGCAGCGGGGCGGAAAATCCTGGCCGCAGCGCAGGACATCCTCGAGCGCCTGGGGCAGCTCGATGATGACATGACTTCACTCAGGGGAGAAGTGAAAGGCGAATTGCGTATCTCTGTCGTCAGTACTGCCAAATATTTCATACCCCACCTGCTCGGCGCATTCGTGCGTCGCTACCCGGATGTGGAGCCGTGCCTGGTAGTAACCAACCGGGAAAAAATGCTGCAACGTCTGCGTTCAAACGAAGACGATTTGCTGATCATGGGCAAGATACCGGAAAGCCTGGAGGTTGAGGCAACCGCTTTTCTGGACAATGATCTGGTGGTGGTCGCCCCGCCATCGCATCCATTGACCAAAAAACAATCCATCCCTTTGCAGTCACTGTTGGAGGAGAATTTTCTGATACGGGAGCCGGGCTCCGGGACACGTATGGCTATCGACCAGCTGTTTGCCGATAGAGGGTTACAGATAAAACCCTATATGAATCTGGGCAGCAGCGAGGCAATCAAGCATGCCGTCATGGGAGGTCTGGGTCTTTCCGTTCTGTCACTGCACAGTTTGCGGCTGGAGCTGGCGGGCGACCATATTGCTGTACTGGATGTGGAAGGGTTTCCTCTGAAGCGGCGCTGGTATGCCGCCTATCCGAAAGGAAAGCAGCTGCCACTGGTAGCGCGCACCTTTCTGGACTTCCTCCTGGAGGACGGGAGAAACATTTTAAAAAATGTCCCGGAGGAGCAGACAGAGGCCCCACCCTGCCAGAAAAAGAAAAAAGCGCGATAAAACCTGAAGAACCGTCCACTCCGCTCGCAATAAATACAACATAATAGGCACTATTTTTTCGGCAAGAACAAGGAATCTCCGCGCACACGACCGGCATGGATGCAGGAGGTACGAGTCCATGGAGGGACGAGGTATAACGAAGCAGGAAGTCAGCATCGAGAGCAATGCATGGAGCTATTGCCGGAAACTGCTGTATAGAGAATACTTGAGGGTTCACGCACGGAGCTGACGCCGTTATTGCAAAAAGTTTTTTGGTGGTGCCCATCTATAACCTGACCGCTCCGGGTTTGATAACAACGCATGCGTCTGGCGATACTTTTTTTCCTGTTCGGGATAGTCCTGTTTCAGCAGTGTGCTGAACTGCCCGGCCTCTACTGGCTGTTCACTGCGTCTCTCCTGCCGCTGGCATGGCGGTGGCAGATGGCCCGGCTGCCGATGGCAACTCTGGGCGGATTTCTGTGGGCTTTTCTTCATGGCGGATGGATGCTCGGCAATACTCTCCCCAAACAGCTGGAAGGGGTGGATGTCGAAGTGGAGGGAACCATCGCTTCACTGGTGGAACGGAACTCTCGCCGTGCACGGTTTGAATTTCTTCTGGATACCCCGGGCGATGGAGAGCAAGAGTTCTCCACCCCCCGCCGGGTGTTGTTGAGCTGGTATGGCAAAGCGCCAGAGCTCTCCGTTGGCGATCGCTGGCGGTTGACCGTACGCCTCAAACGGCCACATGGGTTTATGAACCCCGGCGGTTTCGATTATGAAAAGTGGCTGTTTCAACGACGGATCAACGCCACCGGTTATGTGCGCACCAAAGCTCTCCAAACTTTTCTGGCATCGGAGCAATACTCCCGCCCCGTTGATCGCCTGCGCCAGGATCTTCGGCAGCAGATTGACCACCATCTGGAAAATCACCCCTTTTCCGGCCTGATTACCGCCCTGGCAATAGGTGATCGCAGCAGGATCCACAACGAGCAGTGGGAGATATTGACCGGCACCGGGACCAACCATTTAATGGCGATATCCGGTCTGCATATCGGGCTGGTTGCCGGAATGGCCTTTTTCCTGGGACGCTGGATCTGGCCCCTGCTCTGGCGGGCACCGCTGCTTGTTCCCGCCCCCCGGGCTGCTGCTGTCATCGCCCTGCTTGCCGCCTGTGGATATGCCGCTCTGGCCGGCTTTTCCATACCCACCCAACGAGCATTGATCATGGTTGGAGTGGTCATGATTGCTTTGTTCCTGCAACGGCAGATCAGCCCCAGTCATGGCTTGGCCCTTGCCTTGGGTGGCGTACTGTTAATCGACCCCATGGCAGTGATAACGGTAGGGTTCTGGCTCTCTTTTGCAGCTGTAGCGATCATTTTGTATGGACTGGGGGGACGGCTGCACAAAAAAGGCGGCTGGAGGCAATGGGGGCGAGTGCAGTGGGTAGTTAGTCTGGGCCTGTTGCCCTTGCTGGCATTCTCTTTCCAGCAGGCTCCACTATTCTCGCCGCTGGCCAACCTTATCGCCGTTCCCTGGGTAAGCCTGTCCGTAGTACCCCTTACCCTGCTTGGCGCTATCTGCCTGTTGCTCTACCCTCCGCTGGGCGGCTGGCTGCTGCTTCAGGCAGCCAGTCTGATGGGCTGGCTGTGGCCGGTTCTACAGTGGTTGGCAGAGCTGCGGTTCGCTCAGTGGCAACTGCCTGCCGAGGTGCCACCGTGGAGTCTGCTCGCTGCTGTTATCGGCATTCTCTGGATGCTGGCTCCCCGCGGTGTCCCGGCCCGCTGGATCGGTGCCGGCTGGCTGCTGCCACTGGTTCTGACCAGCCCCGAACGTCCGCAACAGGGAGAGGCCTGGTTTACCCTGCTGGATGTAGGTCAGGGACTGGCCGCTGTAGTCCAGACCAGAAACCATACTCTGGTATACGACACCGGACCAAAATTCAGTGACCATTTCGATACCGGACAGGCCGTTGTGATCCCCTTTCTGCGCCGGGAAGGCATCACCTCACTGGATATGCTGATAGTCGGCCACGGTGACAATGACCATATCGGTGGAGCAGATTCATTGCTGCAAGAATATCCCGCCAGGCGCCTGCTGACCACCGTCCCGGAGCGACTGCCGGGAAATACGGAGCTATGTCGGCAAGGCCAGTCATGGAGCTGGGACGGGGTACGGTTTTCTGTGCTGCATCCCACCCCGCAAAGCACAGTAGAGGGAAACAACGCTTCATGTGTACTCAAGGTAGAGACTGCCGCCAGCTCTCTCCTGTTGACCGGGGATATCGAACAGCGGGCAGAGCGAAGGCTGGTGGATGAAAACCCTTCTGCTCTGGCCGCTGCAATCATGGTAGCCCCCCACCACGGCAGCAAGACATCCTCCTCACAGCAGTTCATCGATGCGGTCAGTCCGGACTATGTGCTGTTCCCGGCAGGCTACCGCAACCGCTTTCATCACCCTCACCCAAATGTGGTGGGGCGCTATCTGGCAAACGGCACGCAGATGCTGGATTCGGCGCACCACGGCGCCATCCGCTTCAGACTGGGCAAGGACAGGTTGTCTGCACCGGAGTCATACCGGCTTGCTGCACGACGCTACTGGAATAACTAGCCCCGTTTCAACATCAACCGCTCCTCAAGCCGGAACAGCAATGATGCGAATCCAAACCACCCCAGCAGCCAGGCGAGCAGCGCGCCCAGTGCATTGGCCGCCATATCCGCCACATCGAAAAAACGCATGCCACTCATTCCCTGCAGATATTCTATCCCGATACCCAGGCCGACAAACACTCCCAGCAACAACAGCCGGGATAACCGGGTTGAATAGAGCTGCTGGAACCACCCCATCAATACAAAATAAGCCAGCAGGTGAGAATATTTGTCACCATGGCTGATCTGCAACTCTACCGGCCTGGGGGTAAGGGAGAGATAGACGACCAGCGCTACCAGCCCCCAGCCAATAGCCAGCCACAGCGGACGATATTTCAAGGTTGCGGTTGTGTCCATATCAGATAAACATGTAAAACAGGAAAGCACCCAGCAGCAGCCGGTAGATCACAAACGGAACCATACCGATGCGCTCCAGCAGCTTGAGAAACCAATGAATACACAAGTAAGCACTCACTGCCGACAGCACTGTCCCCAGAACCAGGGCCAGCCAGTCAACCGGTGCCTCCATCTGCACCAGATCCAGGGTTTTGAAACCACCTGCCAGCAAAATAATGGGAACCGAAAGCAGGAAGGAGAAGCGGGCCGCGCCCTCCCGGGTCAGACCCAGCATCAAGGCAGCTGTCATTGTAATTCCCGAACGCGATGTTCCGGGAATCAACGCCAGTGCCTGGGCGCAACCGATCAACAGGATATCCCGCCAGGTCAGCGTGTGTTCATCCCGCTCCCGGCGGCCCTGTACATCGGCCCACCACAGCAACAGGCCAAAAATGATCGTGGTACTGGCTATCACCAGCGGCGAACGCAGTGCTGTCTCGATAAAATCCTTGAACAGCAGGCCCGCCAGACCCGCCGGAATGGTTCCAAACAGCACCGCCCAGGCCAGCCGGCTATTGGCGGTGGTCTGCCTTGTGACCAGCGAACGACTCCAGTCCTGCGCCATGGCAATCAGTTCATGACGAAAATACCACACGATTGCTGTCAGCGTCCCGAGATGTACGGCAACGTCAAAGGCAAGCCCCTGATCCTCCCAGCCGGTCAATACCGGCACCAGAATAAGATGCGCCGAACTGGAAACCGGCAGAAATTCCGTCAACCCCTGCAGCAGTGCCAGCACAACGATTTGTATCAGATCCATCTATAACTTCCCCCGTAAGTCATGCAGCTTGAAACCGTTGAGCGGCACGCCGGCCAACCCTTTTCCAATACCAATCACCTTGAACAGCTCCCCCATCTCTTCCGGCAGGGTGAGCGTCTTTATCTGCCGGCTCAGCTCCAGCTGGGCCAGAGAATCATCGGGCAAATCCTGCATCGCCCGATCCAGCCCGTTGGCAAACAGGAAATAGGCCTGGGTAGTGTAACCGTAAACATCCATACCCACATCCACCGCACTCTCCGCAACGGCGGTAAAATTCACATGGGCTGTGATATCCTGCAGGCCGGGCAGAATCAGGGGATCCGGATGAGCGCGATGCCGGTAGTGGCACATCAACGTTCCACTGCCCCGTTGCGGATGGTAATACTCATGGGCAGGAAAACCATAATCAATCAGCAGAACAAGCCCCCGCTCCAGGATAGTGCCAATACTGCGCAACCAGCGTTCGGCAGCAAGGCCAACCTCCGACTGGTAACCAACCGGTAGCTGCGCCACAATTCCCCCAAGCCGTTCAGCAAGCGGTTTGCTGCTGATTCTGCCGCGCTCCCAGCAAAACCCTTCCTTACTACAGGTTACATAAAGCTCATCCACTCCACCGCGCCCCACATGGAAACGGTGCACCGGCAAGGCATCCAGCAACTCATTGGCCAGCACCACTCCGTGAAACGGGGTCTGCGGCAAACCGTCCAGCCACTGCACCCGCCCCACAAGCTGCGGCACCTTGTCCTGCAGCGTCACCCGCTGACGCTCCCGCAGCTCAGCGCTCAGCTCCAGAATAAAATAGTGTTCAGGCAAACTTTCCAGCCGCTCCAGCTCTGCCAGCATATCGGCAGCCATCACCCCAGAACCTGCGCCCACCTCAAGAACTGCCCCCCCCTCCAGTGCCCCAAGCACCTGCTGAACCTGGCTGGCCACACAGCAGGAAAAAAGCGCCGATATCTCCGGTGCAGTGACAAAATCCCCCTCAACCCCGAATTTGCGGCTGCCTGCACTGTAGTAACCCAACCCCGGTGCATACAGCACCAGCTCCATGAAACGGGCAAAGGTGATAGCCCCTCCACTATCTCTCATCTCCTGTTGCAGCCGTGCCACCAATCGTTCACTATGAGTGATGGCATCTGCTTCGGGAGTTGGCAGACTGTTCAGCGCAGCAGTCGCATATCGCACGCGTGCGTGCAAAGATAAGGATTTGCTCATATAATTTAGTATTTATAGAGTCGCATTTGCGGTACAGTGTCTACTGACAAATCGCAAAGGAAGAAAAACCTGTGCAGGATAACACACAGCCTCTGGCAGACAAGGTGGTATTGATTACGGGCGCAGCACACCGAATCGGCGCAGCGTTGGCCCGGGGGCTGCATAGCCAGGGGATGAACCTGGTAATCCACTACCACACATCCCGCAGCGCGGCACTGGCTCTCCAGCACGAACTGAACCGACAACGGGCAGATTCCGTAATACTGATCCAGGCCGACCTGGCCGAAACCGGCAAGATTTCCGCTATTGTCAAACAGGCACGTGAAGCGTGGGGACGTCTGGATGTTCTGATCAACAATGCCTCCACCTTCTTTCCAACGGAAGTTGGCACTGCTGACGAGCGTTGCTGGAATGACCTGATCGGAACCAATCTCAAGGCTCCGTTCTTTCTTTGTCAGGCTGCTGCACCCCACCTGGCCAGATGGCAAGGGAGCATCATTAATATCGCAGATATTCACGCCCTGCGCCCCCTGAAGGGGTATCCCATCTACAGTATCGCCAAAGCCGGCCTGGTCATGCTTACCAAAGCCATGGCCTGCGAACTGGGGCCCAATGTGCGCGTCAACGCCGTTGCCCCCGGCGCTATTCTGTGGCCGGAACAGGAGCTGGACGAAGTGGCCAAACAACGCATTATCTCCCGCACCTTTCTCAAGCGCCAGGGCTCACCTGAAGACGTTGTACGTGCGGTGCTCTACCTGATTCGGGATGCGGAGTATGTAAGCGGAGAGATCATTACCGTAGACGGGGGCCGTTCGATAAACAGTTAGAGTGATTTGAATAAAGGGGGGAATCTATTTGCCAAAACCGTTGTTTTTACTTTTAGTGCTGGCTTGCACCGCAGGCATGGCATGGGGACAGGAGTACAAACCCATCAACTATTTTGGCATCAGCTATCTGCAACTGCACAGCAGCCGGACAGCAGGGCCGGACTACAGCCCCAACGGAATCATGGCCCGGCTGGGATTCATGATGGGTGACAATCTCGGCCTGGAGCTGCAAACCGGCCTTTCCCAGACCCGGGGGAATTTTGAGCTGAACAGTGTTACCGCCGCCTACCTGTATGCCGGTTTTCCCTATGAGCGCCTGCATCTGTTTACGTTGGCAGGCATGGCACGTACCGACGTTGACAGCGCCGGAAAATCAGAGATCAGCGAAAATTTTTCTTTTGGTTTCGGCGTTCGCTGGCGGGTAGCGGCAAATCTGGATATCGGCCTGGAGGGGATGAACTATGCTGAACGCTCAACATATCAAGTCAACGCGTTCAATATCGGATTTGTAAAGCATTTCTGATACAGGCCATGGAGATGCCATGACCATCAATTGAACATGACGTTATATCATCCTGCCAGCCAGGCCAGCGCCAGTCCCAACAACACGAAAAGGGTAATCGTGGCGCTCCATCCCTCTACAAGAGTCCGCAGATTTCGCCAGTCCGGGATGCGCCATTTTACCGCCTTCAACCATGACACGCGCCAAAGGGAGTGGAGTCCGGAAAATCTGTCTCCAGCCCATTGATAGACGATCTCAATCCACCGCCCAACCTCCGGCTGTAACGCCCCCAGGCGCCGCGATGCAAAGGTGGACATGTAACGCGCGCCCTTCATCCGGCCGGTGGTGAAACCCAGTCCCGCCAGCAAAATACCCAGCGAGGCGATAAAGGGATAGCCAATAAATTCATACTGCCGCCACACCGCCGGATAGGCCAGCCCACTCCCCAGCGCCACAACAAACAGTCCGGTAACCGAGACGGCAACCCGGGCAGGCAATGTTTTTACGGAACCCCGGGCAAAAACCGCGTATAGCACTGCTCCCGCCCCCATCACCTGGATGAGCATCACCGAACCGCCAGCGGCGTATTCTCCAAGCGGCAGCCAGCGCAGCAACCCGAGCAGCCCCATGGCAACCGGTACGCCACCCAGCAGCAAAGCCGTTGTTCGGGGCGAGGTGCAAAAAGCCGCCGTCAACCACCAGTGGAGAGGCCAGACCCCGGCCTTGAGCATAAAACCGATCAGTACCAGCCAGAGATAGAGTGACATGGACGACGCTCCGACCATCGCTTCACCCACCGTTTCATAGCGCAGATCCTCCGCAGTGAATGCGGCAAGCAGCAGAGCTTCGAACAGCAGCAGATCCGCCACGATCAGAAACAGGAGATAACAACGCCCGCTGCGGCGTGCCGCTTCGTCACTGCCCTGGATTAACAGCCCGTAGAAGCCGTAGCCCATCACGGTGGCAAAGCTGAAAAAGCCCACCAGATCGGTGGCCAGAATGGCGCCCAGATTGCCCCCCAGGGTCAGCATGAAAAACGGGGTGGTACATCGGCCGGCATTACCCTCATTGGCGGGTTGCGCCGTCACCGCCGCCATCAACCAGACGGCCACCGCCGTAGCAAGAATCCAGCGGCTTTGCCCGTCGATGGCAAACCCTGTTCCGAACAGCAGCCAGGACAGCTCAAGACTGGCCTCGCCAGGCAGCACCGCCAGCAACAGCGCTGGAACAGTAGCCAACTGGCGGGGCCAGGGAACGCGGGCATACAGCGCCGGAAAGGCCAACAGCAACGGCCAGGCCACGACAACCCCGAGCAGCAAGGGGGGAATCACGGCATTCATTTCAGGTAGAACTCCTGCTCCGCGATCAGCTTCGCCCACTCCAGCGGGCTGTAGGAGCCCGCCGCCATCAGCCCCGCCGCCAAGGCCATCGCGGCTGTTGCCAATGATGGAAGCAGCAGCGCCCAGGCGGTCTCCTTGCCGCCAAAATCACGCTCCTGCGGCCAAACGTGTGGCGGCTCGCGAAACCATGCGCGATACAGGATCGGCAGAAAATAGGCCGCATTGAGCAGGCTGCTGCCGGCCAGCACGATAACCACCCATCCCTGGCCCACCTCCAGAGCCCCCAGACCGAGATACCATTTACTGACAAACCCGGCAACCGGCGGCGCGCCAATCATGCCGAAGGCACCGATGGTAAAAGCCACCATGGTCCAGGGCATGCGCCTGCCCACGCCGTCCATCTCGCTGATCTTGTGGATCCCCAGGGTTTCCGCCAGATTGCCGGCACAGAAAAAAAGGGTGATCTTCATCAGCCCCTGGTGCACCAGATGCACCACACCACCGATGGCGGCAACAGGTCCAGCGATGGCGACGCCCAGGGTAATATAGGAGACCTGACTGACTGTGGAATAGGCCAGCCGACGCTTCAGGTTGTCCTGAAACAGGGCACGCAGCGATCCATAGATTATGGTAGCCGCCGCCAGCCAGGCCAAGGGGCCGGTAACCCCCAGAATGGCGGCAAACTCCACCCCGAACACCTCATAGACCAACCGCACAATCCCGAATGCTCCTGCCTTCACCACTGCCACCGCATGCAGCAACGCGCTGACCGGCGCCGGGGCAACCATCGCCTGCGGAAGCCAGCCGTGCAGCGGTATCAGCGCTGCCTTCACGCCGAACCCCGCGACCAGCAGGGCAAAGATGACCACCAGCGCAGAATGGTGCTCGGTCGCGACCGTATCGAGAAACCCCCGCGGAGTGAACTCCAGGGTGCCGGTCAGAACATAGAGCCACACCGTGCCGAGCAGAAGCAGGGATCCGCCGAAAATGGTGTAGATCAGATAGCTCTGCCCGGCGCGGCGAGCCACCTCCGTACCACGATGCACCACCAGGGGATAGGTGGTCAGGGTCAACAGCTCGTAGAACACCAGAAAAGTGATCAGATTGCCGGCAAGGGCCACGCCGACGGTGGCGGTGACACAGAGGCTGAAGAAACCGAAAAAGCGGCTGCGATGAGGCGATCCTTCCAGATAACCGATAGCATAAACAGTGGTCACCAGCCAGAGAACCGCTGATAGCGAGACAAACAGAAGCGCCAGCGGACCGGCCCGGAGCACCAGCTCCAGCCCGGGCAGCAAGGGCAGCCGCATTTCGTAATGGTGCCCGTTATAGACGCCCCACAACATCCATCCCACCAGAACGAGCTTGACCACCGCCCCGGTCAGATTGAGCACCGTGCGCGTCCGCACCCGCTCCTCCGCCAGACCAAAGATGAGCAACCCGGGCAGCAGCGAGCTGAGGATTACCAGCAGGGGCAGCCAGCCGTTTGCGCTCATGGGTCCACCCCACCGCTACCGAAAGGAGCGCCGATGCCCACCAGCGACAACAGCGGCATCGCCAGGAAACCCAGCAGGACGGCACCGCAGGCGAGCAGCAGTGCCGCCCACTCCATGCGGGCGGGCACCGGTCCCGGCTCGTGCGCCACACCGGCCTGGGTAAAGGCGTAGCCCAGAACCTTGAAAATATAGCCCGCCGCCAACACACCGCCCAGGATCATCACCGCCGCCAGATCCCAGCGCCCCTGGGCAAGCGCGGCTTCAAGAAGCAGCCACTTGCCGACGAAACCACCGCTTGGAGGCAGCCCCATGATGCTCGCACCGGCCAACGCGAAAGCACTCGCGGTGAGCGGCAGACGCTGCACCACCCGATCCAGATCGGCAATGCGATCATGTCCTTCGAATCGCAACAGATTGCCAGCCGCCAGGAACATGGCCGCCTTGGCCAGGGCATGGGAGAGCGCCAGATACAGCGCTCCGTTCCAGGCGGTGACACCGGTGGCTACGGCCAGGGGAAAAGCCAGCAGCAGATAGCCAATCTGGGCCACGGTGGAGTAGGCAATCAGCAGCTTCAGGCGGCTCTGCCGCAAAGCCTGTACCGACCCCCAGAGCACTGCGCCGGTACCGAGCAACCCCAACAGGGCAGGGACGCCCTGGCCAGCGACCAGCGGTTCGAACAGTTCCAGCCAGAGCCGTAAAAGAATGTAGAACGAGGCCTTCACCACCAACGCCGACAACAGCGCACTTACCGGCGCCGGGGCGCTGGCATGAGCCGGCGGCAACCAGAAGTGCAACGGGAAAACCGCTGTCTTGAGTAGCAGACCGGCACCCATCAGCCCCAACGCCGCCCACACCACGGGCGAAGCGTCCACCCGTTCGGCAAGCAATGCAATATCCACAGTGCCGAAGCCGTGATAAAGCAGCGCCACGCCAAGGAGATAGGCCAGCGACCCCAGCAGCGTTGCCAACAGATAACGCATGGCCCCGCCCAGCGCATCCCGGTCGCCGGCCAGTGCCACCAGCGTCACCGCCGCCAGCCCCATCAGCTCGAAGGTAACATAGATATTGAAAATATCGGCCGACAGAAACAGGGCATTCAGTGCGGCCAGCAACAACAACCACAGTGGCCAGAACCGGATCGCCTCGCCGCCCCTGAAGTAAGCCGCCGAATAGGAGCTGACCGCGAGCCCCACCAGAGCGGTCACCCCAAGCATCGACAGGCTCAGGCCATCGGCGTACAGCTCGATCCCCAGCGGGGCATCCCAGCCACCCACCGCATGGCGATAGACGCCGTTGCCGAACATCTGCCAGGCCAGACCCACCACCGACAGGTTAACGGCGAAGAGGGTAATCAACCCCGATGCCCTTGCTATCCCCGGCGAAAGGAAACAGATCATGCCACCCGCCAATGGCAGCAGGATCAGCGCAATACCCCAGGGAAACCCCGGGATCAGCTCATCCATCAGCGGGAGTCCTGCTGATCATCGGGAAGCTCGGCGCGCCCGGTTTCCGCCGCCACCCGCAACATCAGGGCAAGCGCCAGCGCCGTGGCCGAAATCGCAACCACGATACCGGTGATGACCATGGCATGGGGCACGGCATCCGGCGGAACCTCCCCGGTGCGCCTCGCCAGTGCAACCAGCACCAGGAAAACTCCGCTGCCCATTATGTTCAGCCCCAGAATCTTGCGCAGCAGATGGGCTTGCACTATCAGGCCGTACAAGCCCAGAGAGAACAGCCCTGTGCCCACCAGAGCATAAAGGAGTGCACTACTCATTTCTGATCCTTGAAATTCCGGGGGTTTCCACCCAGGAACAGGGCGGCCAGGGTCACTCCTATCGAGATCATCGCCGCCGTCTCGAGAATCAAAATCAAGGTACCCGCCCGGGCCGGGGGAAATGCCAGAAGTCGCCCTTCAACCATATAGAGCACTGCCGCCATCACCACAAAAGTGGCAGGGCCGGCCAGCAGAATCAGCCGCAGGGGAAGCCCTGTCAGCCTGGGTCGGGGGCGCCAACCCGTCAGCAACAGCAGCACCCCCGCCGCACCCAGCACCGAGCCTGCCTGAAATGCGCCACCGGGAGCATGGGCACCGACCCACAGCAGATAGGCCGCGACCAGAATGAAAAATGGCGTCAACAGTCGTGCCAGGGTGTCCAGCACCGGGCCCGGTACCGGTTCCTGGTTCAACACTGTACCACTCAGTGACCAGACACCCAGCAACGCGAGCAACAACACAACCGTCTCCAGCAAGGTGTCGTAACCACGAAAATTGAGCAACACTGCGGTTACCGGATTGCTCACGCCGCTGGTTTCAATATTCGTGGCGATCTCGACACTCAGCCCCGCCGCATCAGGCGGCAGCGACCAAACCACATAGCCGAGCCCACCAGCCATCAACAGCACCATCGCCAACGCCCCGCAATGTCGAGGGCAGACCGGAGTCTTCGGGCTACTGGCTGCTTTCGCCTCCCCGCCAGTGGTTGTCGAGCGCAGTCTTGCAAACGCAGCCAGCAACAAGGCACCGGTCAGCCCGGCACCGATAGCGGCCTCGGCCAACGCCACATCCGGCGCATCCAGACGCACCCACATGAGGGCCATCAGCAGACCAAAGGCAATGAACAACACGATGGCCCTGAACAGATCCGGGCTGGTCAGCGCTCGCCAGGCCAGCCATAACAGCCCCAATCCCAGCAGGCTGTCAAACGCCCATGCCAACAGCGTCAGCGTTTCCACAGATGGATGCCCCGCTGCAAGGCTCCGCTGGCAATCAGATGGGCAACACTGGCCCCGGCGAGCAGCACCAGCAACCAGATCAGCAACAACTTGCCCACCTCGCCCCATGATCCCGCCTGCAAGACCAGCCCCGCCACCATCAGACCCAGACCTACATTGTCGGCCTTGGTAAGCGCATGCAGGCGAGTATAGACATCGGGAAAACGTAACAAACCCAGCGTCCCCGCCAGAAAGAAAACCGCCCCGGCAAGCAGCAGCACAACAGAAAGCACGTTACTCAGAGTCATGATCTGCCTCCGGCCAGACGCGCCGCACAAAGGCCACCGCCGTCACCGCAGCCAGCAAGGCAAACACCAGCGCCACATCGCGCAGGGCAGCATTTCCGGTTGCCTGTGCCAACAACAGCAGTATCGCCACCGCCGTGGTACCGAACAGCTGTGCGGCCAGCATACAGTCAGCGGCGCTCGGGCCGCGCAGTACTCGCCACATCCCGGCTCCAAGATTCAGCAGCAGAAACAGCGCCAATGCAAGGTAAAATGTCTGCACGCGTACTCACTCCCTCATCGGAACCGGTGTTACAAAGCCGGATAGCACCAAGGGGCTGGTCATTTCCAGCCACTCCTGTAACCACTCGGCAAGTAGCCAGAAGTTACCCAAAAGGCAAGCCAAGCATTCGGGCCACGCGCTGTTCCACCACATCAAGCTCTGCCATAAAATTTTTCCGCCGATCCAGCACGTGCACCTTCAGTACATCTTGACCCAGCTCGGCGCTCAGCGTTCCCGGCAGCAAACTGACGATATTGGCCATAAGCACCCGCGAAAATCCCGCTGGCAGCCGCAGCGGATATACAATCAGGTCGGGGTCTATGGAGATATGGCGCTGAAAGGCTCGCCGGGCAACATCTGTACCGGCAAGCCAGGAGCGCAGGAGAAAAAACGGCACGAACCTCAGAAGCTCAGACCAGACTACCGGTATCGGCGTGTACCGTGCGCTGGCAGCCACGGCAAGCAGCACCGCCGGCAATCCGATTGACCAGGACGCCGCCGCGCCGTCGGTAAGAATCCACCAGACAAATGCAAAAAACAGCCCCCGCGATACAATCACTGACCAAGGCATTTTGGCTTTCAATGAACCCATTTTTCAGCTCCATGAAACAGAATTGGCGCATGTTCTTTCAAGCTGTCGGAGCAGGGATCCTTCCATCACTCCCTTGTCAGCAAACCGCCCTCATCTGCCGTATACCATATAACCGTATATATGATCACCCCTGTCTGTTACACCCCAGTCTACTCCTGAAGGGCACAGCAAGGTAGTCTCAGCTGTTGATATCAAAGAAAAGGCAACTACTCGACTTGGCCCGTTTCCGGGCCAAATCAAGGCAGAAAAGGTGTGTTTCACCAAGAGGAATGTTCGAAAGCCGTGTAGTACATGGATGTGCGGGAACGGCCAAGGGTAAATAGGCATTTTCCAACGCCGGGATGGCGCATTTCAGAAGCAAGCCGGTTTGTGTTACCTAAACTTTTTCCTTCAACCCCTTCAGCGGTGCTATCTTGATGACGTTATGGGCAGGCTTCGCCTTGAACATCATCTCTTCACCCGTAAAAGGATTGATCCCCTTGCGAGCCCGTTTGGCCGGTTTGCGCACAACCTTGAGTTTCATCAGCCCGGGCAAAGTAAACACGCCGGCACCGTTTTTCTTGAGATGACCCTCAATAATCTCGTCCAGGGCATCAAACACCGCATTGATATCTTTTCTGGCGAGGCCTGTCTGTTCGGCAAGCGTCCGGTAAAGTACCGCTTTTGTCATTGGCTCCGGGATAGCTTTTACTCTTTTCTTAGCGACACTCGTTGCCTTGGCAGCAACTTTTTTTGTAGCTGTCTTTCTTTTAGTAGTGGTTTTCTTTTTTGCTACCATTATTGTCTCCTGTATCGTCTGTTGTGAGTGATGATTCTCCACCCGGTAGTGAAAAACGGTATGCTATGCGTTTTTACCACTTATTTAAACGTTATGAAATTACTTTTTAGCCTATGTTGTAATATAACAACAAAGGAGCAGTACCAGTGAATACCCAACTTCAGTTACAGATCGATCACTGGGGCCTGCATGAGTTCACTTCACAGGTCTCTGCCCTGGTCCATCAAAGCGGTGTCGAAGAGGGATTATGTACCCTGTTTATCCAGCATACCTCCGCCAGTCTGTTGATCCAGGAAAACGCTGATCCTTCCGCCCGACGGGATCTGGAGAACTGGCTGAACCAACTGGTGAAAGAGCACGACCCTTTGTACACCCATACCCAGGAAGGGGCTGATGACATGCCGGCACATATCAAAACGGCGTTGACCAACACCTGCTTGACCATACCGATTACTAATCACCAACTGGCTCTCGGTACCTGGCAAGGGATCTTTCTGTGGGAGCATCGCCGCCAAGGCGGACAGCGCTCAATCATAGTGCATATCAGTTAACAGATGAATCAAGCCATCGCCACAGCGGCTTTTCTGATTGTCAGTGGAGTAGTGTGGCGTCTGCTCAAGCCGTTTGGCAGTGACGCTGATCAAATGCGTCAGTCGCTTACCTCTCTGGTCTACATGTTTTTGCTACCCGCCCTGGTGCTGCTGGTACTGTGGCGCGCACCACTGGGGATGGATGCGGTACGTCTGGCCTTTATTTCTGCAAGCTGCATTTTTGCAGGACTGACAATGGCCTGGCTCTGGTTCCGCTGGCAACGAACCTCCAGCAAAACCCTGGGCACCGTTTTGCTGGCTGCCGGCTGGGGGAACTTTACCTACCTTGGACTGCCGGTTCTGGAAGGCGCTCTCGGACCCTGGGCGCGCGCTGTTGCCATCCAGTTCGACCTGTTTGCCGCCACACCGTTACTGCTGAGCCTGGGGATCATCCTTGCCAGTCGCTATGGCGACAAGGCCGCGCCTGACAGCATCTTTCGCGAATTGCTTAAAGTACCTCCCATCTGGGCAGCGCTGGCCGGTATAACGCTTAACTATCTGCAGGTTCCAATGGGAACATGGCTGCAACAGCTGTTGGAGATGCTGGCAGCCGGTGTCATTCCGTTGATGCTGTTTTCCACCGGGCTGGCGTTGCGCTGGGTATCCGGTTGGCAGGATCGAATTTCCGCCGTGCTTCCCGTTATCGCCATCCGCCTGCTGATAGTCCCCATCTTTGTATTGGCACTGGCAGCCATGCTGGGACTCAGCAGCGACCTGCGTACCGCCGTAGTACTGGAAGCGGCAATGCCAAGTATGGTGCTCGGTCTGGTAATCTGCGATCGCTTCGGCCTCGATACCCGCCTCTATGCGGAGATAGTGGTCATCTCCACCGCTATTGCCGCAGTAACGCTGCCACTCTGGTTTGTACTGCTCGCCTGATATGGTTGACCTCAGGCCAGCCTGTCGGTTGCCACATGATAATGGGGATCTTCACTGACATTGACCTCCACGACAGTTCCAGCCTTTTTCAACAGATCCTTGCATTCAGGACTCAGATGCACCAGATGCAGCCGTTTCCCCTGTTTATTGTATCGTTCTGCCAGTGAGTCGATGGCCTCCAGCCCGGAGTGATCATGTACCCGCGTATAGCGGAAGTCCACTATCACCTCATCCGGATCCGTGCGTGGATTGAACAGATCAGCAAAGCTGTGAACAGAGCCAAAAAACAGCGGACCATGAAGCTCATAAGTCAAAGAGCCATCTTCATTTTCAATGGTCCGCGCATCCATATGGCTGGCAGTATGCCAGGCAAACACGAGGGCGGAAACGATAACGCCAACCACCACCGCCACCGCCAGATCGGTAAAAACGGTAACCACGGAAACCAGCACCAGCACAAAGGCATCAGCGAGCGGAACTTTGCGGAATATGCGCAGACTGGACCACTCAAAGGTTGCCAATACCACGATAAACATCACCCCGATCAGCGCCGCCATCGGGATCATTTCAATCAAATCGGACGCAAACAGGATAAAGCTCAACAGGAACAGTGCCGCCGAGATCCCCGACAGACGTCCCAGGCCGCCAGAGTTGATGTTGATCATGCTCTGGCCGATCATGGCGCAACCGCCCATGCCGCCAAAGAATCCGGTGACGATATTCGCCGTCCCCTGACCGATACATTCACGATTGCTTTTACCTCGGGTCTCGGTAATTTCATCAATCAACTGCAACGTCAGCAGGGATTCAATCAGCCCGATAGCGGCAAAGATAAACGAGTAGGGCAGGACTATTTTCAGCGTCTCCCAGTTCAGCGGCACCATCGGAATATGAAACTCCGGAAAACCGCCGGCTATGGAGGCCAGATCGCCCACTGTTTTCACATCCAGATCAAGCACCATGACAATAGCGGTAACCGCAATGATCGCCGCCAATGAGGAGGGAATAGCGCGGGTAAAACGGGGCAGAAAATGGATAATGGCCATGGTCAGGGCAATCAGCACCAGCAACAGATAGAGCGGAGTGCCGCTCATCCACTCGGTTGCACCATCCGGCCCGGTCACCTTGAAATTCTGCAGCTGGGCCAGAAAAATCACTATCGCCAGGCCATTGACGAAACCCAGCATCACCGGATGCGGCACCATGCGGATAAATTTGCCCAGGCGCAGCAGACCGGCCGCAATCTGGATAATCCCCATCAGCACCACCGCCGCAAACAGATATTCCACTCCATGCTGGGCAACCAGTGCCACCATGACAACCGCCAGGGCGCCGGTTGCACCCGAGATCATCCCCGGTCGGCCACCGATGGTTGCCGTAATCAAACCCACCATGAATGCAGCATACAGCCCTACCAGAGGATTGACGCCGGCAACAAAGGCAAACGCCACCGCCTCCGGTACCAGTGCGAGGGCAACCGTAAGACCGGACAAAATGTCATCTTTGAAATTTTTATGGTAAGAACCGAGATTGAACATATATTAAGAGGTGTACCTGATACTTTTTATGTAACGAAGCAAAGGCGGCGATTATACAGGTATCTTTACCAATTGCAGAATTGTCCTATACTGTACATGTGCAGCACATGAACATGAGGAGATAATATGGCAACAGCAACAGCACGCATTCCGGTATTGATGACTGAGGCGGAGAAGGCCCGGATTGTCAAAAAAGCAAGAGAGGCCGGGGTTTCAACCGGCGAATATATGAGGAGGGCAGCGGAATCATTTTATCCCTCTGAAAGCGACGAGGCACTCGAAGCAATGATTGAACAGATGCTCAAGGCCACCGAAAGAGCAGACCGGGCTATTGAAGAGACGCTGGATTTTGTCGCCGCGTCCAATCAACGGATTGCCGAAATGGAATCCCGCAAAGAGGCCTCCTGATGGGTGTCACGGAAAAGATGTGGGACGCCATCACCCGCGTGATCCGTATGGATGACAAGGTGGAACGACTGGCCGGCACGGTAAAGGATCAACAACTCAAAATCGAACGTCTGACCGAGCGGGTTATCCGTTTGGAAACCGCTCTGGAGATAGCGCTTTCGGCCCGGAGTGGTGGAGCAGCCACGAAACAGATCACGAAGAAGTGAGACAGGGATCCCCCTCTCCCGACAGCATCAAACCCTCCCCTTTGGGCAGCTGCGCCGGTTGATGTTACAATCCGACACCAACCCCGGCGCCCGGTCTGTACCTGCGCCTCAGCGAGTAAAGGAATTCTTCCGTGGAACAGTATCGTGGTACAACTATTCTCTGCGTCCGCCGCGACGGCAAGCTGGTTATCGGTGGCGACGGACAGGTCTCCATGGGTAATACGGTGATGAAAGGCAATGCGCGCAAGGTGCGCCGTATCTACAAGGATCAGGTGATTGCCGGGTTTGCGGGTGGTACCGCCGATGCCTTCACCCTGTTTGAGCGCTTCGAAGCCAAGCTGGAAAAGCATCAGGGCCACCTGCTGCGTTCTGCTGTAGAGCTGGCCAAGGACTGGCGCACCGATCGCATGCTGCGCCGCCTGGAGGCGCTGCTGATCGTTGCCAACAAGGACGCCATGCTGACCATCACCGGCAACGGCGATGTGGTTGAACCGGAGCATGATCTGATTGCCATCGGCTCCGGCGGTGCCTTTGCCCAGTCCGCCGCGCGTGCCCTGCTGGAACACAGCAAGCTCGGCGCCCGGGAGATTGTGGAACACTCTCTCGGCATTGCCGCCGAGATCTGTGTCTATACCAATAATAATCTGACCATTGAAGAGCTGGAGACCAACTAGATGTCCCAGATGACCCCCAGAGAGATCGTCCAGGAGCTGGACAAACACATTATCGGCCAGAATGATGCCAAACGGGCGGTATCCATCGCCCTGCGCAACCGCTGGCGACGCGGCCAGGTCAGCGAAGAGCTGCGCAATGAGATCACCCCCAAGAACATCCTCATGATCGGCCCCACCGGGGTAGGAAAAACCGAAATCGCCCGGCGGCTGGCAAAGCTCTCCAATGCTCCTTTCCTGAAGGTGGAAGCCACCAAATTTACCGAGGTAGGCTACGTTGGGCGCGATGTGGAATCAATCATCCGCGACCTGATGGAAACAGCGGTCAAAATGACCCGGGAACAAGCCATGCGCAAGGTACGTCGCCGCGCCGAAGACGCCGCTGAAGAACGCATCCTGGATGTTCTGCTGCCACCGGCCCGCAGTGTTGGCTTTGATAATGAGCCCGAGCCGGACCGGGAGAAGGAGTCATCCACCCGGCAGAAATTTCGCAAGATGCTGCGTGAAGGCAAGCTGGATGAGAAGGAGATCGAGATTGAGGTGTCTGCCGCACCACTTGGTGTCGAGATCATGGCACCACCGGGGATGGAGGAGATGACCAGCCAGCTGCAGAGCATGTTCCAGAACATGGGCAGTGGGCGAACCAAGTCCCAGAAGCTCCCTATCGGCGAGGCCTTCAAGGTGCTGGCCGATGAAGAGGCCGCCAAATTAATCAACGATGACGAAATAAAATCCAGCGCGCTCAACAGTGTTGAGCAGAACGGTATCGTTTTCCTCGACGAGCTGGACAAGATTGCCAAGCGGGGCGAAAGCGGCGGCCCGGATATCTCTCGCGAAGGGGTACAGCGGGATCTGCTGCCGCTGGTAGAGGGGTGCACGGTCTCCACCAAGTACGGCATGGTAAAAACCGATCATATCCTGTTCATCGGCTCCGGTGCATTCCACCTGGCCAAGCCGTCGGATCTGGTTCCGGAGCTGCAGGGCCGCCTGCCTATCCGGGTTGAGCTCAACGCCCTTGATGTGGATGATTTCGTCCGTATCCTGACCGAACCAGACGCCTCGCTCACCGAACAGTATGCCGCCCTGATTGCCACCGAGGGGGTAACGCTGGAGTTTACCGAAGACGGCATCCGGCGCATTGCCGAAGTGGCCTGGCAGGTCAACGAACGCACCGAAAACATCGGCGCCCGGCGCCTGCATACAGTGATGGAACGCCTGCTGGAGGAGATCTCTTTCAGCGCCTCCGACCAGCCGGAAAAACGGGTCTCGGTTGATGCCGCCTATGTGGACAAGCATGTTGGCGAACTGGCGGAAGATGAAGACCTGACACGGTATATATTGTAATGACAAACTACGAAAAACAGTCCAGCACCACCCACTTCGGCTACCAGCAGGTACCGGTAGAAGAGAAGGTCGAACGCGTCGCCGGTGTATTCCACTCGGTAGCCGCCAAGTATGACCTGATGAATGATCTCATGTCATTCGGTGTCCATCGGATATGGAAACACTTCACCATCCAGCTTGCTGGCGTACGCCGGGGCCAGAAAGTGCTGGATCTGGCAGGCGGAACCGGGGATCTGGCTGCCCGCTTCGCCTCCATCGTCGGACCGCAGGGAGAGGTGGTACTGGCGGACATCAACGACTCCATGCTCAAGGTGGGCCGCGAAAATCTGACCAACAAGGGTGTGGTCGGGAATGTGGAGTATGTGCAGGCCAATGCCGAGTGCCTGCCTTTTCCCGACAACCACTTCAACTGCATCACCATCGCCTTCGGCCTGCGTAACGTCACCGACAAGGATGCCGCACTGCGCTCCATGTATCGTGTACTCAAGCCCGGTGGACGGCTACTGGTGCTGGAGTTCTCCAAGCCGGTCGTTCCGGGCCTGAACAAACTTTACGATGCCTACTCATTCACCCTGCTGCCACTGATGGGCAAGCTGGTCACCAACGATGCCGACAGTTACCGCTACCTGGCCGAATCCATCCGCATGCACCCGGACCAGGAGACCCTGCGGGCCATGATGGAGCAGGCCGGTTTCGAGCGCTGCGACTACCACAACCTGACCGGAGGAATTGTCGCCGTACATCGGGGATTCAAGTTATGAGAACGGATGAGCAGCCGAATTACGCCGGCTTCTGGCGGCGCACGGCTGCAACCCTTATCGATACCGTAATCTTTATGCTGCTTACCTTGCCGCTGCTTTATATCGCCTACGGGGCCGCCTATTTTTCTCCTGATCCGGCAGCCCCTCTTGTTGCGGGCGGGGCCGATATCTTCATCAACTATATCCTGCCACTCATCATCGTGGTGCTGCTGTGGGTAAAACTGGGGGCAACACCGGGTAAAATGCTGCTCAACTGCAAGGTAGTGGATGCCCGCACCGGCCAGCTGCCGGGAGTCGGCCAGTCCATACTGCGCTATTTCGCCTATCTGATCTCTACCCTGCCACTGATGCTGGGCTTCCTGTGGATAGCATGGGACAAGCGCAAGCAGGGTTTCCATGACAAGATTGCTGGTACCGTCGTGCTTCATGTCATTCCCAGCGAAGCGGACAAATCCCTTGAGCAGCTGATCAGTGAAACAAAATGAACATGCTCTCCTCCGCACTCCTTACCACCCTGGAAACCGCTCTCAACTACTATCTTCATCTTGACCCGGAAACCCTGAAACGGCTCGGCAGACTGCAGGGCAAGGTGATCGCCATCGAGCTGCGCGGATTGAATACCACCTTCTATGCCCTGCCCGGCAGTTATGGCCTGCGCCTGCACTCCGGCTGGGAAGATGAGGTGGACACCACCATCAGCGGCACGCCCCTGGCGATGACACGGATGGGTCTGGGGGACTCCAGCCAGGTACTGTTTTCCGGTGACGTTACCATCAGCGGTGATGTTGAAACCGGACAGCAGTTCAAACGTATTCTGGACAGCATGGATATCGACTGGGAAGAGCAGCTGGCAGCCTTCACTGGCGATATCATCGCCCACCGTACCGGCGATCTGGTAAGGGACGGACTGCAATGGGGCAGGCAGCTGCTGAACAGCCTGCAACAGGATGTCAGCGAATACCTGCAGGAAGAGAGCCGTATCCTGCCCAGCCGCGCGGAGATCACCCCTTTCATGGATCAGGTCGACAAACTCCGGGATGATACTGCCCGGCTGGAGGCTCGCATCAAGCGCCTGCAGCGGCGCCTCTCAGAGCATGAGGACGAGGAGAACCGCCCGTGATGGGGCTACGCCCGGCACGCACCCTGCGGCTGTTCAAGATAGCCTGGGTACTCTCCCGCCACGGAGTAGATGAGTTAGTACTTACTATCCCCCTGTTCCGCAGACTGCGCTTCCTTGTCTATCTGGTTCCCGGTTACTGGTTGCAGGACAAGGATGCTCCCCGCGCGGTGCGTATGCGCGAATCCCTGGAGGAGCTGGGGCCCATCTTTGTCAAATTCGGCCAGATCCTCTCCACCCGCCGCGATCTGCTGCCCGACGATATCGCCATCGAGTTTGCCCGCCTGCAGGACAACGTTCCCCCGTTTCCCACCGAGCAGGCCCGCACCATTATTGAAAAATCCTACGGCAAACCGATCAGCGAAGTATTTCAGCAGTTCGAGAACACCCCGCTGGCCTCCGCCTCCATCGCCCAGGTTCATGCCGCCCGGCTGCATGACGGGCGTGAAGTGGTGGTCAAGGTAGTACGTCCCGATATCGAACAGACCATCCGCCGCGATCTGGAGTTGATGTACCTGCTGGCAGGGATGGTGCAGCGCTACTGGTCCGAGGGCAAGCGGCTGCGGCCGGTGGATGTGGTGCGCGAGTACGAAAAGACCATTTTCGACGAGCTGGACATGATGCGCGAAGGTTCCAACGCCTCCCTGCTGCGGCGCAATTTCGAGAACTCTCCGCTGATCTACATCCCCGAAATCTACTGGCCCTGGGTACGCCGCAATGTGATGGTAATGGAGCGCATCTCCGGGATCCCCGTCTCTGACATCGAGGCCATCAAGGCCGCCGGCATCGATCTGAAACAGCTGGCCGAACGCGGCGTGGAGATCTTTTTCACCCAGGCCTTCCAGCACAACTTCTTCCACGCCGACATGCATCCCGGCAATATCTTCGTGGCCGACAACGGTCAGTACATTGCAGTGGATTTCGGCATCATGGGCAGCCTCAATCCGGAGGATCAGCGCTATCTGGCAGAGAACTTTCTGGCCTTTTTCCAGCGCGACTACCAGCGGGTCGCCGAACTGCATGTGGAGTCCGGCTGGGTACCGCGCAACACCCGGGTGGATGAGTTCGAGTCCGCCATCCGCTCAGTGTGCGAACCCATCTTTGAACGGCCGCTGAAAGATATCTCCTTCGGTCATCTGCTGCTGCGCCTGTTCCAGACCGCACGCCGCTTCAACATGGAGATTCAGCCCCAGCTGGTGCTGCTGCAGAAAACCCTGCTCAACATTGAGGGCCTGGGCCGCCAGCTCTATCCCGATCTGGATCTGTGGCAAACCGCCAAACCGTTCCTGGAGCGCTGGATGCACAACCAGGTGGGTGCCCGCGCCTTTGCCCGCAACCTCAAACAGCAGGCACCGCGGATTCTCGAGCTCACCCCGGAGATTCCGATCCTGGCCCATTCCGTTCTGAAACAGCTGCAGCAGGGGACACTCAGGCTGGAGTCCAAACCGGACGAACTGATCAAACTGCGCCGCGAGATTCGTAACTCCAATCGCCGCACCATCGGCGCCATCGCCGGCAGCAGTCTGATTGTCAGCGCAATCCTGCTGCTGGGAATCGCCGGAAACGAACTACGCAGCCTTGGCGACCTGCCGCTGGGAACCTGGCTGCTGGGAACGGCCGGAGCCATCCTGCTGTTTATCTCCTGGCCGCTCAACGAAACGGATTGAACCTGGAACAGAGGGAGCT
This sequence comes from Chromatiales bacterium, assembly GCA_026982395.1. Taxonomy (GTDB): domain Bacteria; phylum Pseudomonadota; class Gammaproteobacteria; order Thiohalospirales; family Thiohalospiraceae; genus DRMK01. The sequence continues at coordinate 1,691 of JALSHD010000018.1, read as the reverse complement.
GTTCTATTAACCCGGCAACAATATATATCGTATTCAGCCGTGGCCTGTCGTTGAATATCATAGGGTTAGGGGTTTCAGGCAGGCGCCGGACCAAGGCGCAGTGCGCAGGCAAGGGTAGTTCCCTTGTCAAGCACTGGAACGCAGGGCCGGTGCCTGCCTGAAGCCCTGAATGCGACAATATTATATTGTTGCCGGGTTAATAATAGACAAAGCTTTTAAAGGGAGGTTGTCCATGCCCACCGCAAAACGATTTTTTACTGTTATCCTGCTGGGAATAGTGCTGTCCGCCTGTGCCACCGTGCCCGATACCGGCCGCAAGCAGCTGCTGCTGATCAGCCCACCACAGGAGATGCAGCTGGGACTCGAGGCCTTTGAAAAGATTAAAAAAGAGACTCCAATCAGTAAAGACCCCGAGATCAATGCAATGGTACAGCGGGTTGGCAAACGCATCGCCGCGGTCGCCCCTCTACCCAATGCCCAGTGGGAGTTTGTTGTCTTCGACGCCCCCAAAACTGCCAACGCCTTCTGCCTGCCGGGCGGCAAGGTTGGCATCTACACCGGCATTCTGCCGATCACCAAAAACGAGGCGGGGCTGGCCACCGTTATCGGCCACGAGGTGGCCCATGCCGTCGCCCGTCACGGTGCAGAACGTATGTCCCAGGGTCTGCTGGCCCAGCTTGGCGGCCAGATAGTCAATATCGCCACCGCCAGCAAATCTCCCCAGACACGCGCCCTGATCAACGCAGCCTACGGAGTGGGAACCACGGTCGGGGTGATGCTCCCCTACTCCCGCGCCAACGAGCTGGAGGCTGACCGCCTCGGCCAACTCTATATGGCACGTGCAGGTTATGATCCCAAAACATCTATCGAGTTCTGGAAACGGTTTGCCGCCTGGGGAGCCAGGCAGGGAAAACGTCCACCCGAGTTTCTGAGCACCCACCCGGTCGGTAAAACCCGTATCCGGCAGTTGCTGAAATTCCTGCCCGAAGCAGAAGCGGAGTACCGCCGCGCCAAACGATAGACGAAAACCCTCAACAGAGGTATGCTATGCGCTCTTCGCGCCCGTAGCTCAGCTGGATAGAGCGCTGCCCTCCGGAGGCAGAGGTCAGAGGTTCGAATCCTCTCGGGCGCGCCATACCGATATGAACAAACCCGCTAGCCATGCGGGTTTTTTTATGCCAGGCCTGTTACCGGGAGCCAGGATCTCCGAACGGTCAAGATAAGGAAGCTTCGCACACACGACTGCATGGACGCGGAAGGTACGAGCCCATGGATGGACGAGGTAGAACGAAGCAGGAAGCCAGAGTCGAGAGCAATGCATGGAACAATTGTCGGGAACCGCAGTGTATAAGGATTCGGGCACGGAGCTGACGCTGCTATCGCGGAAAAAGTGCATTTTTGGAGGTGCCCATAGATAACTACTCAGCAAGCAGTCAATATGTCGGGTAATAAAAACTGTAATTGTCCAGCCCAAGCTCACTCCCTTTCTATCCAGAACACACCAGAAAGGGCGGCTTATTTTTCAGCTTTCGCTACAAGGGCATCGGCTGGAAAAATCTGTTTTATTAACCTGAGATCGGTTTAAGGACAGGGTAGAGCAATCGCTTGCAGCTCCGCCATATCGTTTTCCGATAAATTGATAGCAGGTTTGTTGTCCTTCAGGCAATAGGCAATCAAGCCACCTATCAGGT
>JALSHD010000017.1 GCA_026982395.1 Chromatiales bacterium | reverse complement strand
GGGCGGGAGGAGATCGGCGCCGATCTGGAGCCGGTGGATATTCTCAAGTTCAAGGACAGCAAGAAATACCGGGACCGCCTCAATCAAGCCCAGAAAAATACCGGGGAGAAGGATGCGCTGGTGGTCATGCGCGGCCAACTGAAAGAGATCCCGCTGGTGGCGGCGGCGTTCGAGTTTGGTTTCATGGGGGGGTCGATGGGCTCCGTGGTGGGCGAGCGTTTTGTCCGTGGCGTTGATCGCTGCCTGAAGGAAGGGATTCCCATGGTCTGTTTCTCTGCCAGCGGCGGGGCGCGGATGCAGGAGGCGCTGTTCTCCCTGATGCAGATGGCCAAGACCAGTGCCGCGCTGGAGCGTCTCAGCAAGCGGGGGATTCCATTTATCTCCGTGCTTACCGATCCCACCATGGGTGGCGTGTCGGCCAGCTTTGCCATGCTGGGCGATATCAATATCGCGGAGCCCGGCGCCCTTATCGGCTTTGCGGGGCCACGGGTCATCGAGCAGACAGTACGCGAGACGTTGCCCGAGGGGTTTCAGCGCAGTGAGTTTCTGCTCGACCACGGCGCCATCGACATGATTGTCGATCGCCGGGAGATGCGTGACAGGGTGGCCAATATCCTGGCTATTTTGACTCACAGGAGCGCCGCTGCTGATGCTACTGTCGAACATCCGCCTGCTCCAGACGCTGTTCCGGACGAAACTGCCGAAGGGGAAAATTGATCCTCTCTTCATCTATCCAGCTGAACTGACGCCGTGCGTTTCAAGTCGTTGGCCGAGTGGCTGAACTGGCAGGAGACCCTCAATCCCGCCGGCATCGAGCTGGGTCTGGAACGGGTGCGAACGGTTCTGGAATGGCTGGGACAGACCCATCCCCCTTTTACTGTTATTACGGTTGGCGGTACCAATGGCAAAGGGTCATCGGTCGCCATGCTGGAATCCATCCTTCTGGCCGGTGGTTACCGTGTTGGCAGCTACACATCTCCTCATCTGTTGCGTTACAACGAACGGATCCGCATTCTGGGCAGTGAGGTCAGTGATACCCGATTGTGTACCGCCTTCCAGCGGGTTGACCAGGCCCGTGGCGATGTCGCGCTGACCTATTTCGAGTTCGGTACCCTCGCCGCTATCGACATTTTTGCTGACCAGAACCTGGATGTCGCCATTCTCGAGGTGGGATTGGGTGGACGCCTTGATGCGGTCAATGTCCTGGACAGTGAAGTCGCACTGGTTACCAGCGTGGGCATCGATCACCAGGAGTGGCTGGGGAGTGATCGCGAATCTATCGGCTGGGAAAAAGCGGGCATTTTTCGTCCCGAGCGTGCGGCCGTATGTGGTGATCCGGCCCCCCCTGCGGTACTGCTGCAACATGCGCAACAACTGGGAACCACCCTCTACTGTGCCGGGCAGGATTTTGGATATGAACGAGTTGAGGGCGGCTGGAGCTGGTGGGGAGCCGGTCAGCGCCACGCGGCTTTACCCCTGCCGGCATTGAGTGGTGAATTTCAGCTGGGCAATGCGGCTGCGGTGTTGATGGTGCTGACGTTGCTGAAACAACGGTTCCCCGTGAATGAGGATGGGCTGCACCGGGGGCTGGCCGGCGCCTCCCTGCCGGGACGATTTCAGATTTTCCCCGGCGAGGTGAGCCGGATATTCGATGTTGGACACAATCCCCATGCCGCAGCCGTGCTGGCCGGGACGCTGGCTGAGCAACCTTCATCCGGGCGTACCCTGGCCGTAGTGGGGATGCTGGCCGACAAGGATCACGAGGGGGTAATTGCCGAGCTCTGCCCCGTTGTTGATGAGTGGTATGCGGCGGATCTGCATGTGCCCCGCGGCGCCAGCGGCAAGCAGCTTTCCCGGGTTGTCGCGCAGACATGCGGGAACAGTTCTGTCCGCTGTTTCAGCGATGTGGTCGCGGCTTACCGGCAGGCAGTTCGTGACGCCCGGCCGGGAGACCGGGTTGTTGTGTTCGGATCATTTTTTACAGTGGCGGAGGTTCTGCCCGAGGCGGTATAATTGCCGTTTTCCAGTAGCGGAATCCGGGGGTAAGGGAAACATATGGCGAAACAGCCAACATCAGACAACCGTCTCAAACAGCGCCTGGTGGGTGCTGTTGTGCTGGTGTCCTTGGCGGTGATCTTTATCCCCATGATGCTGGGTGGCAAGGGCGGTTTCGATCAGCTTATTACCTCAAGCAATATTCCTCCCAAGCCGGAGGAGGGTCGCCGGGTCGTGGAAATTCCCCTTCATGAAGTTCCTCCTCGACCGGAGAAGAAACCGGTAACCACTGTGGTGGTTGATGAATACACCGGGGAGTTGCCGGAGAATTTTGTACCGGCCAGACCTGAAGATAAGCAGAAGGCCGTTGTCGATGCAGAGCTGTCAGAAAAAGCGGCCCCTGCGCCGCGCAGCAAACCGGTAGAGAAGCCTCCGGTGGCAGAAAAGAAACCGGCCAAACCGGCAAAGAGCACAGTGGCGGAGGAAACCCGGGCCTGGGTTGTACAGATGGGCAGTTTTTCCGAGCGGGCCAATGCTATGGTGCTACGGGACCGGATCAGGACAAAAAAATATCCAGCATACGTCGAGGCGGTTGCTACCGGCAAAGGTACAATTTACCGTGTGCGGGTGGGCCCCGAGCGTACCCGTGCCAAGGCTGAGGCATTACAGGAAAAACTGCGCAAGGTATTTAATCTCAACGGAATGATTTTTCCTCACAAGGATAAAAAACAGTGAACTGGTTTGATTACGGTGTACTTATCGTTCTCGCGGTATCGGGTCTTATCAGCCTGACCCGCGGGTTTGTTCGTGAAGCACTTGCGCTGGCGGCATGGGCGATAGCCATCTGGGTGGCGATCAGCTTCTCCAAAACGCTGGCGGTAATGCTCGAGCCTTTTATTACTACCCCCTCCATCCGGCTTGTCGCGGCCTTTATGCTGCTGTTTGTCGCCTCCCTGCTGGTAGTGGCGGTGATCAATCATCTGCTGGTCAAGCTGGTAAAAACCAGCGGGCTGACGGGAACTGATCGGGCAATCGGCATGCTGTTTGGTATTCTTCGTGGCGTATTTATTGTCGGGATACTGGTCTTCCTGGCCGGTCTGACACCGTTGCCACAGGATGAGTGGTGGGGGCAGTCGTTGTTCATGCCTCATTTCCAGGAGCTGGCAACCTGGATGCGTGGTTTCCTCCCGGCCGACGCGGCCCAGTATTTCTCTTATCAGCAGCCTGCAGGCTAATTTGAATTATGTGCGGAATTATCGGTATTGTTGCCCACCGGGAAGTCAATCAATCCCTGTTCGATGGCCTGACGGTGCTGCAGCATCGGGGGCAGGATGCGGCAGGTATCGTTACCTGTCATGATGGCCGGCTTTTTCTTCGCAAGGACAATGGCCTGGTACGGGATGTTTTCCACACGCGCCACATGATTCGCCTGCAGGGCAACATGGGGATCGGTCATGTGCGTTACCCGACAGCGGGTTGTTCATCTTCTGCCGAGGCACAACCCTTTTATGTCAACTCTCCGTACGGTATTACCCTGGCCCACAATGGCAACCTGACCAACGTGGAGCAGCTAAAGGAGGAGCTGTTTCGCGAAGATCTCCGACATATCAATACCGATTCCGATTCGGAAGTGTTATTGAATGTTTTTGCCCATGAACTGCAGGCTTGTGGCAAGCTGACTGTTGACAAGGATGACATTTTCAATGCCGTTGCCGGCGTGCACCGGCGCTGCCGTGGCGCCTATGCCGTAGTGGCGATGATCACCGGTTACGGAATTGTTGGTTTCCGCGATCCGTACGGCATTCGTCCGGTGGTATTTGGAAAGAGGGAAAGCAACTCCGGGGCAGAGTGGGTTGTCGCCTCGGAAAGCGTTGCGGTGGATTCACTGGGTTTTGAGCGGGTGCGTGACATCGCCCCCGGCGAAGCGATTTTCATCGATCTGGATGGAAACCAGTATTCCCGTCAATGTGCGGAAAACCCCTCCTGCGCGCCCTGTATTTTCGAACATGTCTATTTCGCCCGGCCCGACTCCTTTATCGACGGAATCTCGGTCTATAAATCACGGTTGCGCATGGGGGATATGCTGGCCCGCAAGATACTGCAGGTTTTTCCCGACCACGATATCGATGTTGTCATACCGATTCCGGATACCAGCCGTACTACGGCTTTGCAGCTTTCCTATGAACTGGGAGTGAAATATCGCGAGGGATTCATCAAGAATCGCTATATCGGTCGTACCTTCATCATGCCCGGACAGAAGCAGCGCAAGAAATCAGTGCGCCAGAAACTGAACGCCATCGATCTGGAATTCAGGGGCAAAAACATCCTCCTGGTAGATGACTCCATTGTTCGAGGCACCACATCAAAACAGATTATCCAGATGGCGCGTGATGCTGGTGCCAGAAAGGTCTATTTCGCATCTGCGGCTCCCCCCGTCCGTTATCCCAATGTTTACGGTATCGATATGCCATCGGTAAAAGAGCTTATCGGCCATGAGCGTGACGAGCAGCAGATTGCGGAGGCCATTGGTGCTGACTGGCTGGTATACCAGGACCTTGATGACCTGCTTCAGGCGGTGGGGAAAGGTAATCCGGAGATTACCCGTTTCGATACTTCCTGCTTCGATGGTAACTATGTGACAGGTGATGTTACCCGGGAATATCTTGAACAGCTTGAGCAGCAGCGTAATGATGGCGCCAAAACCCTGTGCAATGTTGATGATGATGTTGTGATTGAGCTTTACAACACGAAATAGAGCCTTGTGGCAGGGTAACTACTCAGCTTGCTCCTGAAACGCACTATCTCAGCGCTGTCTATTTCCCCGAATAATTGTTGTGTGAAATAGTAGCAGGAATTGTAGTTTTGCTTGTGCTATATAAGGTCTTTTGGGGGGTATAGGGCATAGATGGGAAGGTCTGGCTCGAAGTACCGGAGGAAGGGCTTATGTGGCGTACCGGATTTATTTTATCCCTGGGTATCTCAGGGGGGTTGTTACTATTATCGGCTTGCGGGGACGAATCTTACCCATGGGTGGATTCGTCCGGAAACGGGAGCGATGTTTCGGAGGCTTTGACTGAATTTGCTACGGCACAGCAGCTTGAACAGCATCTGAAGAAGGCAATCCGGGAGCAGTATACATTATCCTCTTACGATAAAGTGCTTCTCGAAGAGGCGCCACAGGGCATTGAAAATGATACTTCCGGCCCCCGTAGTGGTGATTTTTCCACCACAAACCTGCAGGAGTCGGGAGTAGATGAGGCGGACCGGCTTAAAAGTGACGGCCGTTTTCTGTATGTGCTGGTACAGCAGGAACTCATAACGGCTCCGTCGGAGACAAAGCCGATTTCGATTGCTGTTCCACAACCGGTTACATACCGTATTCGCGTGCTTGAATTGGGTAAAAACCCCCACTCGGCCAAAGAAGTTGCCTCGCTGGAGCTGCATAAGGGTATGCGGGCTGATGGTACCTATCTGGTTACCGGACGTGAAGGAGATAGCAACGATCTGCTGGTGGTGTTGGGCCGCAAAGATGATTATCTCTATGCAGTAGATTGGTTTACTCCCTGGTCATGGCGCTCCGGCATGACCTATGTCAGCTTCATTGACGTGGATAATCCCGCCGAACCACAGCATCAGACCAGGCTTGCTTTTGATGGTCATCTGGTGGCCAGCCGGCGTATAGGTGAGATGCTCTATCTGGTGACACGACACTATCCCTGGGTTAAAGGTTATCTTCCCTGGCCCCGGGACAGTGTTCAGAAGGAAGAGAATGAACAGCTGCTTGATAAAGCCACGCTGGCTGATTTGTTACCCAAATGGCAGGTTGACGATGGTTTGAAGCAGGACTATCTGACTTCAGCAAAGAGCTGCTACTTGCCTCCCGCTGAAGAGGGCTATGTCAGTGCAGATGTGATCAGTATTATCGCCATTGATCTGCGCAAGCCATCCGGCAGGCCGTCGGCACGCTGTATTGTCGGGCCCACGGAAACGGTCTACGTGAGCCAGCAGTCGTTATACCTGGCCACTACCCGCCACCGTTATGTAATTCAGACAAACGAACGTCTGGCTCGGGACATGGTGGTTTATCCGCCAGAAGAGACAACAGAGATTCACAAATTTGCACTTGCCACCGGAGGGCCGGACTACCGCGGCTCAGCCACGGTCAGGGGGCATCTTGGCTGGGAGCAGGGCAAGAAATCATTCCGGATGGGTGAGCGTGATGATGTACTGTTTATTGCGACCTCCCTCGGCGAATCCTGGAACGGCAGTGCCACTACCCGGTTGACGGTGCTGTCCGAGGATCAAACCGGTGATACCCGCCGTTTGCGGACGGTGGCGCATTTGCCGAATGAAAAACGGCCTGAGGCCATCGGTTTGCCAAGTGAGCGCCTGTATGCGGCACGTTTTCTCGGTGAACGCGGTTATCTGGTTACCTTTCGGGTGACGGATCCGCTTTATGTGCTGGATCTTTCCGATCCAGCCGATCCTTTTATCGCCGGCAGCCTGAAAATTCCCGGTTATTCCGATTACCTTCATCCGGTGAATGAAAATATGCTGCTGGGGATCGGAAAATCTGCTATTGCGGCGGACAGCGACTGGGGCGATGGTCGTGGTGCGTGGTATCAGGGGTTGAAGCTGGCGCTGTTTGATGTCAGTAATCCGCAGCTGCCGAAAGAGGTTAACAGTATTGAAATCGGCGCGCGCGGAACAGACTCGGATTCATTATACAACCATCATGCGGTGACCTGGCTTCCGGCAGATCCGGAGCAGGGGCGTCCGGCCCGGCTGGCATTGCCAATCAATCTGCATGCTGGCGGTGATACCCGTATTCCTCTGGAGCCGTGGCAATTTTATCCCTGGATGCATACCGGACTCTACCTGTTTGATATTTATGATGGCAGTGGTCCCGAAAAGAGGATGCCCGGTATCGTTGAGCGAGGACGGATGGTTGTCGAGTCAGCCGCAGATACAGACTATCGTCGCTACTACCCGCTGGGGGATCGTGCGTTGTTGAAAGGAGACGGGGTGCACTATCTGCATGGTGACAGCGTTTGGTCAGCAAGCTGGAATGAGCCTGATTCAATGGTTGGGCCACAATAGTGCAAATCCTGTTTCAGCCGGTAATTTGCGCGACAGGTTGAAACTGCGTAAAATTCGCCTTTTACATCGGTCGGCGAGTCGACAGGCTCGCCGACTTTGGTTCTAACCTCCTTGCCTTACCGTGGAAACGGGAGGCTGCATAATCCATAAGGGGTATCTATGCGTCATTATGAAATCGTGTTTCTGGTCCACCCTGATCAGAGCGAGCAGGTTCCTGCGATGATCGAACGCTATCGCACCATCATCGAAAGCGACAACGGGGCTATTCACCGTTTGGAAAACTGGGGGCGCCGTCAGCTCGCTTATCCCATCAACAAGATTCACAAGGCACACTATGTGCTGATGAATATCGAATGCACCTCCGAGGCACTGGAAGAGCTGGAAAGTGCTTTCCGGTTCAATGATGCCGTTATCCGCAACCTGATCCTGTCACGCAAGGAGGCAATTACTGAAGAGTCTCCCATGGCGCAGGCCAGGGAGAAAGAGGAGCGGGCAAGCCGGCCGGAGTCCCGCAAGCCGGCAGAACCGGCCAAACCAGCGGCTGAAAAAGAAGAGAAGGCTGCTGAGGCTGAGGCTACTGCCAGCGAGGAGTAGCTGCTGGATAATCATCTGGTATTGGCGGGAGAGGTGCGGGACAGACCGCAGACCCGTTATACCCCGGCGGGTATCCCCATAACCTCTTTTTGCTTGCAGCATCGATCCGTTCAACAGGAGGCAGGTCATTCGCGTGAAGCGATCTGTATTCTTCAGGTGATGATTTCCGGTGAAGAGTTGCAGGACAAGGTGCAAGGGCTGGAGCAGGGGAGCAATGTTCGTATCGGTGGTTTTATCAGCCGCGCAAACAACCGCCAGGGTGAATACCGTCTGGTGCTGCATGGGCAGCACATTGAAATAATTTGATCGAGGAGTTCATTATGAGTCGCTATTTTCGTCGCAAAAGATTTTGCCGTTTTACGGCCGAGGGTACCAAAGAGATCGATTACAAGGATATCGTTACCCTGAAAAACTACATCAGTGAAACAGGCAAGATTGTTCCGAGCCGTATTACGGGAACCAAGGCGCGTTATCAGCGTCAGCTGGCAACCGCAATCAAGCGGGCCCGCTATCTGGCATTGCTGCCATATTGTGATCACCACTGAGCAATTATCGGGTTTGTCAACAAGTCTGACCGGTGTTCATTGCCGACAGACCCTGATGAATCAATTCCGGTTGTGAGCGGATGAATTTCCTGGCCACCTACATCATGCGCAACCGCACCTCGGCGGTGTTGGTCGCTGTTGCAACGGCAGTTCTCTCTTTGCTGTTGCCGCCACTGAGCTATCTTAGTGGCGCGGTAGCCGGGCTGGTTACCCTGCGTCACGGCAGCCGTGAAGGGTTGACCGTGCTGGGGATTGCCGGTTTGCTCATCGCTTTGCCCGCACTCCTTTCGGGGAGCTCGGGAGTGGTTGTCATTTTTGGCGCCGTCATATGGATGCCGGTATGGGTATTGGCAGTCGTATTGCGCCAGACGGTTTCATTGTCTACAACCATTCTTGTTGCGGCGTCGTTTGGTGTAATCTGCGTAGCGGTTGTTCATGGTGTGCTTGCCGATCCGGCGGAGTGGTGGCGCGCCAAGCTGGAACTGTTGCGGCCGATGTTGACCGAAGCAGGCTGGAGTTCGGCGGATGTGGAGGCCAACCTCACCACGCTGGCGGGTGCAATGACCGCAATGCTGGCGGCAGCGGTAATGATAACGCCGCTGCTCAGCCTGTTTATTGCTCGCTGGTGGCAGGCGCTGCTATACAATCCCGGGGGGTGGCGTAAAGAGTTTCAGGAGCTGCGTCTGCCGGGTAGGTTGGTGTGGGTTGCGGTGGTCGTTGTCACAATTGCCTGGTTTACAGGCGGTTCGGTACAGACGTTTGCGGCTGATCTGCTGATAGTGATGCTGCTGCTCTATCTGTTGCAGGGGCTGAGTGTGATCCATAATCTGGTTTATCGCCGTGGTTTGAGCGTGGCCTGGCTGGTAGGGCTTTATGCGCTGCTGCTGATTTTGCCGCAGGCGGTTATGTTAGTGGCCGGGCTCGGGTTTACCGACACCTGGCTGGATTATCGCTCCCGCATCAAGGCGGATGTTTCCTGAAATATCTGTTTGTTTTCTGCGACAGGTATAGAATGACGGGTAAATGGTTGTTAATTTTTTGAGGTAAGCAAGATGGAAGTAATTCTTCTGGAAAAAATAGGTAATCTGGGCGACCTGGGTGAGAAGGTTGAGGTCAAGGCAGGTTACGGACGTAATTTTTTGATCCCGAAAGGCAAGGCGATTCCTGCAACGGCGGCAAATGTTGCTTCATTCGAAGAGCGGCGCGCGGAGCTTGAGAAAAAAGCTGCGGAATCGCTGGCAGCAGCGCAGTCACGCGCGGATCAGTTGGCCGATGTTGCGGTTACTATCACTCACCAGGCAGGCGAGGGTGGAAAACTGTTTGGCTCGGTGAGTACCACGGATATTGCCGATGCAGTAACCAGGTCAGGTGTCGAGATCACCCGCAAAGAGGTGCGCCTGCCCGAAGGGCCACTGCGTATGACCGGTGAATACAGTGTTGATATTCAGCTTCACTCACTGCTGACCCAGAAAATCAAGGTTATAATCGAAGCCGAGTAGCTCCTTCAGTTACTGCGCCCTGTGCGGTGGAGTAAAATTGGAAAAACACGGCTGGAGGGAGTATGCCGGATCTCGCTTATCCTGTGAACGAGATGGAGGCGGCGGCCGAAGCCCTTAAGGTGCCGCCGCACTCTATTGAAGCCGAGCAGTCTGTATTGGGCGGGCTGATGCTGGACAGTGAAGCCTGGGATCAGGTTGCCGATCTGCTGCACGAAGAAGATTTCTACCGCCGCGATCACCGCTTGATCTACACGGCCATGCATGAACTGGCCGAGCGTAATACTCCGTTTGATGCCATCACCCTGTCTGAGTGGATGGAGCAGAGAGGACAGCTGGAAGAGGGCGGGGGGCTGGCCTATCTGGGAACGCTGGCGAAAAACACCCCGACAGCGGCCAACATCAAGGCCTACGCCGCCATTGTCCGGGAACGCTCCATTATCCGCCAACTGATTCGGGTGGCCAACGAGATTGGCGACAGCGCCTTCAACCCCGACGGGCGGGACAGCGCCGAACTGCTGGATCATGCCGAAAGGCTGGTATTCGAGATAGCGGAAAAGGGTTCGCGAGGGCGGCGCGGTTTTGTCAGCATGCAGGATCTGCTGGGCAGTACCATCGAAAAAATTGAAGCCCTGTTTGAACGGGGCGATCCCATTACCGGTGTTCCTACCGGTTTTACTGATTTTGACAAGGCCACCTGTGGTCTGCAGAACTCCGACCTGATTATTGTTGCCGGTCGGCCCTCCATGGGAAAAACCACCTTTGCGATGAATATCGCGGAAAATGTGGCGATCAAGACAAAGATCCCGGTCGCTGTTTTCAGTATGGAGATGCCCGGTGAACAGCTGACCATGCGCATGATGTCAGCGGTGGGCCGTATCGATCAGCGCAAACTGCGTACCGGCAATCTGGATGACGACGACTGGCCGCGCATGACCTCTGCCACCGGGTTTCTGCAGGATGCTCCCATCTATATCGACGACACACCGGCGCTGACCCCCAGCGAGATCCGCGCCCGATCCCGCCGTCTCAAGCGGGAGCATGGTTTGGGGCTGGTGGTTATCGACTATCTGCAGCTGATGCAGGGTTCCGGGAACAGCCGCGAAAACCGGGCTACCGAGATTTCGGAGATCTCGCGTAACCTCAAGGCGATGGCCAAGGAGCTGGATGTTCCGGTTATCGCACTGTCACAGCTCAACCGCTCTCTGGAGCAGCGGCCCAACAAAAGACCGGTCATGTCCGATCTGCGCGAATCCGGCGCCATCGAGCAGGATGCCGATCTCATCGTGTTCATCTATCGTGATGAGGTCTACAACGAAGACAGCCCCGACAAGGGCAGCGCCGAGATCATTATTGGCAAACAGCGTAACGGTCCCATAGGAACTGTGCGTCTGACCTTCCATGGAAAATATACCCGGTTTGACAACTTTATTCATGATGGTGCGTATGAGCCATCATGAGTCGAACCGTTGTCGCCGAGATCAACCCTGCTGCACTTCAGCATAACCTGAATCGAGTCAGGGAGCTGGCCCCCGGCTGCCCGGTTGCTGCGGTGATCAAGGCGGATGGTTACGGTCACGGCCTGATCCGGGTAGCGGGGGCGTTGTCAGAGGCGGATGCCTTTGCGGTGGCCTGCATCGAGGAGGCGCTGCAGCTTCGGGAGGCAGGCTTTACCCTTCCTGTTGTGTTGCTGGAGGGATTTTTTGATACCGCAGAGCTGGAGGCTATTGCCAGATACAATCTGACAGCCGTCATTCATCACCCGTGGCAGCTGAGGGCGCTGGAGCAGGCAAGGTTGGCGACACCAATCCGGGTCTGGCTCAAGATGGACAGCGGCATGCACCGTCTCGGTTTTTCACCGCAAGAGATTCCTGCCGCGAGGCAGCGGCTGGCGGCCTGCAGCAGTGTTGCGGGGCCGGTCACCGAGATGACCCACTTGGCTTGTGCCGATGATCGTGCAGATCAGACCACTACTCAGCAGCTGGCACGGTTTGATGCAGTTGCCACTGGAGATTGCAGTATCGCCAGTTCTGCCGCAATTCTTGGCTGGCCGCAGGCACGGCGGGGCTGGCTGCGGCCGGGTATCATGCTGTATGGAGCCTCTCCCTTTGTGACCGGGGGTGGGGAGTCCTGGCAGTTACAACCGGTAATGACCCTCCGATCGACACTGATCGCGGTGAACCGTCGCCAGCGTGGTGATCCCATCGGTTATGGCGGCAGCTGGAGATGTCCCGAGGAGATGCCGGTGGGTGTGGTTGCCATCGGTTATGGCGACGGTTATCCGCGCCATGCGCAGCCGGGTACTCCGGTGCTGGTCAATGGAAAAACAGTGCCACTCATCGGCCGCGTATCCATGGATATGATCACCGTGGATCTGCGCAGTCAGCCGCAGGCCGGTATCGGGGATGCGGTTGTTCTGTGGGGTGAGGGACTGCCGGTTGAGACCGTCGCCGAACATGCCGGTACCATCGCCTACGAGCTGCTGTGTGGCGTGACCCGCAAGCGGGTGCGTTACAGCGAAACCCAGGAGAGAGACAATGGCAAAATTCTATGACACGCTGACCCCGGATCTGCAGCAGTTTATTGCTGCGCAAAAGATATTCTTTGTCGCCACGGCACCGCAGGAGGGGCGCATCAATCTCTCTCCCAAGGGGATGGACAGTTTCCGCTGTCTGGATGAGCGCAATGTCGGCTATCTCGATGTCACCGGCAGCGGCAATGAAACCGCTGCCCATCTGGCGCAGAACGGCCGAATGACCATTATGTTTTGCAGCTTCTCGGAGAAGCCGTTGATCCTGAAACTGTATGGCCGGGGAAGGGTGATCCGGCAGCAGGATGATGCCTGGCAGGAGTATCATGCCCATTTCCCCGCCCAGCCCGGTGAACGGCAGATTATCCTGCTGGAGGTCGATTCTGCGCAGACCTCCTGCGGCTACGGCGTTCCCGTGGTGGAGGGCTTGATGCGCGAACGTGATACCTTGAAGAACTGGGCGGAGAAGAAGGGTGAGAAGGGGATCCGTGACTACTGGTTGAGAAACAACCAGACCAGTATCGATGGTCTGCCTACCCATCTTCTGGACGACTGAATTGGCCAGACAGAAAACCCTCTACAGCTGCAGCGAATGTGGTGCCCAGTCTCCCAAATGGGCGGGGCAGTGTGGTGAATGCGGGGCCTGGAACACGCTGATCGAGGTGGTGGCTCCGGCAGCAGAGAAAGGGCGCAGCAGCCGTTTCGGCGGCTATGCCGGTGTGACCTCCGAACTGACCATAACCTCGCTGGCCGAGGTGAAGAGCGGGGGAGAGACCCGCCGCATTCCCTGCGGACTGTCCGAGCTGGATCATGTACTGGGTGGCGGCCTGGTGCCGGGCTCGGTGGTGGTCATCGGTGGTGACCCCGGCATCGGAAAATCGACCATTCTGCTGCAGACTCTGGCCACGCTGGCACAGCAGATCAGCACCCTCTATGTTACCGGCGAAGAGTCACCCCAGCAGATCAGCCTGCGCGCCAAACGGCTGGATCTGCCACTGGAGGGAGTGCGACTGCTGACCGAGACCCAGGTGGAACGCATCATCGCTCTGGCGGCAAAAGAGCGTCCGCAGGTGATGGTGATCGACTCCATTCAGACTATTCATACCGAACTGCTCCAGTCGGCGCCCGGCTCGGTTGCCCAGGTGAGGGAGAGTGCCGCCCAGCTGGTGCGTTTTGCCAAACAGAGCGGCATCGCCATGTTTCTGGTCGGTCATGTCACCAAAGAGGGGCAGCTGGCCGGGCCCAGGGTGCTGGAACATATGGTGGATACCGTACTCTATTTCGAGGGAGAGAGCAGTAGCAGCTTCCGGGTGATTCGGGCGGTCAAAAACCGCTTTGGCGCGGTCAATGAACTGGGCGTATTCGCCATGACGGAGAAGGGGCTGCGCGAGGTAAGCAACCCCTCGGCAATCTTTCTGTCACGCCACCAAGAGCCGGTGGCGGGCAGTGTCACCATGGTGACCCGTGAAGGGAGCCGGCCGCTGCTGGTGGAGGTGCAGGCGCTGGTGGATGAGAGCCACCTGAGCAATCCACGCCGGGTCACGCTGGGCCTGGAGCACAACCGGCTCGCCATGTCCCTGGCGGTGCTCCATCGTCATGCCGGGGTGGCGACCTATGATCAGGATGTGTTCGTCAATGTGGTTGGCGGAGTGCGCGTCACTGAAACCGCCGCCGATCTGCCGGTGTTGCTGGCAGTACTCTCCAGCCTGCGTAACCGACCGTTGCCTCATGATCTGATTGTTTTTGGCGAGATCGGGCTGGCGGGGGAGGTGCGCCCCGTTCCCAGTGGTCTGGATCGTCTGCGGGAAGCCGCCCGCCACGGTTTCAGCCGTGCTATCGTACCCAAGGCCAATGCCCCCAAAAAGAGCATCGAGGGGCTGGAGGTGGTAGCGGTTCAGCGTCTCAGTGACGCAGTGGATTCCATTTGACTCAACCTTGGGGCGGCTTGCGGGGAGGCAACAGGCCCTCTTTTGCCAAATGGGCGTGGAGCTCCAGAGAGTCCAGTTTGCTGAGATCTTCAGCGCGCTCTGTCAGTCTCGTCTCCGCCGGCAGTTTTTTTTCGAAGGTATCGCGCAGCATTCCCAACATTCTGCTTTCCGCCGCGACTATCAGCACATCCACCTTTTGCCGGGTGGTTCTGTTGATGATCTCCTCGCCCGTCAGCCGGGCGAAGCGCCTTTCAATCTCATCCCTGTGACGGTCGCGATGGTCATCGTAACCGTGGGCGGGACCCTCTCCCGGTGCCTTGCCGCGGCCGGTTTTCAGATCGCTCCACAGTTCCCGTCCCTTTTCATCTATCTCGGGATTGACAAGATCCTCGAGCTCAACGAGATTGGGACCCGATTCCAGTTCCGGAAACTCGGCAGGAACCAGCTTGAAAAAACGAGTCCTTGCCCCGTCGGCTGCCACTACAAGGTAGTTACGCATTCTTCTTTCCTCTTGAATTGTTTTTTGCCCGTACAATAAAGCCAATGCACCTATATATATGAGCATGCCCCGGGTGGAAAACAAGAGGTTGGAAAAGGATTTTTTGACAGGCGGACGTTATGATGCCCGCAATCCGGTGATGGCGGAGGGAAAGGGCACTTCCATGTGCGGGGAGGACTTAGTGTTGTGGTGTAGCCTCTCTGGCGATGAGCTGTCGAAGAGCTGCGTGGGCTTCTGTATTCTGGCTGCGGAACATAACACCAACACCGCCATTTGTTCCGTGAACAACCAGAGATGGCAACCGGTAGCGTTTTGCACCGTTACTTCCTGGTCTGTCAAAGGTGACTTCAATCAGGGAATTTCTTTTCAGAGATTCCGGTTTGGTTCTCAGGAACATGCCACCGGTACTGATATCTTTGGTTTGGCATGTTCCCACCCAGGTGCCACGATGATAGATCCCGACAGTAAGTTCGAACTCATGGCGTATGCTTCTGCGATGCTCCATATGCCCCCTCCTGTAGCAGGCATTGGGACACCTCAAAAGTACTTTTTTGGAGGTGCCCATTAGTTAGATAGTCTGTCGCCTCTGTTATGACGCCTTGTTATGTATCAGCAAGGCGCCCTTCTCGCCGATTGCAGCAAGCAGTTCGTTGTATGCCTTGGCAAAAGCGGCAACCCCTTCCTCTTCCAGGCGCCTGGTGATGGTATCCATATCAATATCAAACTCCTTCACCTGATTGAGCACATCTTCCGCATAACCGATTCCCTGCAGCAGCGTGGATTCGGCTCTGCCGTGATCCTTGAAAGCTTCATAGGTTGCAGGTGGAACGGTATTTACGGTGTCAGGTCCAATCAGTGACTGGACATAGAGAATGTCACTATAGGCCGGGTTTTTGGAACCGGTGCTGGCCCACAGCAGGCGCTGATTCAATGCGCCTGCCTTATGCAGGTCACCGAAGTGGGACTCAGAGAACAGTTTCTGGTAACGCAGGTAGGCGATTTTTGCGTTGGCAACGGCGACCTTTCCGCCCAGTGAGTCAAGTTTGGTGCGTTCCCAGCTATTGGCGGTGGTGGTGCGTTCTGCCAGCGCCTTGTCCACAGCCGCGTCAACACGGCTGACGAAAAAGCTGGCCACAGAGGCGATTCTGCTGATATCCGCTCCCTTTTCGTAGCGCTTTCTGATGCCCCGGATATAGGCCTCGGCAACTTCAACATAACGCTCGACGGAAAACAGCAGGGTAGCGTTGACATTGATGCCGGATGCAATCAACTCTTCGATGGCAGGAATTCCCGCCTTGGTGGCAGGGATTTTGATCATCACATTCGGACGGCCAATGCGGGCAAACAGCTCTTTTCCTTCCGCGATGCTGCCATCGGTGTCATAGGCCAGAAGTGGTGAGACCTCAATGCTGACCATGCCATCTTCGCCCTGGGTGCGGTCATAAACTGGACGCAGGATATCGGCTGTTTCCTGAATGTCTTCAATGGCCAGAGAGACAAAATGTTCTTCGTACGACTGACCGGGGAATTCACGGCAGAGGTGAGCCAGCGAGTCATCGTAGTCATTGCTTTCGGCGATCGCTTTCTGGAAGATTGCAGGGTTGGTAGTGACACCACGCAGGTCATCTTCCTCAATTAACCGGTTCAACTCACCGGAACGCAACATGCTCCTCTGGATGTTGTCATACCAAATGCTTTGGCCCAGAGAGGGCAGGGCTTTAATGGGGTTGTTCTTCATTGTCTATCATGCTCCGGTTGTGTGACACCAATATTTGCTTGCCTATGCCCTTTGATATCGGCAGGCAAATTTGGTTCTTTAATATTTTTTTACAAACCGGAGAGGATAGTGCTGTGTTTTATTCGGCAAAAATGGAACGTTGCCAGATGGCTGGATTTGTGTTGCAGATTTTGGGGCTAATCAAAGGAAGTGCTGGATGGCGCAAGCACCATCCAGCAGAGTGGAAAGCCAGGCTTATTTGTGACCAATCGGTGTTGGCAGTGTAGCGGCCAGGTCCAGTTGTGGATCCAGCTTCTGGCAGATCCCGGCTGCTTTCCACATCCATCCGTCCATCCGTTCGGTTAATTGACCAAACCTGGGCTCATCAAATGAGTCGCCTTTCAGTGCGTCCAGTTCAGCGACGATTCCAATCAACTCCTTACCCGCTTCTGCAGCCTCTGGTGGACCTTCCTGCAGTTGTGCGGCAATCTCCTCCAGGGTATCGGATTGAGGCTGATCAAGAAGAAACTGCAGCGACCTGCCCAGCAGACGCAGCATCTGCTCTGCACACTCGATAGCGTCATCATATTTACGCTGCATCACAAAGGCGATACGGTAGTTGCGCTCGTGGGCAGCTTCTGCAAAGTTGGCAGCAACGACGCCCTGATCTGCGCCGGCACATTCGCCACCACCGAACTGTTCCACCCGGAACTGTTCGCTTTCGCCATGGTCCCGTGCCAGAAAATCCAGATCATCGGCGGTAATCTCTTTGAGATCGCTTAGCAGGTTGGCAAAAAACTCTGCGCCTTTGCGTCTGCTCCAGGTAAAAAATGTTTCGTTTTGCTCGCGCTCCCGATCATAGGTCTGATGCATTCTCCTTACTGCGGTCCCAATCAGCATGGCGGGGATGGTTGGTCCCTTGATACCCAGTTCGCCGTTACCGCTTCCGTCACCGCCAAAATAGATCTGGTAGTGGGGGATCAGACGTCCCTGAATGCGTTTTCCTTCGCCATAGATTCCGATGTCACCTGTTTCCGGCTGGGCGCAACCGTTGTGGCAACCACTGACCCGCAGCCGCAGATCATGACTGCCTCCACTCAGTTTGGGAGCGGCTTTTTTTGAAGCAGTAATGCCAAGCCGGCAGGTTGAGGTGCCCGGGCAGGAGACGATGTTGTCTCCCGCCCTGGGTTCACCCAGTTCAAGTGTCGCGATTCGGTTGCGCAGTTCTTCAACAGCAGTTTCGGCAACATTGACCAGCAACAGATTCTGCTCCTGGGTACAACGAATGTCTTCAACTCCAAGTTCCGTAGCGTATTGTGCAATACCACGCAGCTGCCCGATGTTAAGTTCGCCCAGCGGAACACTGATGGGGAAAACAAAAAGCCCGGTCTGTTTCTGTTCCATTACCGTTCTCAGGTTGACCTGAGGTATTGGCTGGTTGCCGTCGCCTGCTTCCGACCAGTTACCGGCAGGCATGGCTTCATTTTCAAATGCAGCGCGGGTGCGGGAAAGTTCCTCCCGGTACTTTTCCAGAAACCCGGCTTCACCAAACCGCTCGACCAGGAATTTGAGCCTTGATTTGGCGCGGCGTTTTCGATCAGAATAACGATTGTGAAGCGCGAGAATGGCCTCGACGGTTGGCAGCAGTTCGCTTTCTTCAATAAAATTTTCAAGAACGATGGCGTGGCGTGGTTTGTGTCCCAGTCCACCGCCTGCAAGAATTCTGAAACCGGGGCGGCCATCTTTTCTTGTTGCGATGATGCCGATATCGTTGATCATCCCTTGTGCGCAATCCTGCTCACAGCCGGAGAAACTGAACTTGAATTTGCGCGGCATGGCCTGGGTGAGCGGGTTACGCAGAAAGCGGCGCAGCGCGGCCTGAACAAATGGTTCCACATCCACATGTTCTTTGGGGCAGACGCCTGCCAGATGGCATTTGGTAATGTTTCGAACCGTGTTTCCACAAGCTTCGCGAGTGGTTAGTCCGGCCTCTCCCAGTTTACGCATTACCTTGCCTGTATCGGCAACCGGGACGTGGTGGAGTTGAATGTCTTGGCGCGTGGTTATGTCGGCCTTGTCATGCCCGGAATATTGCTCCACGATGTCGGCAATGGCATCCAGCTGGGGGGGGACAAGCTGCCCTCCGGGAAGTTTGATGCGTACCATATGAAGCCCCGGCTGGCGCTGTCCATAAATACCGTGCTGCAGACGAAATGCCATGAATCGGTCGGCATCCATGCTGCCGTCCAGAAAAGATTGCAGACCTGATTCGTAACGTTCTATCTCTTCAAAATCGACCACTGAACTGGATAGTGTCATACGTAAACTCCGGATCATTAGTAAACCAACGGGGCATTGCTGAACAGGCAAGTATACTACAAAGAGAATTATTCACCATGAAAGGGAAAAAGAGGGGGGCTATATTCTCTTATGATTTGTTACTGTAGCGGGTATGCACATACTCATCTACCATCTGCTGAAACTCTTTGGCGATTGAATCCCCTTTCAGTGTCACGGTTTTTTTTCCGTTGATGTAGACCGGCGCGACGGGTATCTCTCCCGTACCGGGCAGGCTGATGCCAATATCGGCGTGTTTGCTCTCTCCCGGGCCGTTGACCACGCAGCCCATCACTGCCACATTCATTTTTTCAACACCGGGATAGCGCTGGCGCCAGATTGGCATCTGTTGGCGGATATGTTGCTGGATATCCCCGGCCAACTGCTGGAAGAAGGTGCTGGTGGTGCGGCCGCAGCCCGGGCAGGCAACTACCATCGGGGTGAATGCACGCAATCCCAGGCTTTGCAGGATCTCCTGGGCAACAGTCACCTCACCGGTGCGGCAGCCGCCCGGTTCCGGAGTGAGGGAGATGCGGATGGTGTCGCCGATTCCCTCCTGCAGCAGGATGGACAGCGCCGCCGTGGAGGCAACGATCCCCTTGGAGCCCATGCCCGCTTCGGTCAGGCCCAGGTGCAGGGGATAGTCGCAACGGCTGGCTAGTTCACGATAGACGCTGATCAGATCCTGCACGCCACTCATCTTGCAGGAGAGAATGATCCGGTCATGGCCCAGCCCCAGCTGTTCGGCCCGGGCAGCGCTCTCCAGCGCAGATTGAATCAGCGCCTCATGCATCACCTCGGTGGGTCGTTTCGGTTCCGCAAGTCGGGCGTTTTCATCCATCAGACGGCTCAACATCTCCTGATCCAGGCTGCCCCAGTTGACCCCGATACGCACCGGTTTGTCATATCTGCAGGCGATCTCAATCATCGCGGCGAACTGGTCGTCACCCCGTTGACCGCGTCCCACATTGCCGGGATTGATACGGTACTTTGCCAGGGCCGCGGCGCACTCCGGAAAATCCGTCAGCAGCTTGTGGCCGTTGAAATGAAAATCCCCTACCAGCGGAGTGTCCACTCCCATGCTGTCGAGCCGCTCGCGGATGTTTGCCACCTGGCTTGCCGCCTCGGCGTTGTTGACCGTAATGCGTACCAGCTCCGAACCGGCTTCAGCCAGCTGGGCGACCTGGCGGGCGGTGGCCTCACTGTCCGCTGTATCGGTGTTGGTCATGGACTGCACCACCACCGGCGCATCGCCGCCGACGGCGACATGGGCAACTTTTACCGGCACGGTGTGATGGCGTTTTCTGTTGGGGATGGACATAGTGCTCTTCTATAATTGGTAACAGGGGGTATTTTAACCCATTGTCAGCGGTTTCTTAACCGCGCTTCGATGGCGTGCAGCTGCTTGGGCGTGTTGATGTTGAGAAACGCCTCTGGCGTATCGGAGAAATCCACGACAATGCTGCTGTTCTGACGGTGCCAGAGGCGAACCTTGCTTTCGCCGGCCTGAATAAAATGCTTGAGTGCCGGTTCAGCGCTTTTTTTGAACAGCGCAAACACCGGTTGAATCGACTCCCCGCTGTCAGCTACGGCAGATACGGCACTGGTACCTTCCAGCGCATCATGGAGCCGTCCGGTCAGATCCCTGGGAAGTAGCGGGGCATCGCACGGCACACTGACAAAATAGCGACTGGCGGCTAATTGCATCACCGCGGCGATACCGGACAACGGGCCGCGGTAGTCACGGTCATTGTCACTGATCACCGGCCAACCAAAATCATCATAGGTTTCCTGGTTGCGATTGGCATTGATGATAATCTGATCCACCTGTGGACGGATCCGCTCCAGCACATGTTCCAGCATCGGGCGTCCATCAAGCAGGATCAGCCCCTTGTCTTCACCGCCCATGCGGGTTGCCTGACCTCCGGCCAGGATGATTGCTGTGATATCTAAGTCTGTTGGCATGTTATCCAGTTGAGTGGTTTGTTGGGTGAGTTGTCTTCTTGCGAGCGCTGTACCACGCCCAACGCCCACACCTGCTTTTACGTCCTCATCCATTTTATCTGGAACTCCCCTCTACGGAAGACTATCCGCGATAGTCTAATACGGGGAAGGACTATAGTGAACACGCTATTTTCGGGGTGGCATCTGCCTGCAAGCCATGCACGCAATAGTACGTGCACTATGCGCTATTTTACCAGGCGGGAGATTTATTTGGTCGTCGGGAAAACAGCTTGGGCAGAATAGGAAAACAGATAAACAACAATTAATCTATTGCCACGCTCCCTGTATTGCTTGGTAATCAATTGAGGGTTAAAAAATCACTTCTTTCCGGTTTTTCTACGCTGCTGTCACTTCCTGAAGGTAAGTGAGAGGGTTATATCCCTGATTGTAATCTCCAATTGGGACGCTGTTTTTCCGAGTGGGACAAACAGCATTGAAAAAAGTACCGCTGGGTTGCAAAAAAATCCTAACCACTCACGTGTATTCTCATCTATTCTCTAAATGAGTTAAAGGCGCTATCTGGAATGGATTATGTTCGGGAAGAAGCGATTGCAAAAAATCGAGTTGTCATTTTTATCCTATCGTTCCACCTGCTTTCAGGCGAATATCTGTAACGAGGTGATATTTGTGTCTGTGTATCTGGAGCTCTGCTTTTCTCAAATAGTTGATAGTTGGTTTTATGCTTAATTACCAAGGATTGAGGAGAAGGTTATGAAGAGTCTAATCATGCTTGTGTTCATTCTTTTGGCATTTGCTTTAGCGGGATGTGCGCCAGATCTGACTGTGAAGAATTTGGATGTAACCTGGGACGACGCAAATAAAAAGGCAAAAGCCGAGATTGCCAATATTGGGAATAAGGATGCGGAAAATTTTTTGGTCTACTTTAATGGAGACGAGAACCCGGTGTCGTCAAACCACAGGCCACAAGTAAGCCATAGTGTGCCGGGTCTCAGTAAAGGGGGTTTGATTATATTGGAGGCGGATTTTGCACCACTTGCGCATCCCGATAATCAAAACTTAGGGAATGTTTATCAGATCTCGGTATTAGTTGATCCCAAAAATATGGTGAAGGAATCCAATGAAGAGAATAACGCCAAAACTGTCCCAGTCTCGCACGGCGTAGCATGTTTTGACTTCGGCCCGCCACCGGTTGCCGGCACAG
Source organism: Chromatiales bacterium (assembly GCA_026982395.1). Taxonomy (GTDB): domain Bacteria; phylum Pseudomonadota; class Gammaproteobacteria; order Thiohalospirales; family Thiohalospiraceae; genus DRMK01. The sequence continues at coordinate 10,899 of JALSHD010000017.1, read as the reverse complement.
AGTATGGTAGTCCTGTTGGCAATGTTCCGGGTGATGTAGTGATTGTATCTTCAAGCGGCATAAAAATGGCTGTACATGATTTCAGATGGGTCAGTGGAGGTGGAACATTCAACCAGGCACGCATTGAAATTCCCCCACAGCCATTCGGGGGGGGCAGACGATTCGCGCTAACAACATTAATCTCGAGTTTGATTTCAGCGGTGTAGCTTTTCCTGTTTCGAAGGTGAGTTTTCAATACCTGGATCTGGGTGGCTTTGAGAACTTCAGTATCAACGGACAACCTGCGCCGGTCTATGCAGGTGAGCTTATAGCAGTTCCATCACCAATTGCCGGGATCCACGTTAATGTATCATCGACTCCCATTCCCGGCGGGAAGAGTGGCACAGGGGTTCTCACCGGCCCTGTTCAAAGACTCAGGATTGGTGGCCAGGAGCTCTGGATTGATAATGTTTGCGCCACAGAGTAGTTGCTTTCTGCATGCTTGTATGCTGGTGACAAGTCATCAGCAGGCTTTATTTCATCATCTATAATAATAGGCAGGGCATGCTACAGAGATTGGCAAAATTTCAGAAAAATCTTGTCAAGAACTTTTTCTGATTATTTCAGCCGAATAGTTACAAATCGGCAAATATACTCCTGTTGATGTTGAATTAATATCAGCAATAGCTGATTATTTGAATAATTTATAGAGGCATATCATTCAGGAGCGAGCATTATGAAAAAGTTGACTACTATGTGTTTGATTATGTTCGCAGCTCTATCCATTGGTTGCAGTACAAGCAAGATGCGCGTTGCAGATTCAGCTGAGGCTGGTACAGCTCCAACGCCGGTTACCCAAAGTCCCGCTGCCGGTGCTTCAGGTGCTGCCAAGGAAAATGCAGACAATCGTTTCCGAAAACTGAGATTCCAAAGCCTAAGGTATAGGCACACGCATAAAGAAACTTCAGAAAACAGGGGGCAATAAAAGGTCACCAAAAATTGCGCTAAAATGCCACTTCAACACGCACTCCTGCTACCAGCGCATTATCCAGTGAGCTGTCCATCCCCGGGTTGATGACATACTGCAGATCTGGCTGAATGGTTAACCAGGGTTGGACTATGGCCATGTAGGTCAGCTCGATAGCAGTTTCCGTATGATCCACGGACAGCCCTTCTACGTCTCTGGCGTAGCGTATGAAGTTAGAACCATTTCTGGCGTTGGCCAAGGCCAACCCGGCGATATCTTCCGAGCGGGAGGGGATCAATCCGGTGTAGTTGAGACCTGCGCCCCAATAGTGATCAACCTGGTTGCGGTCGGCGTGGGTAAAACCAAGCTGTACGAAGGCGCCCAGGCTGCCGCGGCCAGCATCATCTTCGAAGAGGGTTTTCTCGCCGATAAAATAGATACCGCTATTCTCATCCTGAATGGTGCCGGCAAAGTTCTCAACCTCCGCTGTAAGCATCCATGTCCCCATGGCATATTTGAAATACTCCAGACTGCCTGGAATACCTACGGTATGCCCTATCTCCAGTGCGCCAAACAGGCCATCACCTTTATCAAGCTGGATCGAGGTATGGGTCGGATTCGTCGGATCACCCGGCACGCCGTCATAGAGTGCCGTCATAATATAGGTGCTCTCTGTAGGCCAGACCTTCAGGCGGGCACCCAGGGCTGTAACAGAAAAAATAGACGGCCCGTTCTGGGAGATATCTGCTGATATACCAAAGGAGCTATGGAGAAATATGCCCCCATACTCCACTACGTCAAACTCACTGTTGAAATCATGCAGGCCAAACAGCAGGGAGGCATCATCACCGAATCGGTGTTCATACCAGGCCTCATATAGCTTGAACCCCCTATCAGTTTCAATGTTGCTTGTGGCCTGAAAATCACCAACAATTTCGGTAAGCAGTTTGCCGGTATTGAAATTTCCCAGGCCGTAGATTAAAAATGTCCCATTTTTCCAGAGCCCGGCCTTTCCGGTATCGATCTCAAGGGTTAAATCCAGATTTCCGAGAAGCGTGCCATCCCGCTCGATCCCTCCATCAACGTTGTACATGGTATCAGTGGTCAAAATGGCTTCAGCAACCATACCACGTTCCTCCAAATGCCGGCGTGGCTCATCCAGTCCACTCAATAAATGCATCTCCTCGGCCAGGAGAGCGGTACTGCCAAGAGCCAGAGCGGTGCCAATGAGAAATTTTCTAACATCCCGGAAAGGATTGACGCTGCTTTCCCGTGGTACGGGAGAGATTTTCGGGTTAGTGTGTCCGATCGGTTTGTTGTTCCGGTAACTGGCTGGATCCTGTGGTATTAATTGAACCCGGTTATCAAAATCAACAGCCATAATATGCTCCTCAGTCACAACTATTCGAGCTGGTATTTCTTGGTCTATACCCGGAATTTTTCTACCAGCGCTTGCAGTTGTGTGGCCATTACGGCAAGGTCCTGACTTGCCTCTGCAGTTTGGGTAGAGCCCATCGCTGTTTCAGCTGACATATCGCTGATCTTTACAATATTGTGGCCAATTTTTTCTGATACGGCGCTTTGCTTTTCTGCCGCGTTGGCGATTTGGATGCTCATATCATTTATTCTCCCTACAGTGTCGGCGATGGTCGCTAGGGAGGTGCCTGCTGCGGATGCTTTCTCAACGGCAGACTGGGTCTGCTCTTGGCTCAGGCTCATTACTTTAACCGCCTGCCGGGAACCGGACTGGAGCTTATCGATCATTTGATTGATCTCTTCAGTGGATTCCTGGGTTCTGCTGGCTAATGTCCGTACCTCATCTGCTACCACGGCGAAGCCGCGCCCCTGCTCACCGGCACGTGCAGCCTCAATGGCCGCATTCAATGCCAGCAGATTGGTTTGCTCGGCAATGCTCTTGATGACGTCCAGTACGGTGCTGATGCTGTCGCTGTCCTGTTCCACCTGGTGTATAACTTTTGAGGCAGTCTCAATCTGCTCGGCGAGTTGCTGTATTGATTGTATTGTTTGCTCCACTACCTTGCCGCCAGCAGAGGTTTCGCTGTTGGCGTCATTGGTCGCATGAACAGTATCGGCAATATTCCTGGCTACCTCCTGCACCGTAACGGTCATCCCGTTCATTGCGGTAGCAACCTGGCCGGTCTCTGACTGCTGTTGCTGGATAGTGTTACTGGTTTGTCTGGTCACCACGGACATCTTTTCCGCTGCTGCAGAGAGTTGAGCCGTAGTGTTGGTGATGTGAGAGATCATCTCCCGGAGCCGCTTTTGCATGGCCTGCAGTCCTCGCATTAGATCACCGATTTCGTCTTCGCGAGTTACGTCGATGGAGGATGTCAGATCCCCGTCAGCCACCCGTTGTAGCTCCCCCACCACCTTGGGCAGGCAGGCCAATGCCCGTGATATGATGAAATAAACGAGACCGATTCCCAGCAGGACGATCAAGGAGCCGATGACGGCAGAACGTCCGGTTGATGTTGCCATCTCCTGTTGTGCAGACAGTGCGGACGCTGTTTCCTCTGTAACACCCGCGAGGAAGCCATCCACCTCTTCCGCGATCTTTGCGGCCACTTCATCAAACTGTGCCATCATCTGATTGCCGCCGACTGGCCCCTCATCGATATAGGCTTGGGCCATCTGTTTCCCGACATCATAATAGGCATTGAAAACGGGAAGCATTGCCTGGTAACGTGCTGCATGTTCACTGTCAAGCGCTATGAGTTCGTCTACCAGTGATCTGAATTTTCCGGCATTATTCTCCGCCTCATCAAAACCGTCATTCAGCCCATCACGGCCTCGCGTGGCGCTGATGTCAGTCAGCCACTGTTGTACCTGGACCACTGACAACTTCAGCTCGTGTGCCTTGGTAAGAATCGGGATTCTGCTTTCAGCCAATTGGGTGGATTGATCAGAGATTTTCATGCTATCCACTATGATTACGCCGCTTTTTATGACGAGAATGGTTGCCAACAAGACGATCAGCAGGAGAAAACGTGTGTCCAGCCTTCTGCTTCTAAATACACTCATTTCAAGTTTCCCTTAACAATTTCAAGAAAAGCCATTATTTTTTCTGCCCCAAGCAACCCAAGAACGATCGATGAATCCAATCGAGCCCACTTATCAAAAACTGAAGTCTGCGGTTTTGAAACTTATCCCCTGTTAATCAAGTTGGCATTAGTCATTCAATACCCGGCGCTGCCGGGTGATCTCTTGGATACTGACTCCTGAGTGGTGTGATATCTTTTCCCCTTAGCCCGTTTCTTCGTTAGCGCCCGCTCCTCCATATTGTTGTGGGGGACTAGTCCAGTGACGGGTGGGTCAGTTTTCAGTTGTCGGTGATACTGGGGCAGGTGCTCTTTACCTGAGTAAGGTAGGTTTTGACGTGGCTGAAAATCTGAAGATCTGATGTCTAGAAGCTGGGAGTACATCTGTTCTTTTATCCTTTGCGTTTTTATTAACCGATGATCTCTGTTCGACTTGCCTCATCAACCGGCAACCCGGAAATTATCTCTATCTTTCTCTCGTTCACCTGCACCAATAGCCGAGAATGGCTCCAGACATGACATCCTTACCACTACCGGCATAACCTCATTGTCGGCGCAGGTGCAAAGAGCTTTAGAGAAACAGGATATTCTTGTTTTTTTGTTGGGTAATACTTGCCTGCAATTGAGCCAATCCTGCTTGCTGATGTTGTGATTTACTGCGTAAACATTCGGATAGATGATTTATCCAATAATTTATTAAACCCATCAGCTGGTTAGCTGAAACCTATCGCCTATAAGCCTTTTTGATAAAATGAGAACAAGAACCATTTTCGTCTAAAGAGGTATGTTGTTGGCAAAAGAAAAATGCCGCTGCGACTTCCCTGTACCAGAAGCAGGAGATGAACAGATAGCCAACATCAACTCAATTTCAAGTTTTTCTGAAACCGAAGAATGTACTGGTCAAGAATATATGTCGTATTCAGAGCTTCAGGTGGGCGCCGGATCAATGCACAGTGCGCAGGCAAGAGTTGTTCCCTTGTCAAGCTCTGGCTGAATACGATGCATATTGCTGTCGGGTTAACAATTGGCATTGGTCACCGTTTGCAGTATTGCGGTGGAATGGCTGTACTGGCAGCTGTCTGGCGAATACAATCAACCCTTTGATTTGATAGCCGTTCAATCCGGGGATACAGGAGCAGAGGAGTACAAACCATTGATTCAGACCATAGCCATAGCAGGTGGCGGGGCGATTGGAGCCCTGTTGCGCTTCTGGGTATCCACCTGGGTTTATACACGGCTGGGAAGAGAGTTCCCGTGGGGAACCCTGGCGGTCAATGTGGCGGGCTCGCTGTTAATGGGGCTGCTGTATATTCTGCTGATTGAACGTTTGAGTGTTCCTCCTGTATGGCGCGCTGCGCTGCTGGTTGGTTTGCTGGGTGCATTTACCACCTTTTCCACCTTCTCTATCGAAACCCTCAACCTGATTGAGGATGGTGCGCTGTTCAAGGCGCTGATGAATATTTTGCTCAGTGTTATGTTGTGTCTGTTTGGCGCATGGCTGGGTGTACTGCTTGGGAGAACAATATGAAAGGCCGGGAACTGACAATGGTGCGTATCTACCTGCTGGAAGGAGAGGTGCAACTCAACAGCCTGCTCAAACGCCTGCATGACTGGGAAAAACTGCGGGGGCTGACCGTGTTTCGCGGTATCAGCGGTTTTGGCAGTGATGGTGAAATCCACAGCGCCAGATTGATCGATCTGGCCATGGAGCTGCCCATCGTGGTGGAGTTTTTTGATGAAAACGAAAAGGTGCAGGCGATCCTCGAGCACCTGGAGGATGACATCAAACCGGGCCATGTGGCATGGTGGCCGGTGCAGATAAACGAGTAGTCAGGAACCATGAAAAAGGCGATTCTGGAGATCTATGCCCTGGCCGTCTGTTTTGCAGCCATCACCTGTTTTGTTATTGCTGCAGGAGTGGGTTTATATGCTTTGATCGGAACGTTGAACCCCGAATTTACCCTTGAGTCATGGCAGTATGACCGGCATCAGAGCAATGATGCCTTCTGGTCGAGTGCTCCTCCACCCATCCCGTTTGATGGAAAAGGGGAGAAAAGAGTTCGCCCGCCAGAGCAGGAGTTGACCCGGCAACGCAATGAAAGCTATCAGCTTGTCATTCGTGCGGAGCGGCGTGACAGGATGCAGACCTTGGTACAGGTCATTATCATTCTGCTTATAGATATTGTGGTCTTCATGATTCATTGGCGCATTGCAAAAAAAGCGCGTCTGGAAGAAGACAGCGTGTAATATCCAACATCAGAGAAAGGAAAACAGATGCTAGATCCAAAACTCCTCCGCAACCAACCGGAACAGATCGCTGCCCAACTCAGGCGGCGTGGTTTTGAGCTGGATGTGGAGCAGCTCACCCGGCTGGAGGCAGAACGCAAGCAGCTTCAAATCCAGACCCAACAACTGCAAAGTGAACGCAATAGCAGTGCCAAAGCCATTGGTCAGGCCAAGGCAAAAGGGGAGGATATCCAGCCGTTGCTGCAGGCAGTGTCCGATCTGAAATCACGGTTGGATGCTGCCGAAGCGCGTCTGGGTGAATTGCAGGAAGAGATCAACAGCATTGTCATGGGGATCCCCAACGTTCCCCATGAAACTGTTCCTGACGGTACCAGCGAAGAAGACAACGTGGAGATTCGCCGCTGGGGTAACCTGCCCGAGTTTGATTTTGAACCCCGTGATCATGTGGATCTGGGTGCTGCACTGGGCCAGATGGATTTTGAAACTGCCGCCAAAATAACCGGCTCACGTTTCTCACTGCTGAGCGGTCCGCTGGCGCGGCTGCATCGCGCGTTGATCCAGTTTATGCTCGACCTGCATACCGGTGAGCACGGCTATACCGAGACCTATGTTCCCTATCTGGTTAATGCGGAGAGTCTGCGTGGCACCGGCCAGCTTCCCAAGTTCGGGCAGGATCTGTTCAAGCTGGAAGGGGAGCATGAGTACTACCTGATCCCCACCGCAGAAGTGCCGGTCACCAACATCCTGCGCAATGATATTGTTGATGCCGGGCAGATGCCGCTCAAGTACGTTGCCCACACTCCCTGTTTCCGCAGCGAGGCGGGTTCTTACGGCAAGGATACCCGCGGCATGATCCGTCAGCATCAGTTTGAAAAGGTTGAAATGGTACAGGCTGTGCGGCCAGAAGAGTCCTGGCAGGTGCTGGAACAGCTCACCAACCATGCCGAAACTGTGCTGCAGAAATTGGGTTTGCCCTACCGGGTTGTCGCCCTGTGCGCAGGCGACCTGGGATTTTCTGCTGCCAAGACCTACGATTTGGAAGTGTGGCTGCCGGGGCAGCAAAAATACCGCGAGATCTCATCATGCAGCAATTTTGGAGAGTTCCAGGCCCGGCGCATGAAAGCCCGCTGGCGGGATCCCGAAACCGGCAAACCGGAGTTGTTGCATACCCTCAACGGCTCAGGCCTCGCTGTTGGCAGGACGCTGGTCGCGGTTATGGAAAACTATCAGCAGGAAAGCGGGGCAATTCGAGTGCCGGAGGTGTTGCTGGGATATATGGGGGGAGTTGAAGTGATTGGAAGCAAGGCCAGTTTATAGGTTGCGCAGTCTCTGCCGATGATATGCTCGAGCGGTGTTGAGACAGGGCTGATGCTGAACTTGCACGTTCCCGGAATATTGGCGCGGTTTCGCCAGCCCGCGTATAATTGTGCGTTTATCTCATTTGTTGACACTGGAACTACGGAGTAACCATGGCAGTCGAACGTACAATTTCCATCATCAAGCCTGACGCAGTCGCCAAAAATGTTATCGGCGAGATCTATTCCCGTTTTGAAAAGGCCGGTTTGAAGATCGTTGCCGCCAGAATGATGCATCTCAGCAAGGAGCAGGCGGAGGGTTTCTATGCGGTTCACAAAGAGCGCCCCTTCTTCAATGATCTGGTCAGTTTCATGACTTCCGGGCCGGTGATGGTGCAGGTTCTTGAAGGGGAGGGTGCCATTGCCAAAAACCGTGAGGTGATGGGTGCAACCAATCCTGCCGATGCGGCTCCCGGAACCATTCGGGCAGACTTTGCCGAGTCCATCGACGAGAACGCGGTGCATGGTTCGGATGCACCCGAAACCGCTGCGGTCGAGATCAGCTATTTCTTCAAACCTGAAGAGATCTGTCCACGTACCCGGTAGGATTCGCAATGACGGTCAGGCAGGAGAAAGTGAATCTGCTGGGACTTACCCGGCAGGGGCTGGAGGATTTTTTCGTCTCTATCGGCGAAAAGCCGTTTCGTGCCAGCCAGGTGCTGAAATGGATTCATCAGTTCGGGGTTGCTGATTTCGATGCCATGACCAATATCAGCAAGGCGCTGCGGATCCGGTTGCAGGAGCTGGCGGAGATCAGGGCGCCGCAGATCCTCATGCAGCAGCACTCCCGTGACGGCACCCGTAAATGGCTGCTGAGAGTGGATGGCGGCAATAGTGTGGAGATGGTGTTTATTCCTGAAAAGGAGCGCGGTACCCTGTGCGTCTCCAGTCAGGTGGGTTGTGCGCTAGACTGCACCTTCTGTTCGACCGCTCGGCAGGGATTCAATCGCAACCTGAGTGCGGCCGAGATTATCGGTCAGCTCTGGGTTGCCAGCCAGGCGCTGGGCCGGGATCCCCGTGGTGAACGTATTATCTCCAATGTGGTGTTGATGGGCATGGGTGAACCACTGCTTAACTTTGACAACGTTGTGGCGGCCATGGATCTGATGATGGACGATCTGGCCTGGGGGCTTTCAAAGCGGCGGGTAACCATCAGTACTGCCGGGGTCGTTCCTGCCCTGAAGCGGCTAAAGAAGGTCAGCGAAGCGAGTCTTGCCGTATCACTGCATGCACCTGATGATGCTTTGCGCAACGAACTGGTACCCCTCAACCGAAAATATCCGATTGCCCTGTTGCTTGAGGCCTGCCGCGAATATATTGAGGGAGAGAGCAAACGGGTGGTTACTTTTGAGTATGTGATGTTAAAGGGGATCAACGACAGTGCGGAGCAGGCGCGCAAACTTGCCCGGTTGCTTGGCAGCGTGCCCTCCAAGGTGAATCTGATCCCGTTCAATCCGTTTCCGCAGAGCCGTTACGAGTGTTCGTCCCGGGAGGCTATCGACCGGTTCTCATTGATCTTGCAGGAGAAGGGCATTGTTACCATTATCCGGCGCACCCGCGGCGGAGATATTGATGCTGCCTGTGGGCAACTGGTTGGACAGGTGCAGGATCGAACCCGCCGTAGTCGTGATATCAAGGTAATCAAGGAGGCTTGTTGATGCGTTTCCGGTTAATAGCAGGGGTGTTTTTTCTGGTTATCGGGCTGACTGGTTGTGGCAGTTCACCAAACAATAACGTTCGCTCCGAATCGGCCCTGACGGCGACAACAGCGGCCGAGGCAAATGCCAATCTGGGGCTGGGTTACATGCGGCAGGGCAACTTCAGCGAAGCGCTGACGAAGCTGAAACGCGCCTTGCGACAGAATCCGAGACTTGCCCGTGCTCATCACTATATTGCCGAGCTGTACAATCGTCTGGATGAAAAAGAGCTGGCGGACAAGCACTATGCGAGGGCGCTGCAACTGGATCCACATGATGCGGCGGCACAAAACAACTATGGCGCCTTTCTCTGTGCGCAGGGGCGTTACGATGAGGCTGAACCCCATTTTCTTGCAGCAGTGCGCAACCCTCTTTATACAGGGCGCGCCGAGACATATGAAAATGCGGCATTGTGCGCTTCTCAGGCGGGGGATGATACCAGGGCGGAAAAGTATCTTCGTTCCGCGCTGGAGCTGAATCCCCGGCTGCCGAATTCGCTCTACCGGCTGGCGGAGATAAACTATCAGCAACAGCGCTACCTTCCGGCCCGCGCCTATCTGCAGCGCTATGAAGCGGTTGCCTCGCCTGCGGCAGAGAGTTTGTGGCTCGGTTTCCGGATTGAAAAGCAGAACGGGAATGAGGCGGCTGCCGAGGAGTATGCGCGACAGCTTGAACGCTCCTGGCCCGCCTATGCTCCGTGGCGGCAGTACCAGAAAGACGGAAAACTCTGAAGGAGCCAGCGTTGTCCAGAAACATCCAGGCCATCCGGGGAATGAACGACATCCTTCCCGACCAAACGCCATATTGGCACTATCTGGAAAGTGTGTGGCGGGAGATTCTGTCAGTCTACAGTTACCGGGAGATCCGTCTGCCCATCCTGGAAAAGACCGAGCTGTTCAAGCGTTCCATTGGTGAGGTGACCGATATCGTCGAGAAGGAGATGTACACCTTCACCGATCGGAACGGAGACAGTCTGACCCTGCGTCCCGAGGGAACCGCCGGTTGCGTACGCGCCGGGATTGAACATGGTCTGCTCTACAATCAGATTCAGCGGCTGTGGTATCAGGGGCCGATGTTCCGTCATGAGCGGCCCCAGAAAGGGCGTTACCGTCAGTTTCACCAGCTCGGAGTCGAGGCATTTGGTATGGCCGGGCCGGATATCGATGCCGAGCTTATCCTGATGAGCGCCCGTATTCTTGAGCGAATCGGGCTTGCGGATACCACGGTTCTGCAGATCAACTCCCTGGGCAGTTCCAAGTCCCGGGCCAGTTACCGGGAGCTGTTGGTGAACTATTTTTCTGATCATCTGGATGAACTGGATGAAGATAGCCGGCGCCGCCTGCAAAGCAATCCACTGCGCATTCTGGACAGCAAGAATCCCCGGATGCAGGCGCTGGTGGAGCAGGCTCCCCGTCTGTCAGAACATCTGGACAGCGAATCAAGGGAACATTTTCAGCGCCTGCTTGCCTATCTGGATGACGCCGGTGTGCGCTATCAGGTTAATCCGCGTTTGGTGCGCGGGCTGGATTACTATAGCAAGACAGTGTTTGAATGGGTGACCGATCAGCTGGGGGCGCAGGGTACGGTGTGTGCCG
>JALSHD010000016.1 GCA_026982395.1 Chromatiales bacterium | reverse complement strand
GCCGGACGGGAGCAGCCCCTGACCACCCGCCTGGCACAAGGGAACCGCGCCCCGACCGCACAGAAGAGCTCCCGCAAGGTACGCCTCGGCACCGTCCCCGACTTCGCCTGGAGCGGCCCCGGCGTCAGACTCTCCGGCGTGGTACCGGACTCCCCCGCCGCCACAGCGGGACTGCGCGAGGGAGACATCATCATCCGCATCGACGGCCAGGAGTGCGCCGACATCAAGGCGCTCTCCGGAGTGCTCAAACGGCTGGAGCCCGGCGATCGGATCACCATCACCTACCTGCGGGATGGCGAGGAGCAGGTTGCCAAGACGGAGGTTTCGGGGAGATAGGTTTTCATCGAGGGACAGTTGTCATGAACTGCAAAAACCGGTTTTTTGCCACTTTTTTACGCTCTTGCTCGTGACGCCGCTGTCGCGGGAAAAGTGTACTTTTCAGAGATACCTTATAGTTTTCAGCCTGACAACTCAACCGGCAGACAGTGCATCCACCTTCTGGAAACCCCGCGGCAGTTTCCTGCCGCGGCGGCCCCGTTCGCCGATGTAGTACTCTAGGTCGGCTCCCTTGAGAGTGATATGACGCTTGCCGGCGTGGATGGTCACGCTTCCCTTGGGTGGAACAACGGCCATCCCCTTCACAAACTCCTCCCGGCTGGCCAGTCCGGCAGATGATATGCCGATCATCTTGTTGCCTTTGCCCCGCGCCATCTGTGGCAGTTCGCTGACGGGGAACAGTAACAGCCGTCCGTCACTGGTAACAACGGCCACCAACCCATCATCCGCGGTAAGCTCTGCCGGTGGCAGAACGGACGCGTTTTTGGGCAGACTCAGTATGCTCTTGCCCGCCTTGTTTTTGGCATAGAGGTCACCCAGCCGGGTGATGAATCCATAACCGGCATCCGATGCCAGCAGGTAGCGCTTGTCCGCCGGGCCCAGCATGACGGCCTGAAATCCGGCTCCGGCCGGAGGAGTAACCCGGCCGGTCAGGGGTTCACCGTGACCGCGCGCGGAGGGTAGCTGGTGAGCTGCCAGGGAGTAGGCCCGCCCAGTGGAGTCCAGGAATACCGCCTGCTCGTTGCTGCGCCCGATAGCGCTGGCGAGGAGGCGATCGCCGGCCTTGTAGTTCAGGCTGCCGGCATCCACCTCATGCCCCCGGGCGGCGCGGACCCAGCCCTTTTCAGACAGTATCACCGTGATCGGCTCAGCGCTGATCAGCGCTGTCTCGTCCAGCGCACGGGCAGCGCTGCGCTCCACCAGCGGGGAGCGGCGTTCATCGCCATATTTCTCTGCATCTTCCTGCAGCTCCTTCCGGATCAGTGTTTTCAATCTCCGATCCGAACCGAGGATCTTCTGCAGCTTGTCGCGCTCTGCGGCCAGTTCATCCTGCTCGCCGCGGATCTTCATCTCCTCCAGCCTGGCCAGATGGCGCAGCTTGAGCTCCAGGATCGCCTCTGCCTGCTGGTCGGAGATATTGAAGCGCTGCATCAGCACCGGCTTGGGTTCCTCCTCATTGCGAATAATCGCGATCACCTCGTCAATATTGAGGTAGACGACCAGCAACCCCTCCAGAATATGCAGCCGGGTCAATACCTTGTCGAGACGATACTGCAACCGGCGGCGCACGGTGGTGGTGCGGAACTGCAGCCATTCGACCAGCATCTCGCGCAGATTCTTGACCTGCGGACGGCCATCCAGACCAATGACGTTCATGTTGACCCGGTAGCTGCGCTCCAGATCGGTGGTGGCAAACAGATGCGCCATCAGCTGCTCCACATCCACCCGGTTGGAGCGCGGCGTAATCACCAGCCGGGTTGGATTTTCATGATCCGACTCATCGCGCAGATCCTCCACCAGCGGCAGTTTTTTGGCCTGCATCTGGGCCGCAATCTGCTCCAGCACTCTGGCACCGGAAACCTGATGCGGCAAGGCAGTGATAATAATATCGGCATCCTCCCGCAGGTAGCGGGCGCGCATCCGCATGCTGCCGCCGCCGGTCTGGTACATCTTTACGATCTCGGCGCGCGGGGTGATGATCTCGGCGTCGGTAGGATAGTCAGGGCCCTGTACATGTTCGCACAGCTCCTCCAGCGTTACCTTGGGGGACTCCAGCAGACGAATACAGGCACTGACGATCTCACGCAGGTTATGGGGGGGGATATCGGTCGCCATGCCCACCGCAATGCCGGTGGTACCGTTGAGCAGCACGTTGGGCACCCGCGCAGGCAGCAGGGAAGGCTCCTGCAGGGTGCCATCAAAATTGGGTACCCACTCCACCGTTCCCTGCCCCAGCTCCTGCAACAGCAGCTTGGCAAACGGGGAGAGACGCGACTCGGTATAGCGCATCGCGGCAAAGGATTTGGGATCATCGGGCGAACCCCAGTTGCCCTGACCATCGATCAAGGGATAGCGATAGGAGAACTCCTGCGCCATCAACACCATCGCCTCGTAGCAGGCGGAGTCACCGTGAGGATGAAACTTGCCCAGCACATCACCTACAGTACGGGCCGATTTCTTGTGCTTGGAGCTGGCGCTGAGCCCCAACTCGGACATCGCATAGATGATACGCCGCTGCACCGGTTTGAGACCATCACCGATATTGGGCAGGGCACGATCAAGAATAACGTACATGGAGTAGTCCAGATACGCCTTCTCCGTATAGCTTTTGAGCGGCAGTTGCTCAATACCTTCATAGTTCAGTTCAGTCTGTTCGGCCATTAACTTCAATCCACACCATTTGAATATTTTTGCCTGCATCAGCTCCCAAGCCGTACAAAATAGCATTATTCGGCCAGTATCTCACCCCGTGACACTTCCGCTGTTCCAGCAACAAGAGCTATCCCGGCCGGGTTCAGAAACGAAAGGTCTGTTTCCATAACCAGGAGGGAACGGAGAAGACTTTCAGTCTCCCCGGGGGGGCTTTTCGAGAGCGACAAAACAGCACTGTGCAGATTCAGCAAACACGGTGGCCATGCCTGAGGATACCGGCAAATGACGGACGCGCCACAGCACAGCAATCAGCGCAAAGGAAACTACCCTGCTGTGCCCATGAAAATCTTACGGGGCGGGCTTGTCCCGGCAATCAAGAAGCCACCTGGCTATTTCCCTTGCCGCCTCGCCAGTATCACCATTGAGTCCCCTTTTTTCAGCCAGGGTCCGACAAGAACAACAGGGATGAAAACAGTTGAGTACATCAACCATTTAACAGAGCGAAACAGCTCGGACAGGCTTCCGAAGGTATAACTGACGGAGATCCTTTCATCAACGGTCTTGACGATTTCAAAACCACCTTCTTTCAACAATCTTCCGATTGAGCGTTTGGAAAACTGGAACAGGTGGCCGGGAGGCGTTGCATGCGGCCACTGCCCCGCAAAACTTGCCACACTGAGTGACAAGACCGGAAACAGACCATCGGCATTGGGTGTCCTGAAAATTATTATTCCATCTTTTTTCAGAATTCGCTGGATATGGCGCAGCGTTTCCAGCGGATCTTCCAGATGCTCGATAACATCCCACATAGTTATTACGTCAAACTCCTCTTCATTGAATGGTTGATCGCCAATCTCCCCCTGATATACTTCCAAACCATATTTTTCTGAAGCAATCCTTGCTGTATCTTTCGACAGCTCCACCCCTTTGCAGCGCCACCCCTTATCCTGCGCAACCCTCAGAAAAAAACCGGTTGAACAGCCAATATCGAGAAGAGCACCGGGTGTCTTGCGATCCAGGTATTTCTCCAGAATACTGTAATCATTCCTTACGGCTGCCAGCTTTTCTCTCTGCAATTCCCGGTTGGTTTCAAACTCCTTGTGGTAACCGGCATCAAACGAATACAGAGCACACAGCTCCTGCTTGGATGGAGGATTCCGAACCAGTATAAGGGAGCATGAATCGCACTTGCCAAGATGGTAGTCATTCTTGACATGAATGGTGTGCAGGGGAGTATGGTTGCAAAGCGGACAGTCGTTGATCATGGTTGTTGATATCCTGCCTGTCGGGTAAGTCGGGAGAGAGCTGATTTTGCCATATGCTTGAGCAGGAGAGTATATGCCTGGTAATTTAACGGATTGTAACCAAGACAAAATACAAGATGCTTCAGCGCTCCTGATTCTCTCTTGTATACCAGGGAATCTGCCCACTTGTAATGAATGGTCGAAAGCCTCAGGCTGCGGGAGTAGCAATTATATTTGTCACGATGCAGATTCAGTATATCAATCTCGCACTGGAATTCGCGGGTGGTATCTGAATGGGTCAATGACCTGGCTCGCACCCGGTAACAGTAGAGCGGTTCCGACATCAGAAAAAAGCTGCCGAGCGTGGACAGGCGGATCCAGAGCTCATAGTCTTCAGCAAAAACATCCCTGAATCCACCCGCCTCAGTATAGGCGGAACGCCTTATCAAACAGCCGGACGGCCCCAGCCCCCGCAGGTTGCCAAGACTTAACAGCTCCTTTTCCAGATTGACGGGCCTGTCAGGGATAAATGGCAGGTCCGGGACATCTTTTATTTTGTTTCCTTCCGAATCTATTCGCCAAGGCGAACTTCCCACGAAAATCACTTCAGGATATGCCTGCATAACCTGCATCTGCCTGTAAATCTTCTCTGGAAACCAGACGTCATCAGCATCAAGAAATGCTATGTATTCCGCATCTGTTACTGCCACCCCTGCCGCCCGGCTTGGACCTGGGCCCGAGTTTTTCTTGTTTACTATTTTGACCCGTTCCTTGAATGGTTCAAGCATTGTCAGTGTGTCATCGGTCGAACCATCATTGACAACAATGACTTCAAGATTCGTATAGGTTTGTTCAAGAGCGCTGGAGACAGATAACTGAATATACTCCTGCTCATTGTAGGCGGCGATAATAACGGCAACCGCGGGTTCCTTGCATGTAGGTGCGCTGTCCAAAGGCATGGGGAAACAGTCCTTAAATAACTTCCTGTCAGGGGGTGTACCTGTTTATTGTCCATGAAGCCCGGGCCGAACAACTATTATAATTTATCTAAACCGGCATCTGATTCTTGACACAAAACAACCCGCCTGAAAATATCTGCGGGAAAAATAACAGGGCAAGAATAATTTGGCTCCGTGAAGGCTGAATTATATATCAGGTTCGTCCCGGAAATGCTATTCCCGAGCTTTATGAATTGAATTTAGTTCAGGTCGGAACATTGAACGTCAGGCAAGTCGGTGCTATGTTGAAAAGTATCCCCGCACGCCGGCACCCCTCCCAGGCAACCGGAATCAGCAATGAAAAAGGAGTACTCCAGCCTCAAGGCTCACTACGGCCTGAGCAGGGAAGACGAGGCCCTGCTACTGCAAATGCGTCCCCACATGGAGGCATGCGCAGACGATTTTCTGGAGGGGTTCTACGAGTTCATCTGGAACTTTGGCCAGACCGCCGACTTTCACCGCGGGAAGATCCGCCAGTGGTATCTGAATCTTTTTGGCGGCAGCTACGACATCCACTACTTTCTCAAGCTCTACAAGATCGGCGAGATCCACGTCAAGCTGGGGCTGCCCACCCACTATGTGAATGCGGCGTTCAGCTATGTTCGCATCTTCGCCCTGGAGTGCATCTAGACAAGGTATCGCGACGACGAAACCCTGTCCGCCCGCCTGAAGGCGTTCGAGCGCATCCTGGACATCAACCTGGATGTGCTGACCAGCTCCTACCGGGAGGAGGAGATAAGCCGCTTTCTCTCCCTCTCCGCCATCGAGAAGAAGCTGCTCGGCTCGCTGAAAAAGGTCAGCTCCTACCTCAACTACATGCTGGCGCTGGTGCTGGTGGCCTTCTTCGCCATCGGGCTGTTCGCCTACGACATCTGGCTGCTGTTCTCAGGCCGGATAGATATCGAGAAGGGGATCCTCACCATCCTCGGCAGCCTGCTGATCCTGTGGGCCGCCATCGAGCTGATCAACGAAGAGATCAAGCACCTGCGCGGCGGCGGATTCGCGCTGGAGGCGTTCATAACCCTCGCCATAGCAGCCCTTATCCGCAAGATCATGGTCTTCTCCCTCTCCTCGGAGAACGCTCTGGATGTACTGCTGTAAGGTATTCTGGTGCTCTGCCTGGGGATTGCGTACTGGCTGATCGTTATCTACAGAATCAGGCCGGGGAAGAGGGCGTAGCGCTATCTATCCGCCGCTCCGATCCGTCCATAACCTCCTGCAGAGCGGAGCCAGCATCCCGACCAGCCCGGCCGCCATCGCCGCATAGCCGATCCCCATCAGCGACAGGTTGATCCCCCACTCCTGCAGCAACAGCAGGCTCAGCAGGTCGGCATCCTGCATCTGCCCCACCATCACGCCGAAGGCGACGAACAGGATCCCGAAGGCCAGATAGACCAGCGCCATGCCGATCGACGGCACGCCGTAGCGGTCGA
>JALSHD010000015.1 GCA_026982395.1 Chromatiales bacterium | reverse complement strand
GATGGCGCGCACCTGATTCAGGATGGCGGCGACATCCAGCACGGTGATGTTCGGGAAGCGCTGCACCAGCCGGTTGAGCACGTCGTGCTGGGCTGTGGGCAGATAGAATCCGGTGATGTAGTTCACAGGATAGCCCTCCAGCAGGCCCGGCGGGGCGACAACGAAGAAATTGGCCTTGAAGCTGTCCCACTTCACCTTGCGCAGACTGGTGATCTCGGCGCTGAATCGCTGCCCGGCCACCTTGAAGGTGAGGGTGTCCCCCAGGACCAGTCCCAGCTCATCGGCCAGGCTCTTTTCAACGGAGATGATGGGCCTGCCGTGGTCCTCCGGCGTCCACCAGCTGCCGGCGACGATACGGTTCTCCGGATGCGGCCGGTCGGCCCAGGAGAGGTTGAACTCACGCTGCACCAGGCGTTTCCCCCGGTCGGTTGCGAAATCGTCGGGGGAGACGGGTCTGCCGCTGATCTCGACCAGGCGGGCCCGCACCATGGGATAGAGCAGCGGCGGCTCCACCCGTTCCGCCCGGAGGAACTGCCGCACCCCGTCGAGCTGTCCGGCCTGGATGTTGATCAGAAACCGGTTGGGAGCATCTGCGGGCAGGCGGTTCTCCCACTCGCTGAGCAGATCGGTCCGGACCACCGCCAACAGCAGCAGGGCCATGAGACCGATACCAAAGCCGACCATCTGGATCAGGCTGTGGCCGGAGCGGCGGGAGATGTTCACCAGGCCGAAGCGCCAGGCCGTGCCCCCTCTCTTGCGCAGCGGCCGCAGCAGAAGCAGCAGCCCGCCGGCGACCAGGGCCAGCAGCCCCAGCACCAGCAGCAGCCCGCCGATGATGGCCGCCGCCAGCTTCAGGTCCTGCGCCTGGAAGAACACCAGCAGAATAAAGGCGGTGATGCCGATACCGTAGGCGGACAGGGTGTTGCTCCGCAACCCTCCCAGCTCCCGGTTCAGCACGCGCAGGGTGGGGACATTTTTCAGCTGCAGAACAGGAGGTATGGCGAAGCCCAGCAGGGTCACCATGCCGGTCACCAGGCCCAGCAGGACGGGCCAGAGGCCGGGAGCGGGCAGATCGATACCCGCCAGGGGGGCCAGAAAGGCCATCAACCCCCATTGGGCCAGATAGCCCAGGGCAATCCCGGCCGCGCTGGCCAACAACCCCAGCAGCACCATCTGGGTGATATGGATCTGGCTGATCACCGCCTGCTCGGCACCCAGACAGCGCATGATGGCGCAGCTGTCCAGGTGGCGGCTGACGAAACGGCGGGTGGCCATGGCCACCGCCGCCCCGGCCAGCAGAACGCTCACCAGGGACGCCAGGGTGAGGAAGCTCTCCCCCCTGGCCAGGGCGGAACGGATCTCGGGACGGGCGTCCTGCACATCGTTCAGGCTCTCCCCGGGGGCCAGTTCGGGCTTCCACTCCTGGCGGATCTGTTCGATGGCACCCGGCTCTCCCGCCAGCAGCAGCCGGTAGCCTACCCGGCTGGCGGGCTGGATCAGCCCGGTGGCAGGCAGGTCGTCGATGTGCATCAGCAGCCGCGGGGCGATGTTCATCAGCACCCCCTCCGACTGGTCCGGCTCGCTGGTCAGTACAGCGGTAACCTCGAGTTGAGCATTGCCCACGGTGACCCGATCACCCACATCCACACCCAGGATGGTGAGCAGACGGCTGCCACCCCAGACCGTACCCGGTGCAGGCCCACCGCTGACCTCGACATCCCGGGCGAACAGTTTGCCGGCGATGCGGTTGCGGCCGCGCAGCGGATAGCTGGAGCTGACCGCCTTCAGCGCCACCAGCTGGTTCTTCTCACCCGCCAGCACGATGGTAGGAAACTCCACCGTCCTGGCGTGCTGCAGGCCCAGCTCGGCGGCACGTTCCAGCCTGGCGCTGGCCACCGGCCGGTCGGAGAAAAAGACCAGATCCCCGCCAAGCAGATCGTTCGCCTGCCCCTCCAGGGCCTGATGGATACGGCTGGTGAAGAAGCTCACCGAGGTGACGCTGGCCACGGCGATGACCAGAGCGGCGGCCAGCACGGTGAGTTCACCGGTACGCCATTCGCGGCCCAGATGGCGAATGGCGAGGCGCAGCCCGCTCACTTCAGCCGCCCCTCATCCAGCTCCAGACGGCGCTGACAGCGCCCGGCCAGGTTCGGGTCATGGGTCACCAGCACCAGGGTGGTGCCCAGTTCGGCATTGAGCTGAAACAGGAGATTGACGATGCGCTCCCCGGTATGGCGGTCGAGGTTGCCGGTAGGCTCATCGGCAAACAGCACCTGGGGCTGGGGAGCGAAGGCCCGGGCGATGGCCACCCGCTGCTGCTCGCCGCCGGACAGCTGTTTGGGATGGTGGCTGGCGCGGGCGGCGAGTCCGACCCGTTCCAGCACCCCCTCCGCCACCCGATGGGCATCATGGCGCCCGGCCAGCTCCAGTGGCAGCATCACATTCTCCAGCGCTGTCAGGTTGGGCAGCAGCTGGAACGCCTGGAAGACAAAACCCACCTTCTCGCCCCGCAGACGCGCACGGCCATCCTCATCCAGGGCAAACAGATCCTGCCCGCTCAGGGTAACGCGCCCCTCGGTGGGAGTATCCAGCCCCGCCAGCAGACCGAGGAGAGTGGACTTGCCCGCCCCGGAGGCTCCGACAATCGCCACACTCTCGCCAGCGGCAATGGTGAGATTCACCCCCTGCAGGAGGGTCAGCTCCCCCTCCGCACTCGCAACCCGCTTGTGCAGGTTCTGTACAGTGATCACCTCTTGCGGTTCCATACGAGCACATCCATAACAGGATGTTGAAAAAGTCCATCCATGGTCTTTTTCAACACGGGGCCGGAGAAGGGCGACTTCCCCTCCCCTTCAGGCTGCGGGTTTCCGCCGGGCGCAGCATGTAATATATTGTTTCCACAATGGGAGATCGATTTGGCAGCAAAGAGCATAGCAAGTTCACCCAGGCAATGAGATCAATTTATCGAATTCTGCTGATCCTCGCCCTGGCGGCGGCACCTTCACTCTCCGCCGCCCGGGGAACCATCCTGGTGCTGGGCGACAGCCTCAGCGCCGCCTTCGGCATCGAGGAGCGGCAGGGTTGGGTCCAGCTGCTGCAACAGCGCCTGCATGAAGAGCGCTACGACTACCGGGTGGTCAACGGCAGTATCAGCGGCGAAACCACCGCCGGGGGACTCGCCCGCCTAGCCCCCCTGCTGAACACCTCCCGGCCGGAGATTGTAATCGTCGAACTGGGGATCAACGACGGACTGCGCGGTCTGCCCCTCGACGATATGCGGGAAAATCTCCGGCAGATCATCCTGCAGGCCCGCCAGCAGGGCGCCAAGGTGCTATTGGTTGGAATGAGGCTCCCGCCCAACTACGGCTCCGCCTATACCCGCCTGTTTCACGACAGCTACAGAGAACTCTCCAGACAGCTCGAACTCCCGCTGGTGCCGTTCTTCATGCAGGGACTGAGGCATGACCCGACCCACTTTCAGGAAGACAACCTGCACCCCACCGCGGCGGCGCAACCCATTCTGCTGGAGAACATTTGGCAGAAATTGGTTCCGTTATTGAACCTGCCGCAAAGCAGTGGTTCGCCTCCGAAATAGGTGGCGGATTGCGCGCCGCCTACCTGGCCTATGGCGCTTGTTCATCTTTCCCTGATATAGTAACTTGATTGCCTCCCATTCAAACCAATAACAAACACATGATATGGGAACCCAAATCGCTCCGGAGATGATTGTTGCCGCTGTGCTGCTGGCAGGACCGCCGCTTGCAGTGCTTGCCTTCCGGATACTGTAAAGAGGGGGAAAGTATGGGGAGGCACTCGATCAACAATAGAACAACCACGATTCTGATTAACCTTTATCAGAAGAAGGGTGGAAAATCTGTCATCGGGCTTGCCGCCAGCATCGTGACCCTGGTGTTGGCGCTGCCGATATTTTGGAGCTGGCTCTTTCCCCCGACCCCCTACCGGCTCGATGTCAACAACGGGGTTTTTCAACAGAAAGACCCCACAGCGGCAGCAACCCGGCTCTACCTGCCGGAAGCCCCTCCGCCCGAAAGCAATCTCTCCCCTTTTGAACTGCTGCGTTGGCAGCAACGGCTCACCGGTTTTATCGGGCGTAAGGCTGAATTACACCAGCTGACTGCGTGGGCAGAGTCAGAACCACCAGTCAGTTTGATGCTGATCAGCGGGGGACCAGGTACCGGCAAGACCCGTCTGGCAGTGGAGCTGGCAGAGCGGTTAACCGAAGTGGGCTGGAATGCGGGGTTGTTTGATCTCACCACACAACTACCACTTGCGCTGGAAGAGAAGGGCAATCTTCTCATCCTGGATGATCCGGAAGTTCATTCTGAACAGCTGTATAAATTACTCCAGAGTACGACGAAACAGCACTCCCCCGTCCCGCTCCGACTGCTTCTGGTCTCGCGCCGACCGGCATCGGCATGGCGGGCCGAGCTGGACAAGGCAGGTGCAGTGCTTTCCGCTGAACTGTCACTACAGCCATTGTTCCCCACCGACAGCTACACACTGTTCAGTACCAGCCGAAGAAATGCCGCCCGTGCACTGAAGCGCGCCCCTCCTGCCACCATTCCCCGGCCTACGTTCAAGACATGGACAGCACAGAACCCCAAGCTGCACCGTCGGCCCCTCTACATCCTCGCCGCCGCTATCGACAGTCTGGAAGAACCAGGCTGGCAGAAGCGATCAGGCAACGAGATACTGCAGGCGCTGGTGCGGCGAGAGCAATCCCGACTGAGTCGACTGGCAGAGACACGCAACTGGCCGGAGCAGTCATTGATTCGACTGCAGACCCTGGCCGTACTCGCCCAGGGTCTGGATTTTGATGCCATCAAAACAGCGAGCCGGCAACAAGAGCTGGAGCTGAATCTGCCGAAAGAAGGGCTGATTGATGCACTGCAGGGTATGGGACTGTTGAAAGAGCAACGGCTTCCACCCATCCAGCCCGACACCCTGGCGGCTGCGTGGATCGCCGCAACCTTCCAGTCACGACCCGATCTTGTCCCCCACTGGTTGGGCGCGGCGCTGGAGCAGAGCCAAACGCTCTCCGAAAGTTTTCAGCAGTTGGGGAATCTGATTTTCGACATCCGCCACCGTGTGAGAGGAGAGTGGCAGGAGCAGTGGCTGATTCAGATGGTGGCGGGAAATCAGAAGTTGTGCGACAAACTTGAACCTTTTTTGGCGATCAACAGGCTGGCCTACAATTTGGCACCGGTTGCGATTCACTGTATAAACATCCTGCTTGAACAGGCAGAGAGCAAACCTGAGCAGGCCCGCCTGTTCAACAATCTCTCGCTTCGTCTGACGGAGAACGGCGACCGTCCCGGCGCCCTGCAGGCCGTCCAGCGGGCGGTCGTGATTTATGAAAAACTGGCCAGGGAAAACTCCGCCGCATACGATCCCGAACTAGCAAGGGGACTCAACAATCTGTCGCTTCATCTGGCGGATACCGGCGACCGCGCCGGCGCTCTGCAAGCCATCCGGCGGGCGGTAAAGATTCGTGAACAGTTGGCCGAGGAGAACTTCACTGCCTTCAGCCCCGCTCTGGCATTGAGCCTCAACAATCTGTCGAGCAGTTTATCTGATACTGGTGACCAAGTCGGCGCTCTGCAGGCCATTCGGCGGACAGTGGCGATTTATGAACGGCTGGCCAGGGAAAACTCCGCCGCCTACAACCCCGCTCTGGCACTGAGCCTCAACAATCTGTCGCTTCATCTGGCGGATACCGGCGACCGCGTCGGCGCTCTGCAAGCCATCCGGCGGGCGGTAAAGATTCGCGAACAGTTGGCCGAGGAGAACTTCGCTGCCTTCAGCCCCGCTCTGGCATTGAGCCTCAACAATCTGTCGAGCAGTTTATCTGATACTGGTGACCAAGTCGGCGCGCTGCAGGCCATCCGGCGGACAGTGGCAATTTATGAACGGCTGGCCAGGGAAAACTCCGCCGCCTACAACCCCGTTCTGGCACTGAGCCTCAACACCCTGTCGATGAATCTGGCTAGGGAAGGCAAAACAGCTGAAGCAATTACCACGCTACAACGCGCGATTAAATTGATCACCCCCCATGCCATCGACGGCACCGCTTATGGCAACTGGATGGGAATTATGAAAGGATATCTGAAATTCTACCAAGCCAATGTGGTTCAACATCGCCAGAATCAGGATAATTGATTTTACCTCATCAACCATTCTTGTTCAGATAGGGATCAAACGCATCCCGCAGCGCCTCGCCGATCAGGTTGTAGGCGAACACGGTGAGAAAGATCGCGCCGCCGGGGAAGGCGGCCATCCACCAGTTGAAAGTGGAGGCCTGTACCGCCTGGTTGAGCATCTGGCCCCAGGAGGGGTCGTCCACCAGCCCCAGACCGAGGAAGCTGAGGGTGGCTTCGGCGAGGATGGCGGAGGCGACGCCGAAGCTGGCGGCTACC
>JALSHD010000014.1 GCA_026982395.1 Chromatiales bacterium | reverse complement strand
GTGTCATTGGTGGCTGTCGTGGCATTGCTGGGGGCCAGCCCCCTCCTGGCCATCTATGGTTCGGCAATAAGTGGTTATACAACGGCGACAGCGGAACAGTTGATGCAGCCTCTGCACTACATTGAGGGGGTCCTTGGGCCACAGGCCATGTCACAGGTTGCCGTTATGGAGGGTGTGCCATGAGCGTGATCAGGCGCTTGCTACCCCATCCCGTTTTCAGTCTGGTGCTGCTGGTTGTTTGGCTGCTGCTGAATAATTCCCTGGCGGCCGGGCATATCTTGTTGGGCTCGTTCATTGCACTGGTGTTGCCTTGGGCAACGGCAGGTTTCTGGGCGGAACGTCTCCATTTGCACAAGCCGGGATTGGCGTTGCGTTTTTTGATACTGGTGTTGAGAGATATCACAGTAGCCAATATTGAAGTGGCAAGACTGATACTTAATCCTGGCCGTAAATTGCGGCCGGCATTTGTCCACTACCCGCTGGATATGGACAACGAGTTTGCAATTACAGTACTGGCGGCAACCATTTCCCTGACACCGGGAACGGTGTCTGTCGATGTCAACGCTGACCACAGTGTGTTATTGGTGCACAGCCTGGATGTGGACAATGAGGCGGCCCTGATCGCCGAGATCAAGTCCCGTTACGAAGCCCCCATCAAGGAGATTTTCGGATGTTAGAAATGGCGATTCTTGTTGCAATGTTGCTGGTTATCCTGGCGCTGATTCTGAATCTCTGGCGTGTTGCAGTTGGTCCGGATGTCACTGACCGCATTTTGGCTCTGGATACCCTGTATATCAACTCAATTGCACTACTGGTGTTACTGGGAATTTATATGGCCAGTTCAGCCTATTTTGAAGCAGCCCTGTTGATTGCCATGATGGGTTTTATTGGTACTACCGCACTATGCAAATATCTGCTGCGTGGCGATATCATCGAATAGGTCAAGGAATGGAAACAGTGCTGGAAATTATCATTTCAATTTTCCTGATTCTGGGAGCCGGTTTTGCTTTGGTGGGTTCCATTGGCCTTGCGCGACTGCCAGATTTTTACACTCGTCTTCATGGTCCTACCAAAGCAACGACACTGGGGGTGGGCAGTTTGTTGGTCGCATCCATGATCTATTTCAGCAGCCGGAGTGAGCTGAGCTTGCATGAACTTCTGGTGACCATGTTTTTGTTCATGACCGCTCCGGTCAGCGCCCATTTGCTTGCCAAGGCGGCATTGCATTTGCGCGTGCGCTCCGAGGTAAATTTACCCCGGAACGATGATTGAAAACCGATATTTCCCTGGCTTTCATATTGTTCGGTTGAAAGCCCGAAAAACCCGGAACCCGGAATGTGCAATCCATTTTTCACGGTTGATATCTTGTTTCCGGGTTACTATCAGTTTCATTTCAGCAACAGATTCGGGAAAATTCCTGAGTGGGAAAGGTTTTGGTCTTTTTTGGCTTCGGTTTTTCAGTTGTTAAATTACTGTGCAAAGCACGATTCTTATGAAAATACTAATTACCGGCGGTACCGGCTTCATCGGCCGGCAGCTGTGCCGGCTGCTTACGGATCAAAACCATAGTGTGACAGTGCTCAGCCGCGATCCCGTGGCTGGCGCCAGAATAATTGGCGAAAAGATCAATTTTATTACCAGTCTCGATACCCTCTCATCCGCTGATTATTTTGATGCAATCATCAATCTGGCCGGAGCTCCGATTTTTGGGGGGCGCTGGACAGAAAAGCGCAAGCGGATTATCCGTGACAGCCGTATTCAGACCACAGCAAAACTGATTGATTTTATCAAAAAAAGTGATCAAAAACCGGGTGTGCTGATTAGTGGATCGGCAATCGGTTATTATGGCGACCAGGGTGATGCCGTGGTTGATGAAACGGCCGTTGGACATGACGAGTTCAGCCATCGACTCTGCCGTGACTGGGAAGCAGAAGCGGAGAAAGCGCGGCAGCATGGTGTGCGGGTATGTATCCTCCGTACCGGCCTGGTGACAGGAAAGGCGGGTGGTTTTTTGGCTCCCATGATTCTGCCGTTCCGGTTGGGCCTGGGTGGACGTCTTGGCAGCGGGAAGCAGTGGATGTCCTGGATCCATATCGATGACCATATTGCTATGGTTCGGCTCCTCCTCGAAGATTCCACCCTTGAGGGCATTTTCAATGCAACGGCCCCCAATCCGGTGACCAACCAGGAGTTCACCAAAACCCTGGCGCGGCTGTTGCGGCGTCCGGCGCTGTTGCCTGTACCGGCCGGGTTGCTGCGGCTGCTGCTGGGTGAGATGTCGGATTTGCTGTTGGGAGGGCAACGGGTGATGCCGGTGCGCTTTCAGCAGGCAGGTTTTCCGTTTCGCTATCCCCGACTGGACCCGGCGCTGCGTCAGGTAATTCTGAAGTAACCGGCAGCTGCTCCCATTCGTGGATGATTGCTCAGGCTTGCCGTTGGCTTTATTGTAAAAAAATTAACAATTGTTCAATTCTTCTTTCCCGGTAACCGATACTGACTATACTGTTTATATAGCATATTTGGCTGTTACCCAGAATTCCTCCTGAATCGGGAAACAAAAAAGAGAGGAAAAAGAGTCTGTTTTTATTAGCAAATTTGTGAGTGGCAGCAACAGCGTTCCGTTGCCTGCGCTCCAAAAAAAACGGATCTGGAGAGAGACTGTGATGACAGGAAAATGGTTCTGGGCGCCTTTCGTGGCAGCGGGAGTGGTTTTTAGCATGTCGCTATGGGCCAGTGTACCACCGGCTCCAGTCAATCAGAACATCGGGATTCCCGATCGGGTGATGAATAATATCAGTTGGGATATCTGTCTTGGCTGTCATGGTGATCCGGGGAGTGCGCCGGTGCCGGTGAAAAGTGGTTATCTGCCCGATCGTCATCATCTGCGTATCGATACCCCCATCGAGGAGTACTCAGCCTCCCCCTTTCCGGAGAAATCGCCTGATGGGACACATAAATGCACCACCTGTCACTTGGTGGACTGGGTTTCCGACTCTTCTCGCCCGCTTGGGGGTTACTTCTCCTTTGCTCAGGATCCGGCTGGTCCCGCATTCCGTGACTGTCTGAACTGTCACAAGCAGGTGGCCAATGTTGCTTCGGTTCACCATTTGACGCAGAAGGCCCAAGAGGCGAAATGCCATCTCTGTCACGGCAACGTGATCAACAATCCCAATGATGACCACTATATTCCCGATACTGGGCAGGTCAATGTGACTCCACGTCCCGGTCGGGGGCAAGGCGAGGTTGGCGCAACCGGAGAAAAAATGGGTGGATGCCGCTATTGTCATGGTGGTGGAGTTGATGATGCCACCGGCATCGTGGTGCCGGTAAATGTCCGGGGCAATGCCAACAATGCTACTCATCACGGAACCGGTATCGCAAGGGGAGGGACCAACTCGGTACATACCTGTCTGCTGTGTCACAATTGGGGACTGGAGCCGGGTCCGCTACATGGTCCCTATAACATCCGTGGATGTGGGCGTTGTCACGGGATGAGTTCGCTGCACAACATCCAGTTCGATGCAGCGGGTGACGGGGTTGTTCCGGGCGAAGAGGAGCCGTTTTATGGCCATGTGGGAAACAATCTCGATTGTCGGGGCTGCCATGGCCCCAATCCCACTTTTCCGGGAGTTCCCTACCCTGGAGACCCTGATTTTGACCATCTGGGGGAGCAGAGTGACTGTCTGGGTTGTCATCGGAATGGCAGCTTCAGTGGTGCTGGAGTTGTTGCGGCTTCTGCGGACAATGCCGCGTTTGGCCCTGTTATTCCCTACATTACCGGGATGAGCAGCAAACAGATCGTCACTGGTCGTGCTGTCACACTTACTCTGAGTGGTTCCGGATTTTATGCAGAGGCGGACAGCGTGGATATTCCCTCCCGACTGGTACTGCTTTCCGACCAGGAACCAGCTATCGAGATAACCCCAATCCTGATTGGCCCAACGCTGATGGAGGTCAATCTTCCGGCAAATCTCCCATCTGGCACTTATGGAGTCAAGGCGGTTAAAAACTTAATGGGCAGCAATATTGTAAATCTTGTTGTGCTGCCTGCCGTGGCCATTAATGAGGCCATCTGCAGCGATGGCAAGATCACTATTACCGGGACCGGCTTCAGCCGCTATCTGGATGCCGAGAATTCAGGGACTGCTGTAGCTGTCGACACAACGGGCGGGAACTGCAGTATTGAGTCCTGGAATGACAGCCGGATTGTCGCCAACTGTACCTTGGGCAGTGAAGGGGTGATCGAGGTACAGAGTATCTTTGGCGGCGCCTCGGCTGATGTTACCTGCGCTGCCTCCGCTGGTGAGGATGGTCGTCCGAAATGGTGGTCCATCTGGAGCTGGTGGTCCTCATGGAGCTGGTCGCGAAGATAGGTAATTGAAGTGGTCGTGCTTGCGCCTGAACAGCATTGCCAGCAGCCATAAGAGAGCCGGTATACCGAAGGCGCCTCCACTGCTTTTGCCACTATTGTCAGTTGATCTACTCTCGGGTTCGGCAGGAGGTTCCGGTGAAGGTTCCGGTGACGGATTTGATGAAGAAACAACCGTTACAGCTACCAGGGCCGCGTTACTGAGGCTACCATTTTTGTCGGCGGCAATATAGTTGAACGAATCGTTGCCACTAAAGTTGCTGGTGGGTGTGTATGTGACGCTTGTAGTGTTATTTGTGACCGTGCCGTTTTCTCCCTGAGTAACGGAGTGGACTGTCAGACTGTCGTCCGGATCGGCGTCCGTGTCGTTTGTCAGTACATCGATAGTGGTGGCGCTGTTTTGGTTGGTGGTTGCCGAGTCATCGACCGCTGTCGGCGGAGTGTTGTTACTGCCGCCTCCTGTGGTTGCTCGCTCAAATGCGCCAAGATCCGGTTTCCCCGCCATCGCACGCTGGCGGCTGCGCTGGTGTGGCTGATATTCCATGCTCAGGTCAGGCAAGTCGGCCGGCAGGTTGATTCCCCGGTTGAGCGCCGAGCTGGAGTCGGTGAGCTGAAAATTGAATGCAGAACCGTTAATGAAGCCGGGCTCGGCTCCCTCTACCGAGCTTTTGTCATCCTCGACGCTACCGGAAAAAGAGCTCCCGCCATGAGAAATTACCCATGAGGGTTTGAACCAGTTATTGCGTAGTGTCAACCTGCCGGCATCATCAAGCAGTGCCAGACTGCTGCCGCTCGCGGTTACGTACAGGATGTTATTGCGCACATCGGCCTGTTCTTCATTGGTGGAGAGTCTGACCAGTGTGGTTTTCCCTGCGCGGGTGGAGTATAGCGTATTGTTGTAAAAATAGAGCGTTCCCTTGCGGTAGTACTCGGTGTTCCCGCTATCGCCTCCATAGTGCATAACCTGGCTGTTGCCGCCATCCTGTTCGATAAGAATGTTGCCGTACACATAGGTTTTCCGGTAGGAGGGCAGGGTAGTCAGGACCGGAACGTCATAGGACTCCACCAAATCCAGCAGGCGGTTGCCGCCTTCGATCCAGTTGTGGCGTACGATGAGACCTGCCGAGCGGTCCTTTAGGTTATTGCCGCCTGCGCCCTGGCGCAGCGGTCCGAAGCGGTTGTATTGAAAGGTAATGTTGGTTGCGGCGGTATAGGCGTTATGTTCGTAATAGCGGCCGACGACGCCGTTACCATAGATATGGTTCTTTTCTATCAGTATGTTTTGGGTTTTGCCGTCGAATGCTCCGATGAACAGGCCGTTTCCGGAGTCATGCAGCACACAGTTGCGAATAGTTAAATTGGCCGCTTTTTCAATATAGATGCTTGCCGCGTTGTTTTTATAGGTTGCGGTTTTACCACTGCTGTCAGTGTACCGGTAGTCGGGGTAGGCCGAGCGGATCTCCAGTCCCTCAATGATGATATGAGTCGGCAGACCGTCAGGTGGGGTTCTTGAGCCGCCTATTTTGATGACACCACGGCCCTCATTCCAGAAACTGAGCCCGGGGGCTGTGCGGGCATTACGGCCATCGATAACTGGCCGTTCTCCATTTGGTCCGGGAACACCGGAGATAATGATGGGTTGCTCGGCTGTTCCCTTTCGGTTGATTACCCATTTTTCCCGGTAAGGTTGTTGCCGCCAGTGGATATAGACCCGATCACCGGCATTCAGCTTTTCCCAGGGAACATCCCCGATGCGCTCGAGCGCTTGACCAGGACCGATGTGGTAATCTGCCGCGAATATATCAACCACCAGAAAGAGCATAATCAGCCCCAGAGTTGTACGAATAGCACTTGGTTTGTCCATGATTTTATGCCTGATTTTGTAGTTATACTTGTAAAGATAAACTGTTTTCACAAATTGATGATGGAC
This sequence comes from Chromatiales bacterium, assembly GCA_026982395.1. GTDB lineage: Bacteria > Pseudomonadota > Gammaproteobacteria > Thiohalospirales > Thiohalospiraceae > DRMK01. Next base: position 194 of record JALSHD010000014.1, on the reverse strand, counting down.
GGTACGACCACTCAAAGCGAAAACATTCCCCAAATTTCCAATGGTTTTGTAGCGAGTTGCCAAGTATAAAACAATGTGACCACTCAGCGAGTAGTGAATATGTCGTGTAACTGCCCGGGGTTTGCTTCTGAAACGGGCCGGTTCAAGGCGGAAAATGGGAGTTTACGAGGGTAAATGGGCATTTTCCAGCGTGG
>JALSHD010000013.1 GCA_026982395.1 Chromatiales bacterium | reverse complement strand
CGTATGACCTCGTTCCTCGCCACACTACGCCATGACTCCCTCAATGACTCTACGGCAACAGAAAGCCACTGCTGCATCTTCTCCGTCACTCGCTAACGCTCCTAACTGCGAATATGCAGACGGCGTTGCCTATCGGGGACTAACCGCCTTCGCTTCGCTCTCCATGGCGGTCAGCGATTGCGGTGCCAGTTTTGTGCTCAAACCCTTATGTATTTGCTTACATACACTGCGGTTTCCGGTAATTGCTCCAGATATCGCTTTACCTCCGGCAGTCGTGCGCGCGATGCCGCCTTGCTCTTGTTAAAAAATTACACAATATTCGTACTATTCGCCGAGTAGTTACATCATTTGATGCACTGATGTATCCTTCCTGAGTCCCGACAGAACAGGAAAATGCAGTGCAGGAACTCTATATTGATACCCCCCGTGAGCTGACTGATCTGTGTCACCGGTTGCGAGGCAGTTCGTGGCTGGCGCTGGATACAGAATTTATCCGTGAAAAAACCTACTATCCACGCTTGTGTCTGCTACAGATAGCCAGTGATGAACTGGTTGCCTGTGTTGATCCGCTTGTATTGCAGAATCTGGATGAGCTGTTTGATATTATCCACGATCCGGCGGTTCTCAAGGTATTTCATGCGGGTCGCCAGGATCTGGAAATTTTCTACTATCTCGGAAAAGAGCTTCCGCGACCGGTGTTTGATACCCAGATTGCGGCGGCCCTGCTGGGGTACGGGGATCAAATCGGGTATGGTGCTTTGGTGAAGAAGATGCTGGGAGTGGATCTGGCCAAGGCTCATAGCCGGACTGACTGGTCATTACGTCCGTTGGAACCGGAGCAGGTTCACTATGCGGCTGATGATGTGCGATATCTGCGGGAGCTGTATCAAAAACAGCAACAGGCACTGGCCAAACTCGGACGACTGGAGTGGCTGGCAAATGATTTTGCTGTTCTGGTCGATCCCCATACTTACCGGAATAGTGCCATTGAGGCCTGGAGGAGGGTGCGTGGACACCAGCGCCTTGGAGGCGCGCAGCTGGTTGTTTTGCAAGCAGTAGCCGCATGGCGTGAGGAGCTGGCCCGCCAGCTGGACAAACCCCGTAAATGGCTGTTGCGGGATGAAGTGCTTCTGGAGCTGGCCCGGCACCAGCCCAGGGAGCACCAGGCCCTGGGCAAGATTCGGGGACTGGAAACGGGCACCCGGCGCCGCTATGGCAGCGAGATTCTTGCTTTGATACGAAAGGCACGGGAGTTGCCGTCAGAGCAGTGGCCCAGTGCCGGAACACGGGTGCGTTTGTCAGCCGGGCAGGAGAGTATGGTTGATGTGATGATGGGGCTGGTACGGCTTGTTGCGAAGAATAACCGTATCAGCCCGGCTAGCTTGACTACCCGCAAGGAGCTGGAGCGTCTTGTCGTCGGCGAGTCGAATACACCAGTTATGCAGGGCTGGCGGGCAGAGCTGTGTGGTAACAAGTTGCGAGCATTTCTTGAAGGCCGGATTTCTCTGCATATGGAACAGGGGCGGTTGGTAGCAACAGGTGTGTCAGATATAACATGAGCTTGCCTCAGCCCTTTGCTACAAACCCTGTTGGCAATGGTTCTCTCCAGTCTGTATACCCCTGGCGCAGTGGAAACCGGATATCTCTGCTGGTGGATGGTCCCTGTTTTTTCCCCCGGATGCTGGAGTGCATTGAAAATGCGCAACATTATGTGTTGCTGGAGATGTACCTGGTCGAGTCCGGAGAGATTGCCGACCAGTTTATTGCTGCCTTCACTCGTGCAGTGCATCGTGGCATAGCGGTATATCTGTTGCTGGATGACTTCGGGGCGCGTGCCCTGGGTCAGCAGGAGAGACAGCGGTTAATCGATGCCGGTGTGCATCTCGCGTTTTTCAACCCCTTGCAATATGACAAGTGGCGCACCAATCTTTATCGGGACCACCGCAAACTCTTGTTGATTGACGGGAAGATTGTTTTTACTGGAGGAGCCGGTATTACAGACGAATTTTCTTCAGTGGAGTCCTCTGTCGATTATTGGCACGATGTTATGGTCGAATGCCGTGGGCCCGTGGTAGCGGATTGGCAGCATGCCTTTTCATCTGTCTGGAAGCTGTGTGCCGGAACGGCTCTGCAACTTCCTGTTCCGGGCGCAGATCGGGAAGGCGGACTGTTGGCCAGACTGACGCTTATTCACCCCCCTTTTCAAGAAGTTAAAGGCTCTCTGACGAACCGGATACGCGGCAGCCATCGGCGTATCTGGATTGTTACAGCCTATTTTATCCCGACCAGAAAAATATGCCGCCTTCTTCAGCGGGCAGCAAAGCGTGGTGTCGATGTAAGAGTTCTGGTGCCTGGAGAGAAAACAGATCACCCGGCAATTCGCCGTGTTGGTCAACGCTATTATCAGCGCCTGCTGCGCAACGGCGTACGTATTTTCGAGTATCAACCGCGTTTTATGCATGCCAAGATCTGGCTGTGTGATGACTGGGTCAGTGTCGGTTCCACCAACCTTGATCGCTGGACGCAGCACTGGAACCTGGAGGCCAACCAGGAGGTAAATAACAGCTTTTTTTCAGAGCAAATAACTGCACTTCTTCAGAACGATTTTGCCAACAGTCGTGAAATTCAATATGCACAATGGCGCAGCCGGCCCTGGTATCAGCGTTTGCTGGAATCGTTCTGGAGTACAGTGGCTATGTGGATGCAATACTATAGTCAGCGGCGTTTGCGCGCCAGAAGATAGCCGGTTTTTTTGTCTTGTCCTGTGAGGCCCGGTGGCCGGAAGGAGAGGCAGAATGCTGTTTCCCTTGCTAACTACTCGGTTTGCTCCTGAAGCGCGCCATCTCTGCGTTGAAAAATGGCCATTTTTTCGCCTTGATCCCGCCCGTTTCAGAAGCAATCCGGGCGGTTACACAACATATTCTGAGTAGTTACTTTCCTTATATCTCTTCGGGTTCAATGGTATCCAGAGGATTGATTCCATCCTTGAAATGAAACGGCTGCTCGGTATCACCGAAATCATCCGCAACCAGATCGTCAAAGGGGCCGGACCAGTCCTCGGGCGCGGCTGTCTGTTCCAGCTCTGTTTCATACCAGGTATCCAGACTCATTTCATCGATATCACCGTTAAAATACTGGATATCGATGGTTTCATCATCATCGTTTATTGCGACTACCCTGAACTGTTCACCCTCCAGGGTTGAGTACCAGTTTCCAACTTCAGGCTCATCTTGCGCGGGCATGATCTCCGGCTCCACAGTTGATTTTTTCCGTTTGAGATGTGAATTTTAGCTCTTTTGCCGGCTAATTCAAGGGAGGGTATATTGCACCGTGAAAAAGGTCAGTTTTCCGGTTTTTCCGCCAGTTTAACCTGTTGCCAGGCTGCTTCCATTTCTGTCAGTGAGGCTGATTGCAAGGAGTGATGCCGGGAGCGAAACTGGGCCTCCAGTGCCCGGAAGCGTTTTTCAAATTTCCGGTTAGCGGCTCTCAGCAAGGCTTCGGCGTCAAAACCCGCAAGACGTGCCACATTGCTGCAGGCAAATAACAGATCACCGATCTCTTCCGCCAGCCGTTCAGAGCCTTCTCTGTTCTTGATGGTGGTGCGTACCTCTTCCAGCTCTTCGGCAACCTTCTCCAGCACTGGCTCGAGATCAGGCCAGTCAAATCCGACTTCTGCGGCGCGTTGCTGCAGCTTTTTTGCGCGGAGCAAGGCGGGCAGGGTGTTACATATATTATCGATCTGGCTGGGTTGTATCTGTTCTGTTTTCGGGGGAAGGGTGTGGCGCTCCTTGATTTTTATCTCGGTCCATGCCTGCGCCTGTTCTTCGGCGCTGCCAATCTTTACATCAGCAAATACGTGGGGATGACGGCGTTCCATCTTGTTTGCTGCCGCAGCTGCGACGTCATAAAAATCGAACAGATTTTTCTCTTCGGCTATCCGGGCATGAAAGACCACCTGAAACAGGAGGTCTCCCAGTTCGTTCCGCAGAGCAGCTGCATCATTCTGCTCAATGGCTTCAACGACCTCATAAGCTTCTTCAAGGGTGTAGGGGGCAATGGAAACAGAGGTCTGTTTCAGATCCCAGGGGCAGCCTTTTGCAGGGTCACGCAGGTTCGCCATGATATTGAGAAGACGAAAAAGATTATCCACTGTTGTTCATTTGTTTGTATCCGGCTGATCTCCATTTGGTTTAACCGTTTTTGTCCCGGAGTTGATGTTGTTGGGCCATGGATTGAATGGAAAAGGTTTTTCCTCGCTGTTGAAGGTGAGGAATTGCATGGTCTGGTAAAAAAACAGACTCAGGCCCTGACCGAGAATCTTCAGTTGCTTGTTTTCGTCTCCGGTAGTCAGTTTAAACAGAAACTGCAGTATGGCCACCGCTACGACCACTACTTCGGCAATTTTGTATAGGAAGCCGCATACTAGCATGAAGAGCCCGCGCCGCCAGATGGCGGGAGAGAACGGTTGGTTATTGTTACTGTCAGGTTCCATAATATGTTATTCCCCGACTACTCAAAACAGAGCTGTCGCTACCAAATCAAATAACTGCAAAGCGGCTCTTTTCAGTATAGAACAACCGTTTTGGGTGTGCTGTTTATCTGACCCCTTTTTCTTTCAGGAAGGGGACATATTTCTTGTCGGTACCCTGGATATGGTTGGCCAGCCAGTTCTTCAGAAACTGTAACAGCTCTTCAAGTACACTCTCGTCATTGGCGGTAACCCGGCCCTGGAACTCCATTACGCGGGCGACCAGTTTTTTGTGTTTGAGCTGGTGTGGGCCCAGATCGGGATAGCCGTGCATTGCCAGCAGGCCCTCTTCATAGGCAAAGTGGGTTTTGGTGTATTCCACCAGTCCGTTCAGGATTCGCCCCAGCATCTCGTGACTGCAGTTATTGCCTGCTTCATAGTAGAGTTCGTTCACGATATCGACCAGCAGTTTGTGCTGACGATCGATTTCGGCAATACCGACCATGAATGATTCATCCCAACGAAACAGCAGGTTACTGTCCTGTGCGGATTTTCTGTCCTGTATGGCTTTATGATTAATCTGGAAGCGATCCAGCAGCATACGTACCTCTGCGGCCATGGCGGCAACCCGACCGCTTTCGGAGCCAGCATGCTGGGCATCATGGTTTATCTCGTCCACTGCCTGAGAGATGCGGTTGATATTGCTATTTATATCCTCGGCCACGACACTTTGTTGTTCAACTGCCGTTGCGATCAACTCATTCATTTCTGTAATGGAGGTGATGGCTCCGGCAATTTCGTCAAGTACCGAACAGGTTCCGTTGGCCTGTTCCACGCTCTGTTTGGCCCGCTCTCCACTGGAAAGCATAACCTGGGCGGTTTCGCGGGTATCCCTTTGCAAATCCTCAATCATATTCTGGATCTCAAGGGTCGACTCCTGGGTACGCCTGGCCAGGGAGCGCACCTCATCTGCCACCACCGCAAAACCGCGTCCCTGCTCCCCGGCTCGTGCCGCCTCAATAGCCGCATTCAGCGCTAGCAGATTGGTCTGTTCGGCAATATCGCGAATAATGTCCAGAATGCCATTGATGTTGCTGCTGTGGCTTTCCAGCCGCCCGATTGCGTCGACTGCCTGTTGTACATCCCCGGCCAGAGCGTTGATGGAACCGACGGCCTCTTCTACAACCTTTTGTCCGTTAAGAATTGAGTTATCCGCCTGCCTTGCCGCATCGGCTGCGTGAGATGAGTTGCGTGCGACCTCTTGTACCGTAGCAGTCATTTCAGTCATTGCCGCAGCAGCCTGTTCAATGCTGTCGGCCTGGATGGAGACATTCTCGCCCGATTTCTTGTTGAGAGCCGCCAGCTTGTCAGATGTGTCAGCCAATACACCAACGGTGGTGAGTACTGAGGTGATCGCTTGTCCGACACCATCGGAAATATGATTAATAGATGAGGCGATCTCCGACATCTCGTCATGGCTCTCCAGTGCCAGGCGCCTGCTCATGTCACCTTCGGCCATGTTTTTACTGACGTCACGAAGCTGCCTGATGGTCGAGCAGATTGCTGCATAGATGGCGAGATAGAGATAAGACAGCAACAGCAGACTGCCAACCAGAAGAGCAATATTCAGATACTCCACTGTCTTGCTTGTTTCTGCGTTGCTTGCGCTGAAGAGTTCGTAACCAAAAATCAGTAATGGTGCCGCACTGACTACAAACAGCAGAAAAAACTTGGTTCGGAACTGAATTCGGTTCATCAGATGGATAGCTGGCGTCAATAAAACATTCATAGTGATATTTCCTTTGTATGCTTTTTAAGTGTGCAGAACTCACTTGTTATCACCCCGCTTCGGTCTTGAAGTGAATTGTGTCTGAATTGTAACGGCCTCGTCTTATAAAACTTTAGAAATTACTAATAAGCCGACAAAGGAAGGGGTTTTTTGGGAATGGTTGATGACAAAGGAGCCGTATGTTATCCACTGCGATAGTTCTTGCTGCAGGAAAATAATCCGCCCCGTTCGGCTCATGTGCATTGGACAAGGTGTAGGTTGACGTAATTCATTGCGCCGCGTATTATTTGTCGCCTTGCGTGCAATCGTGCGAAGTAGAGCACAATTCGGGGTATAGCGCAGTCTGGTAGCGCGCCTGCTTTGGGAGCAGGATGTCGGGAGTTCGAATCTCTCTACCCCGACCAAACACTGGTATACTTGCTTGTGTGAGTATCAGGTACGTCAAGGAAAGGCTTGTGATAGAATCCCGCGGCCTGAGAATTATGCGCCCGTAGCTCATCTGGATAGAGCATCGGCCTTCTAAGCCGAGGGTAGCAGGTTCGAGTCCTGCCGGGCGTGCCATATTGCTGTCGGATAACAGGGCGCATTTTTCCACTATGGTGGGCGTAGCTCAGTTGGTAGAGCCCCGGATTGTGATTCCGGTCGTCGTGGGTTCGAGTCCCATCGTCCACCCCATTCTTTTCTTCTCCCTGTGGCATGTTTGCTGAACGTCTAACCACACCCTTCTGAAATTTACGGGTTTTTGCCGGAGTACGGCTCCATACCCGGAGCGGGCTGGCCCTAGGAAAAAATCACTATTTTTAGAGGCGCCCTAACAGTTGCTCCCTCTGCTGAAGAGGGAGCAATCGGTTTTGGAAGACCAGGTGAATGAAAAAATCACTGGCTCTTGGACACCATATACTCAATGGCACTCTTCAGCTCGTCGTCGGAACAGTCTGCGCAGGTACCCCGGGGCGGCATTGCATTTTTTCCTTTAATGGCAATTTCCAGCATCGTATCCATGCCTGTAGCAATAAAGGGTGCCCATGCTTCCTTGTCACCCACTTTGGGCGCTCCCGCTGCGCCAGTGGAGTGGCAGGCTGTACAGAAAGAGTTGAATATATCCTCTCCAGAGCGGGCGGTGGAAGCCGCTGTTGCTCCAGGTGCTGCAGACGCTGCGAGTGCGGCAGGCTCAGCCACTTTACCGGGTTCCGGTTTGGCCGGTGTCGTGTTTGCCGGTTGGGCTGTTGTTGCAACAGTGCCGATAGGCTTGATTCTCTCCTGTACAGCAGCTTCACTCATATCTACATCCGGTCCCCCTCCCAGCGTGGGTAGCACCAGGTAAGCTGTTGCAGCCAGTACTACGGCTGCACCTACAATCAGCGATGTGGGGAATTTACTTTGGTTTGCCATCTATCTAAGCTCCTTTATAACAAGGGTTGGTTAAAAATCGACGTCAGGGAACTCGCGTTGTGTTGCCAGTTCGAGTGTAAAATAACTAAATGTTTTGAAGTTGAATATTTTTGCCATGATATTGCTGGGAAAAGATTCAACCAGTGTGTTGAATTTCCGCACCGCCGCATTATAACCTTGACGGGCTTGCTGAACCTCTTTTTCTATCTCATTAAGACTGCTCTGCAGGGCAAGAAAGTTATTGCTGGCTTTTAGATCGGGATACTGTTCCGCAACAGCCAGCAGATTATTCAGCGATCGGGAAATCTCACTTTCGCTGGCTGCGCGTTGCGTAATATTATCCCCGTTGGTTCGCTGCTCTGTGGTTTTCTGCAGCAGTTCTGATTCATGTTTCCCATATCCCTTTACGGCCTTAATCAGGTTGGGAATCAGGTTATAACGCCGTCTCAGGGCTACATCAATGCCACTCCATTGCTCCTCGATCATATTGCGGCGCTTGATGAAGTTGTTATATGTTCCGACAAGCCAGAGAACCGCTATCAGGCAGATGAACAATATTATCGGTGCATACTCTTCAAGCATTTGAATCAGACTCCTGTAAACCATATTACATGTCAGTGCCGGGGGCGTTCTCAATCACCGTTCATGACGGGGTTCCGGTTTTTATGCCAGTGGCGTTGCGGCTCGTCGCAATAGAATACTATTGCGCTTCGCTGTGCCATGTCCGTACAAAAAAGCCTCGGTATCACACTAATCGAGAATGCTTCCTGCGGCTCCTCAATTCAGCCCGGATGGGTTGGAACGGATGTCCTGACAGCAAGTTTACCAATTATCAGGGGCGTTTGGATCAAAAATTGCCATCTATCCTTTTGGCTTATGTGGCTGATTTGTGTTATAAAGTGCCCTCGGAGATTGTTGGATTAGGGAATGAATCAGCTGTTTTGGTTTGAAAAAAGCCCAACACCCGGTTTTTCCAGTACGGTAAACAGACCGATGGAAAGATGGCCTCGCAGGATGGCTTACGGCCTTTGTGTACCAGCTTCGCTTTACTGTTTTTTCCTGCCTTTCCCGCTATATCCATTACGAACCAATGAGTCCCCGTGTTTGAACGTTGTTGACGTTTTGTCTCCGTGTTGCAAGGTCAACCGGTGCCGGTTGCACGGGTTCTGTCTGTTTTTGTTGGTTATGATTTGCTTTAAGTCGATGTTTTTCTGGGGTCCAGGGCTTCTTGGTGCATAGCTGTTTATCGATTGATTTTCAGTTCAAAACACTGTGGTTTGCCTGACTGATTGTTATTTAGTGAGAACAAACCGGATATACCGGAGAGTTGATATGAATAAAATACTCATTCTTCTGTTTGGGGCTATTGCGCTGATACTGCTTGCCTGGCTGTGTCTGGGTCGGCATGCGCCAGCGATAGAACAGGATCTTGTTACCCGCACCGATGATGCCTTGAAAACGGCGGGTATTGATTGGTCCAGTGTCGGCATTGATGGGCGTGATGTCATATTAACGGGTAAGGCGGCTGCTGCGGACCTTCGGGACAGGGCAGGGGAAATTGCTCGAGGTGTTTATGGCGTACGTACCGTTGACAATCGTATTACGGTTAGTAACTCCTCTGTCGCTGCTCCATCTCCCGTTGCCTTGTCTGTACCCTACGAAATAAATTTCAGCAAAGACAGCGGTGGAGTGGTAATCAGCGGCATGGTGCCTGATGAAGAGACTCGGGTATCTGTGGTTGAAATAGCCCGGCAGCATGTTGGCGCAGACAAGGTTCAGGATCGACTGCAGATAGTTTCCGGTGCTCCTGTGGGCTGGCGTTCTGCCGCGGAGGGAATTGCAGTTGAACTTGACCGGTTTCTGCGCATGAATGCGGCCTTGGTTGATAATGAACTCCGGCTGGCCGGGGTTGTGGATTCTGCTGATGTGCGGATGGATATAGAACAGGCCATTAGTGGTTCTCTATCTTCAGGGGGGTATAAGCCCAAATATGAAATTATGGTTCCAGCGCCTCTCGCCGCTGCAAGCGGCTGTCAACAGCAGTTTGACAAGTTGCTGGTAGAACGGAAGATTCATTTCGAGACAGCCAGCGCGCAAATTACACCGGAAAGTTATCCATTGCTGGATGAGCTTGCGCGTGTTGCTTCAGAGTGCTCCAGTGCGAAAATTGAGATCGAAGGACATACCGATGCGCGTGGAAGTGAACAGGTGAACATGAAGCTGAGCCAGGCACGCGCGGAATCCGTGGTTGATTATCTGGTACATAAAGGTATTTCAAAAAATCGACTGTTTGCTGTTGGTTATGGAGAATCGAGGCCCGTTGCTGACAATGAAACTGAAGCCGGGCGCACAAAAAATCGCCGAATCGAATTCAATGTCAATATTCAGGGGAGTTAACAATGGTTTATTTAATCGGACAAATAGTGCTGTGTTTGCTAATTGCGTTTGTACTTGGATTTATTATCGGTTGCCTGTTTTGCCGTTCCAGGCGTGCCGAATCTGCTGATGATACGGACTGGGCTGACCGATATGCGCGCTTGAAGCGTGATTATACACAGCTGCGGGGTGAAAATGATGACTGGAAGACAAAGTACGAAACGTTACTGGTAGCCAAAGGCGCAAGTCAGGTTACTACGCATGAGTATCAGGAAGGACTGGATAGTGATGATTACCCCTATCCTGTTGAAGAGGTTGAGGGTATTGGCAAGGGTTTTGGTAAAAAACTGCGGGCTTTGGGGATTGAAACTACCGAAGATTTGCTGCAACGCTGCAGCACCAGGGATGGCTGGGAAGGGGTTGCGGATAAAATTGGTCTAAAAGAGCGCTATGTTGTCAGAAAATGGGCAAGTATGGCGGACTTGATGCGTATTCCCGGAATAATGGGACAGTTTGCAGAGCTGCTGGAATTTTCCGGTGTGGAGTCAGTTCAGGACTTGGCGGGTCGGGAGCCAGGTCAGCTGCTGGAAAAGCTGAAAGATGTCAATGAGCGGGAGCATCGCGTCAAGGAGGTTCCTGAGCTCAACGTCGTCAGCAGCTGGATTAACAGCGCGAAAACAACAAGTGCCGTCATGAAAATATAGCAGTTTATCCGATAATCATGGAAAAAGAGGTTTGTGCAAACAGCTTCGAGTTTTGTTTATACATCCCTGTTTTATGATGGCGGGGTTATATGCTCATAATATGCTTCCATGCCCTCGTATATATCTGGTTCTGGCTTCCGCCCGGGAACCCTCTACTCTCAGACTTTTTTAGTACCGCCGGGGGGAGAAAAAGAGCAGGGTTGTTCAGGTATTTGTTATCCATCAACTCTAACGCATCCCTGTTGGGGGTGGCAAAGAGCAGCTTTTTGGCCAGTCTGGCTGCTATCTCTTTATCCAGAAGAAAATCGATAAACTTGTGAGCAGCTACGGGGTCGGCGGCATGTTTTGGAATGCATAAAGATTTCTGCCAGATTAATGTTCCCTCTTTTGGCACAACATAACCAATATCAGGAGATTGATTCATGTTTTGCAAAAAATCACTGCTCCATGTCATGGCCAGATCTATTTCCCCAGAGATGAGCAATTTACAGGTGTTGCTAGAAAAAAACTTGATATGAGGTTTTTGTTTCAGAAGAAGCCGCTCTGCTTTTTCTATTGCTTTTTTTTTGCTGGAGTTGACAGAGTAGCCAAGATATTTTTGTGCTATTTGAAAAATGGCAAGTTTTTCTGATAACAGGGCGATGCGTTTGGAGTATTTGTCTGAATCCAGCAAAAATTCCCAGCTGTCGGGGATCTGTTTCACGGCTGATTTTCGATAACAGATGCCCAGAGTTCCCCACATGTAAGGTAAGCTGAATTCGCGGTTTGGGTCAAACTCCGTTGTCAGAAAATGTGGGTCAATTTGGCGCACATTTGGAATTAACGAGCGGTTTAAAGAGTCAAGTAACCCTGTTTGAACCAAGTGAGCAATGTTGTCATCTGATGCAAGAACCACATCGTAACGGGGGTCACCATTTAAAAACTCTGCGATAAACTGCGCTTCATCATTGTAGGTGTCCATTGAAACATCGATATTCTCCGCTTTTCCGAAATCCTGTAGTGCTGTTCGATCAACACTATGGCAGCAATTCAGAAAGTGAAGTGACTTGTCAGAGTTTGCATGGGTTGGTAGTGAAAGAAAAGGCAGTGTAGCAACACCCGTCAGGAAAGCGCGCCTGGATAAAGCCATGTATTCCTCTGATTTTGGATAGCTGATTTGGTTGTAATGATGGCTTATAAACCTACCCGGATCAAGGTTATGGATAACCGCCAGCAGTCGGCATCGTTATTTTAAATTTTAGCAAAAACAGGGTGTTATACCTTGCGCAAGAAAGTTCGTCACAAAATGAAAAAAATATATTTTTTTCACTTGAGTTTTTTTGCCTGTTCTGGTTTGGATTTGCAGGGAGGCGGGTTATGTTTTGGTGATGAAAAATTGACGCTTGCGCAGTGTGCAACCGCCAAATATCCGTTCTGAATAGTACTCCACTTTGAATGATGCCATTTAGCCTGATATCCTGAAAATGGAAGATTTATTTTCTATTATTTATTTGTAGGTAAGCTTGTACGCAGTGAATATCTTGAGTTATTGCGAAAAATCTTGAACTGATTTGATATTCAGCCTTTTGCTCAGCCAGAAAACATGTGTTTGAAAGCGGGATGGTGCACCCCAAAGGAGCGGGAAAAGCGGATGCTTGTATATGCTTGTTTCAGAAGAGGAACCACGGCTGGATTACATAATTCAATCATCGAGTTCCTTCAAGAGAGTGTTGTCAGATTCGGTTCGCCATTGTTTAGAGCGAAGCGAATCTGACAACACTCTCTTGAAGGGGCAATGGAACATTGTCCTGGAACGAGGATCAGGTTAGCGTCTTCACCCCCTCACTGGTTCCAAGCAGTAAAATATCTGCAGGACGAATAGCAAACAAGCCATTGGTTACAACGCCCGCGATATTATTGAGCTGAGCCTCAAGTTTGGCGGGTTCCATAATCTGCAGTCCGTGAATATCGAGAATAACATTGCCGTTATCGGTGGTGAAATCTTCGCGCAATACCGGTTCGCCGCCCAGCTTCACCAGTTCCCGTGCGACATAGCTGCGCGCCATGGGAATGACCTCAATCGGGAGAGGGAAGGCGCCCAGAATATCCACCAGCTTGCTTTCATCTGCGATGCAGACAAACTTCCGGCTTGCTGCGGCAACTATTTTTTCCCGCGTCAGCGCGCCACCGCCCCCTTTTATGAGCTGCAGATATTTGGTGCTTTCATCTGCCCCATCAACATAAACCGAGATTTCATCTACCATGTTGAGTTCGAGAACCTCAATCCCGTGGCTTTTGAGCCGTTCTGCGGAAGCGACTGAACTGGCAACAGTTCCGTCGATTTTGTTCTTGATGTCGGCAAGGGCATCAATAAAACAGTTGGCGGTGGAGCCGGTTCCAACACCGATTATGGTTCCGGCTTCGACATATTCCAGTGCTGCTTCCGCAACTGCTTTTTTCATTTCGTTCTGGTTCATCGGAAACTCCAGCTGTGTTATTTCGGGAATATTCGCAAAGTATAAGCTTGTTCACAGGATATCACCAGATGGACGCTGACATTCGTGCCATGAACTGTTAACTTAACCTGATAATGGAACAGTACACCAAAGACATTCTTACTTCCCGGGTCTACGACGTAGCAAGGGAGACCCCCCTTGAGCATGCTCCTGCTCTTTCCAGCCGGCTCGAAAATCGCATCTTGCTCAAGCGGGAAGATCTGCAGCAGGTTTTTTCCTTCAAGCTTCGTGGTGCCTACAACAAGATATCCGCCTTGTCCGAGAGTGAAAGGGCAAAGGGGGTTATTGCCGCCTCTGCGGGGAACCATGCCCAGGGGGTTGCACTATCGGCGCGCAAACTGGGAATTCGCAGTTTGATCGTCATGCCCAAGACCACGCCGGATATCAAGGTAAGTTCGGTACGCAGTCTGGGCGGGGAAGTGGTGCTGCACGGCAGCAGTTATGATGATGCATACAGCCACGCCATCAAGCTGGCTGGTGAACAGGGTATGACTTTTATCCATCCCTACGACGACAGGGAGGTGATTGCCGGACAGGGTACGGTCGCGATGGAAATTCTGCGGCAACACTCCGGGGAGCTGCATGCGCTATTTGTTCCTGTAGGTGGAGGCGGACTGATTGCCGGTATGGCCGCCTATGTAAAGAACTTGCGTCCTGATATAAAGGTGATTGGTGTTGAGCCGGATGATGCCCCCTCAATGCATCAGGCTCTGGCTCACGGAGAGCGCGTCTGTCTTGAGCATGTGGGTATTTTCGCTGATGGTGTGGCTGTGCGTCAGGTGGGGGAGGAGCCGTTCCGCATCGCACGCCAGTGTGTGGATGAGATGATTCTGGTCAGTACGGACGAGATCTGTGCAGCCATAAAGGATATCTTTGATGACACACGCTCCATCGCCGAGCCTGCCGGGGCATTGGCCGTTGCCGGAGTCAAAAAGTATGTGCAGCGGGAGGGGATCAAGGGCAGGAATATTGCCGCAGTGCTCAGTGGCGCCAATATGAACTTTGATCGCCTGCGCCATGTGGCCGAGCGGGCCGAGCTGGGTGAGCGGCGGGAGGCGCTTATCGGGGTCACCATTCCGGAACGGCCTGGCAGTTTCCGCCGGTTTTGCGGCATTGTCGGGCTGCGGGCGATAACAGAGTTTAATTATCGCTACTCCGATCCGGATGCTGCACATGTGTTTGTGGGTGTGCAGATGCAGTCAGGTGATTCGGAAAAAGATGACCTGATTGCCCGGTTGCAGTCTGCGGACTACCCCGTTGTGGATATGACCGATAACGAAATGGCCAAGATGCATGTGCGCTATATGGTCGGGGGGCATGCCGGACAGGCGGATCATGAGCTGTTGTATCGCTTTGAATTTCCCGAGCGCCCCGGAGCTTTGTTGCGCTTCCTTACCCGGATGGGACAAAACTGGAATATCAGCCTGTTTCACTATCGCAATCACGGTGCGGATTTCGGACGTATCCTGGTGGGAATACAGGTACCTCCGCCAGAACGGGGAGCGTTTCTGCGTTTTCTGGATGAGTTGGGATACAGCTACCGGGACGAGACCAGAAACCCTGCCTATGAGCTGTTCCTCAAATAGATTCCAGATCCAGAATATACCTCCACTGTTCGGTCGTTACCGGCATGATGGAGAGACGATTGCCGCGGCGTACCAGCGGCATCTCCTGCAGTGCCTGATGTTGCTTTAATTCCGTAAGGGTGATGTTTTTCTGCAGGTGACGCTTGTACCGAACATCTACCATATACCAGCGTGGATTTTCCTGGCTGCTTTTGGGGTCAAAATACCTTGATTCCGGATCCAGAGCGGTATGATCCGGGTAACCCTCTCTTACTATCTCCATGATGCCCACGATGCCGGGCTCCTTGGTGTTGGAGTGATAGAAAAACACCTGATCCCCGACTTTCATTTGATCACGCATCATGTTGCGTGCCTGATAGTTGCGCACACCATCCCAGTGGTCGGTTTGCTCCGGCATCTGTTTCAGGTGGTCGATACTGAACACATCCGGTTCGGATTTCATTAACCAGTATTGCATGGCGATAGATTCTCTAACTGTTTCTGGGTGGTTTTGTTGATTATACCCCGGATTCAAGAAATCAGGCATGAGTGCCGACAGGGGTATTAGAGAACCGAAAACCAGCCAATGCGATGAATGAGTAAAGGGTATCTCAAAAAATGCACTTTTTCCGCGATAGCGGTGTCAGTCCCCCGTGCTCGAATCCTCATGTGTTTTCTCTAACACGCAGCGGTTCTGCGCACGGGCTTCCTTGTACCCGCGATAATATCACTAATTTTGAAATACCCTGAATTTATTGCAGGATTTTCTTTATTTCGCCTGCCATCTGTGCGATATTTAGACCGCCTTTAAAAAACGATGATTATTTATTAGGATAACAATGCCACGTGGTTGATAAAAATGAAGCGTCGTAAGCCTGATATTCTGTTGATATTGGCGTTTTCCGTCGGGTTAGGTGTTCTAGTGACGGGTTATGCGCAAAACTTTTTTCATCATGATTCATCCTTGGAAACCAGCCAGCCAGCCAGCGATAAAACCCGGAAGTTTGATAACTCTTCACATGGCGAGTTGGCAACCAAAATTGACAAAAGTCATCGTGTGAATAATTGATGGCATTGTTTCTTGAGGGCGAAACCTTTGGTTGTATTGTTCCGGTAAATCAGCAGAAATATCTGACTGTATGTTTGCCTATGACCAAAGGGCGGCAAAGGGTGGCTTTAAAAATGCACTTTATCCGCGATAGCAGCGTCAGCCCCGTGCTCGAATCTCCATGCATTCCCTTATAGAGTGCGGTTCTGTGCGCGGAGCTTCCTTGCTTTCGCGAAAAAATTACTAATTTTAAGATGCCCATAAGCTTTGGCGTAACCGGTTAGCGGCTGAAAATTGTAATTCTTGATTCAGTTATTACTCCATCCAGAGGGATATCCCATGGCTCGGGGGCGAGGCTCTTGACTCTTTGAAAATCATAGCCGACTCCTATCAAACAAGGAGTATGCCACTGATTTCGTCGCCGCAGGTAAGCCAGTGTCCGGTCGTAATATCCTCCTCCCATTCCAACCCGGTTTCCATTCCTGTCGAAAGCCACCAGAGGTAATAGAAGCAGATCAAGCGCCCATGGCGGAACAGGTTGATGCCGGACTTTCGGCTCCGGTATGTTATAGCGATTGGCCACCAGCATGTCATTTTTCCGGAAATGGACAAAGCCAAGCCGGTTATGGGTAAGCTGGCTGACTACAGGCAGGTAGCACTCTTTTCTCATTCGCCAGATGCGGTTTATTACCGGTTGTAACTCTATCTCGCCGTCACTGGCGAAATAACAGGCAATCCGGCGGCTGTGGAGGAATAGTGGGGAGGCAGCCAACTGTTTGCAAAGGCTTTCGGCAGCGAGCTTGCGCTCTTCCGGACTCAATAGTCGCCTTCGCCGGCGTAGCTGTTGACGAATTCTGTTTCGGGAGTTCATGGACTGTTTATGGATAGAGGCATCTCCCGCGCATGCCGCTGAATCCATCGTCCTTGAACCATTAGGCTCAAGGGGGGAACTGCAATAATGCGTCAGGCTTTCCGCTGCATATTGGCGGATCTGCACACAGCATTACTATGTTAGTACCCCGGGTAGTTAATTTAAGGCTCAAGGGTGTACCCGGATTCTGGCGAACACAGCAGGAGATGCCCTTTGATTCTATCCTGATAATGAATGAAATGACAAGGTAATATTTTGATATATCTGCGCGAAAAAATGGTAGCTGGTTTGTAACTCTTCAGTGAGTAGTTACGCTGGTTTTTATGTTTTTCTACTAGCCAAGATCTCCCCATAATGTTTGCAGGGCGGAAAGTGCTGCGACAGCGGCGCTTTCGGTGCGCAGAATGCGGGGTCCCATCCGCAAACTGATAAACTTTGAGCGCTGTGCCTGACGGAGTTCTCTGTCTGTTAACCCACCCTCCGGGCCGATCAGCAATGTAACACCACTGCCTGGGGGGGATAGGCCGGAAAGAGAGTTTTGTGCTGCGGGACTCAGAACCAGCCTCAGGTCGTTGGAAGGTTCGGACAGTGCTTTGTCAAGAGTAGTGATTTCGCTTAAAACAGGAAGCCGGTTACGGCCGCACTGTTCGCAGGCGCTGATTGCGATAGCACGCCAGTGTTGCAATCGCCTGGCAGCTCGCTCTCCCTTCAGTTTGACCATGCAACGTTGGGTTAATACGGGGGTGATTTTATCAACTCCCAGCTCTACCGCTTTCTGAATGACGTGATCCATCCGCTCGCCCCGGGATACGGCCTGGAGAAGATGGATCTGTAAGGGAGATTCGGCGTTGTCGTCGAGCTGCTGGCCGATGATGACCTGCATCGAGTGCTCCAGCGTCGCTTTGAAGGCGCCGCCCTGGCCATCGAAGATGACAAGGGGGGCTCCCTGTTTGAGACGCAGAACGGTGAGAATATGCCGGGCAGCTTGTTTGTCGAGTTCCAGCCGCTTGCCAGTACTCAGGGGTGCCGGAATATGGACACGCGGGATCCGCATTGCTCAATCATCACCGGTCGCGAGTTCGATCCCCTCTGTTGCAATTTGTGCCAGTTGACGGATCTGTTCCTCGTTGATCACATAGGGTGGCATGAAGTAGATGACATTGCCCAGTGGTCGAAGCAGAGCACCTCTTTCCAGGGCATGGCGATAGACCTGCAGGCCGCGCCGCTCCTGCCAGGGATAGGGGGTACGGGATGCCTTGTCCTTGACCATCTCGATGGCCAGAACCATTCCGGTCTGCCGTATTTCTCCAACATGAGGGTGATCCTCAAGGTGTGCCACCGATTTCCCCATTATTCTAGCTGTCTGCTGGTTGTGCTCGATGACATTGTCATTGGCAAAGATATCCAGCGTTGCCAGCGCGGCGGCACATCCCAGCGGATTACCGGTATAGCTGTGGGAGTGCAGGAAGGCGGTAAGCTTCTCGTAATCATCGTAGAAGGCCTGATATATCTGTTCGCTGGTCAGGGTCAGAGAGAGTGGCAGGTAGCCGCCTGTAAGTCCCTTGGAAAGGCACATGAAATCAGGTGAAATGCCTGCCTGTTCACAGGCGAACAGGGTGCCGGTGCGGCCAAATCCGACCGCGATCTCATCAGCGATCAGATGAACGTTGTAGCGGTTGCAGGCGTCCCGCAGCAGTTGCAGATACGCCGGATGATACATGCGCATGTTTCCGGCGCACTGAACCAGTGGCTCGACGATTACCGCACATGTTTGGTCGGCATACTGCGCCAGTGCCTGTTCCATTCGAGTGAACATCTTCTTGCTGTGCTCGGCCCATGACTCCCCTTCGTCTCGTGTGAAGCAGTCGGGGGAGGGTACGGTGATGGCCTTCATCAGCAGTGGTTCGTAGGTCTCCTTGTAAAGGGCTACATCTCCTACCGCCAAGGTAGCCAGTGTTTCGCCATGGTAGCTGTTTGTCAGGGTAATAAAGCGGGTTTTTTCACTATGGCCGGTGTTGCGCCAGTAGTGAAAGCTCATTTTCAGGGCGACCTCCACGGCTGTCGATCCGTTGTCGGCAAAGAAGCAGCGTTCCAGCCCGGGTGGTGTGATCTGGACCAGCTGTTCTGCCAGCCGGATAGCTGGTTCGTGACTGAATCCGGCCAGCAGTACATGTTCCAGTGTGTCCAGTTGCGCCTTGACCGCAGTGTTGATGCGCGGATTGGCGTGGCCGAACAGGTTGACCCACCATGAGCTGATGGCATCGATGTAGCGGTTGCCGTCAAAATCTTCCAGCCAGACCCCTTTCCCCCGCCGGATTGGAATCAGGGGAAGGGTTTCGTGATCCTTCATCTGGGTGCAGGGGTGCCACAGAATTTTGAGATCCCGCTGCATCAGTGCCTTGTTGCTCATGGAGCAGAGCCTATATTAAAGTTCAAGGTTTTTCCATATGGAAAGGGTTGGTTCGGCGCGGTTCATGGTATAAAAGTGCAGTCCGGGTGCACCAGCCTCCAGCAGTTGTTGGCAAAGAGAGGTGACCACATCTTCACCGAAAGCTGAAATAGCTTCCTTGTCATTGCCGTAACTCTCCAGCCGTTTGCGTATCCAGCGCGGGATCTCGGCGCCACAGGCGTCCGAGAAACGGGCCAGCTGAGTGTAGTTGGTTATCGGCATGATTCCGGGAACGATTGGCAGATCCAGCCCCAGTTTTTCGCAGTCATCCACAAAACGGAAATAGGCATCCGCGTTGTAAAAGTACTGGGTAATGGCTGAATCAGCTCCGGCTTCCACCTTGCGTTTGAAGTTGAGCAGATCGGCGCGGGCGTTGGCGGCCTGGGGGTGGAATTCCGGGTAGGCGGCCACTTCAATGCGGAAATGGTTCCCGGTTTCCTGCCGAATGAATGTCACCAGTTCGTTGGCGTACATGAACTCTCCCGGTTCTCGCGTGCCGGAAGGCATGTCGCCGCGCAGGGCGACGATGTGCCGGATACCATGTGTGCGGTAGTTTTTCAGAATGGCCCGGATTTTTTCCCGCATGGAGCCGATGCAGGAGAGATGCGGAGCAGCCTCAAAACCGGCTTGCTGGATCTCGACAACCGTATCGGTGGTTCCCTGCTGTGTGCTTCCGCCGGCGCCAAAGGTAACAGAGAAATAGCGTGGTTTCAGTGCACCCAGTTGATCACGGACCAGGCGCAGCTTGGCTGCGCCCTCCTCGGTTTTGGGTGGAAAGAACTCGAAACTGAAACTTTTTTCGTGCCTTGTCTGGGTTTTCATGGCATCAATAGCGGTAGTGCTCGGGTTTATAGGGGCCATCGACGCTGATGCCGAGGTACTCGGCCTGTTTGCTGGTCAGTTCGGTAAGCTGCACGCCAATCCGCTGCAGATGCAGCCGTGCCACCTTCTCGTCCAGATGCTTGGGCAGTACGTAGACCTCATTGTTGTACTGGTCGCTGTTGTGCCAGAGTTCAATCTGGGCAATTACCTGATTGGTGAATGAGGCGGACATGACGAAGCTCGGGTGGCCGGTAGCACAGCCCAGATTCACCAGACGCCCTTCGGCCAGCAGGATGATCCGCTTGCCATTGGGGAAGATGATGTGATCCACCTGGGGCTTGATGTTCTCCCAAGTGTACTGGCGGATACCGGCGACGTCGATTTCGTTGTCAAAGTGACCGATATTGCACACGATGGCCTCGTTTTTCATTGCGGCCATATGGTCATGGGTAATGACATTCAGATTGCCGGTGGCGGTGACAAAAATATCGGCCTGGCTGGCAGCTTCGTCCATGGTGACCACACGGTAGCCCTCCATTGCGGCCTGCAGGGCACAGATGGGATCGATCTCTGTTACCCAAACCGTAGCGCCCATGCCGCGGAACGCCTGGGCACATCCTTTGCCGACATCACCATAGCCAAGTACTACACAGGTCTTACCTGCAATCATAACGTCGGTGGCGCGCTTGATACCATCCAGCAGGGATTCGCGGCAGCCATAGAGATTGTCGAATTTGGATTTGGTCACCGAGTCATTGACGTTGATGGCAGGAACTTTGAGGCTGCCCTCTTTCATCATCTCGTAGAGGCGATGTACGCCGGTGGTGGTCTCCTCTGACAGTCCTTTGACATCCTTGAGCAGTTCGGGATATTTTTCGTGCATGATCTGGGTCAGGTCACCGCCATCGTCCAGAATCATGTTGGGACGCCAGTTGTCCGGGCCGAAGATGGTCTGCTCGATGCACCACCAGAACTCCTCTTCACTCTCGCCCTTCCAGGCAAAAACGGGGATGCCGGCAGCGGCAATAGCGGCAGCGGCCTGGTCCTGGGTGGAAAAGATGTTGCAAGAGGACCAGCGTACCTCGGCGCCCAGATCGATCAGTGTCTCGATGAGCACGGCGGTCTGGATGGTCATGTGCAGACAGCCGGCAATGCGTGCTCCTTTCAGCGGTTCCTTTCCTTTGTACTCTTCCCGCAGGGCCATCAGGCCGGGCATCTCGGTCTCGGCAATGCTGATCTCCTTGCGTCCCCAGTCGGCGAGGGAGATATCGGCTACCTTGAAATCTTCAACTTGTTCTACTACTGCGTTCATCACTTAATACTCCAAAATGAAATGAGCGCGGTTGCAAGGAAAAAACATCTCTCCGAGCCTGGCAGGAGGTCCTGTTGCAACGCTCCTCGGAGAAACTGTTACGGTTAAAATACAATGTGTTTAGATCCCGGCGGCATTGCGCAGGGTATCAGCCTTGTCGGTCTGTTCCCAGGTAAACTGGGCGCCAGTACGACCGAAGTGACCATAAGCTGCTGTCTGTCTGTAGATGGGGCGTCGCAGATCGAGCATGTCCACCAGCCCCTTGGCGCGCAGATCGAACAGTTCCCGCACCAGCTCCACCATGCGCTGCTCGCCGAGCTTGCCGGTGCCGAAGGTGTCGATGCTGATGGAGGTTGGCTCGGCCACGCCGATGGCATAGGAGACCTGGATCTCGCAGCGCTCGGCCAAGCCGGCGGCGACGATATTCTTGGCCACGTAACGGCCTGCGTAGGCTGCAGAGCGATCCACCTTGGTGGGATCCTTTCCGGAGAAAGCGCCGCCGCCGTGGCGCGCCATGCCGCCGTAGGTGTCCACGATGATCTTGCGCCCGGTCAGGCCGCAGTCACCCACGGGACCACCGATGATGAACTGGCCGGTGGGGTTGATGTAGAAGCGGGTATCTTTGTCGATCCACTCCGGGGGCAGTACCGGCAGGATGATCTCGTCCATGACCGCTTCGCGCAGCACCTTCTGTTCGATCTCCGGGCTGTGCTGGGTGGAGAGTACCACCGCGTCGATTCCCACCGGCTTGCCATCTTCGTAACGGAAGGTGATCTGACTCTTGGCGTCGGGACGCAGCCAGGGCAGGGCGCCGCTCTTGCGCCGCTCTGCCTGGCGCTCTACCAGCCGGTGTGAAAAGGTGATGGGGGCAGGCATCAGGACATCGGTTTCATTGCTGGCGTAGCCGAACATCAGGCCCTGATCCCCCGCGCCCTGTTCATGATCGCTGCTCTCATCCACCCCCATGGCAATATCCGGAGACTGTTTGCCGATGGCATTGAGGATGGCGCAGGTCTCCCAGTCAAAGCCTATTTCGGAGCTGTCATAGCCAATCTCCTTGATGGTCTGGCGCGTTACCTCTTCGTAATCGATAGTTGCGCTGCTGGTAATTTCACCTGCCAGCAGTACCATGCCGGTCTTGACCAGCGTTTCGCAGGCTACACGGGCTGTTTTATCCTGTTCCAGCAATGCGTCGAGAATGGCATCGGAAATCTGGTCCGCCATCTTGTCAGGATGCCCCTCGCTGACGGACTCCGATGTGAATAAATAACTGTTGCTCATATATTGTTATTCCTAATGTGCCCCTAGTATCGCCAAGCGGGCTTGATTGGGTTAAAGGAGATAATTCTATACCAGTTTTTTCTTACATGAAATCGGAATATGTTTGACGCGAAGCCATGAATATAACAAATAAGATATAGTATGGGCTGTAAGTGGTTGTTTTTTGGTTTTCCATGATTCTCTGTTCCAGCCCGCTATTGCCTAATCCCGGTTGATGAGCGAGAATCAGCGGCTTATTCGGAATTGTGTCATGTTGAATACGCCTTCTGGTATCGTCCGGATCCGGGACTTTTTGCCCGGTTGCAGCTGAACTGTGGGGGGGTGCCGGGTTTTCCTCTTTCAGGTGGAGTGGCAGTTGTCAGTATCAGATTTTATGGCTTTACATACGCTGTTCCGAGACCGGTTTTTTATTATCATTAATCTTTTAAAATTAAAGAGTTAGGAGAAGCATATGCCGACCCGCAAAGATCTAGCCAACGCCATCCGTGTATTGAGTATGGATGCTATTCAGAAGGCAAAGTCCGGTCATCCCGGCGCCCCCATGGGGATGGCCGATATTGCCGAAGTGCTGTGGAATGATTTCCTCAAGCATAATCCGACCAACCCGGAGTGGCCTGATCGCGACCGTTTCGTCCTCTCCAATGGCCACGGCTCCATGCTTATCTACTCCCTGCTTCACCTTACCGGTTACGATCTCTCGATAGAAGATCTGAAGAGTTTCCGTCAGCTTCACTCCAAGACGCCAGGTCACCCTGAGTATGGTTACACTCCAGGCGTGGAGACCACTACCGGTCCGCTGGGACAGGGTATTACCAATGCGGTGGGTATGGCGATTGCTGAAAAAGCGCTGGCGGGCCAGTTCAACCGGGAAGGTCATCATATCGTCGACCACTACACCTATGTGTTTATGGGTGATGGTTGCATGATGGAGGGGATCTCCCATGAGGCCTGCTCTCTGGCCGGAACTCTTGGGTTGGGCAAGCTGATCGCCTTCTGGGATGACAACGGGATCTCCATCGACGGTCATGTGGAAGGGTGGTTTACCGACGATACTGCCAAGCGTTTCGAGGCCTACGGCTGGCATGTGGTTCGTGATGTGGACGGGCATGATGCAGATGCGATCAGCAAGGCGGTGCATGAGGCTCGTTCGGTTAATGACAAGCCCACCCTGATCTGCTGCAAGACGGTGATTGGTTATGGTGCTCCCAACCTGTGTGGCAGCCATGATTGTCACGGTGCGCCGCTGGGTGATGAAGAGATTGCTGCTACGCGCGAGAATCTTGGCTGGAGTCATCCTCCTTTCGTTATTCCTGATGAAATTGCGCAGGGGTGGGATGCCCGGGCCAAGGGAGCGGAAAATGAATCTGCCTGGGAAAAGAAATTTTCCGCCTATAAACAGGCCCATCCCGAGCTGGCCGCTGAATTTGAGCGCCGCGTTATCAAGGGTGAACTGCCTGCCAACTGGGAAGAGCATATGGCGGCATTTATCCGTGATGTTGATGCAAAAGCCGAAAGCCCGGCTACACGCAAGGCGTCACAGAACTCCATTCAGGCCTGCGCCGATGTACTGCCGGAGATCCTGGGCGGTTCCGCCGACCTGGCTCCTTCCAACCTGACCACCTGGAATGGCTACAAGGCGATCAGCAATACTGTTTCCGATGGAAATTATCTTCACTACGGTGTGCGCGAGTTCGGCATGTCTGCCATCATGAACGGTATTACCCTGCACGGCGGGTTTATTCCTTTCGGCGCCACCTTCCTGATGTTTTCGGAGTATGCCCGCAATGCCTTGCGCATGGCGGCATTAATGAAGATTCAGAGTATCTTTGTATATACCCATGATTCCATTGGCTTGGGTGAGGATGGTCCGACCCATCAACCTGTCGAGCAGATCGCTACACTGCGGTTGATTCCGAACATGTCAACCTGGCGCCCCTGTGATGCGGTGGAAACTGCGGTGGCCTGGAAGCAGGCGGTTGAAAAGCGTACCGGCCCCACAACACTGATCTTCAGCCGCCAGGGGCTGCCTCACCAGACCCGCACCGAGGAGCAGATTGCCAATATCGCCCGCGGTGGTTATGTATTGCACGATTGTGACGGTACTCCTGAAGCTATCATCATCGCTACCGGCTCGGAGGTGGGGTTGGCAATGGCCGCAGTTGATCAATTGGCAGGTGCGAAAGTGCGTGTGGTTTCCATTCCGTGTGCTGAAGTTTTTGATGCACAGGATGCTGCCTATCGTGAATCTGTACTGCCTGCAGCCGTAACTGCTCGGGTTGCAGTGGAGGCGGGTGTTACCGACTACTGGCATAAATATGTCGGTCTGACCGGCAAGGTGATCGGTATCAATCGTTTTGGGGAGTCCGCTCCTGCGGATCAGCTGTTTAAAGAGTTTGGCTTTACTGCCGAGAACGTGGCGGCTGCTGTCAAAGAACTTCTTTAGTCGTATCCGGAGTTCACGCCGGAGTTTGTGGCTTCGGCACATTTTAAATTAAATCAAGGGAGTTATAACTATGACTATCAAGATTGGCATCAATGGTTTTGGCCGTATCGGCCGTATGGTGTTCCGTGCTGTGGCAAAGGATTTCAAGGAGATCGAGGTTGTTGGTATCAACGACTTGCTGGATCCGGATTATCTGGCCTATATGCTGAGCTACGATTCGGTACATGGTCGATTCCAGAGCGAGGTGGGTGTTGATGGTAATAACCTGGTCATTGATGGACGCAAGATCCGCCTTACCGCCGAGCGCGATCCCGCCAATCTGAAGTGGGATGAAGTAGGGGCCGATCTGGTGATCGAATCAACCGGTTTCTTTCTTACTGAAGAGACTTGCCAGAAGCATATTGAAGCCGGTGCCAGGAAAGTTGTACAGAGTGCTCCGTCAAAGGATGGTACCCCCATGTTCGTCTATGGTGTAAACCATGACACCTATGCAGGACAGGCGATTATTTCCGCTGCCTCCTGTACTACCAACTGTCTTGCCCCCGTAGCCAAGGTGCTGAACGACAAGTACGGCATCAAACGCGGTTTGATGTCTACTGTGCATGCGGCTACCGCCACCCAGAAAACTGTTGATGGTCCTTCCGCAAAAGACTGGCGCGGTGGCCGTGGTATCCTGGAGAACATCATCCCTTCATCTACTGGTGCAGCCAAGGCAGTGGGCGTGGTGCTGCCCGAACTCAACGGCAAGCTGACCGGTATGGCCTTCCGTGTTCCCACCTCCGATGTTTCGGTTGTGGATCTTACCGTCGAGCTGAACAGCGGTGCCAGCTATGACGATATCTGTGCTGCAATGAAGCAGGCCTCCGAGTCCGGACCGCTGGCAGGTGTGCTGGGTTATACGGAAGACAAGGTGGTTTCCACCGATTTCCGCGGCATTACCCAGCCTTCTATTTTTGATGCCGGTGCCGGTATTCAGCTGGACGATACCTTTGTCAAAGTGGTTTCCTGGTATGACAATGAGTATGGCTATACCAGTAACATGATGCGCCTGGTTAAACATGTCGCCGGATAACTCCCGGCAGTTACCCGCCACCGTTATTGCGGCGGAGTGACGTTTTTTTCCGGAATTTGCCGGTCGGTCACAGGGCCGACTGGCAGATATCCTGCTTTTATCGCTTGCCGGAAGTTCGAGAATAATTAGCCAAGCCGATCGGGTTTTGCTAATCATTTTTAGATAATAAAACCTTGTGAAGGAGTAAAACATGTCTGTAACCAAGATGACCGATCTGGATTTGGCGGGCAAGCGAGCGCTGATCCGCCAGGATCTCAACGTACCCATCAAAAACGGCAAGGTGGCTGATGATACCCGCATTCGTGCTTCACTCCCCACAATAGAACACTGTATCAAGGCGGGTGCCAGGGTAATGCTGATGTCTCATCTGGGCCGACCGGTTGAAGGGGAATATGATGACGAGTTTTCTCTTGCTCCCGTTGTTGATCATCTTTCCGGTCTGCTTGGTCAGGAGGTACGGTTGATCAAGGATTATCTGGAGAAGGCCCCGGAGGTTGCCGAGGGTGAGGTGGCTGTGCTGGAAAATGTCCGTTTCAACAAGGGCGAAAAGAAAAATGATGACGAACTGGCGAAAAAATATGCCGCGCTTTGCGATGTCTATGTGATGGATGCTTTTGGTACTGCTCACCGGGCGCAGGCATCAACCCATGGTGTAGCCAAATATGCCCCTGTTGCCTGTGCAGGTCCGCTGCTGGCCGGGGAGCTGGAGGCGCTTGGCAAGGCGCTGGACAACCCGGCACGGCCGATGGTAGCGATTGTCGGTGGCTCCAAGGTGTCCACCAAACTGACCGTTCTGGAATCCCTGTCCAAGGTTGTGGATGGGCTTATTGTTGGTGGAGGTATTGCCAATACTTTTATCGCCGCAGCCGGATACAACGTGGGTAAATCACTTTATGAACCTGATCTGATTGACGAAGCGAAAAAACTTTCCGAGCAGGCGAAGGCCCGGGGGGGCGATATTCCTGTACCGGTAGATGTGGTCTGCGCCAAAGAGTTTGCAGAGGACGCTGCTGCCACATTGAAAAGAGTGGATGAGGTAGCTGATGATGACATGATTTTTGACATCGGTCCGGAGACTGCGCAACAACTGGCAGAAATTCTGAAGACGGCTGGTACCATTGTCTGGAATGGACCTGTCGGTGTATTCGAGTTTGATCAATTTGGTGAAGGCACCAAGGCCATTGCCATGGCGATAGCGGAGAGCCCGGCATTTTCCATTGCCGGTGGTGGTGATACCCTGGCAGCAGTATCCAAATATAATATTGCTGACAAGGTATCCTATATATCAACAGGTGGCGGAGCTTTTCTGGAATTTCTGGAGGGCAAGAAACTGCCAGCCGTCGAGATTCTGGAACGGCGTGCTGCGCAGTGATTATTAATTATGCCGATGTATATGCATTGGTAGACAGGTCAATAGAAAAACATGACTAGACGAACCAAAATTGTCGCCACGCTTGGGCCTGCAACCGATGATCCCAAGGTGCTCGATAAGCTTATCGATGCCGGAGTTGATGTAGTGCGTGTCAATTTTTCTCACGGCAAGCCGGAGGAGCATAAGGAGCGGGCCGAGCGGGTTCGCAATCGAGCGCGTGCGCACGGTCGGCAAGTGGGTATTCTGGCAGATTTGCAAGGTCCGAAGATTCGTATCGAGTGCTTCAAGAAAGGGAAGATTGAATTGCAGGAAGGCAAGCAATTTACCCTGGATGCGGGGTGCAATCCACGGGAAGGGACCAAGCATTGTGTTGGTATCTCCTACAAGCAGTTGCCGGAAGAGGTTTCCCGCGGTGATACACTGTTGCTCGATGATGGCCGGATAGTGCTGTGGGTCGAGGAGGTCGAGGGCCATCGTATCATCTGCAAGGTGGTGGTTGGAGGTGTACTCTCTGATCGCAAGGGCATCAATCGCAAGGGGGGCGGTCTGTCGGCTCCGGCTTTGACCGACAAGGACCGGAACGATATCAAGGTGGCGGCCGAGCTTCGGGCGGACTATCTGGCTGTATCTTTTCCCCGTACCGCCGCAGATATCAATGAAGCACGGGGCTTGTTGCGTGCTGCGGGTGGTCATGGTGAGATAATTGCCAAGATTGAGCGTGCCGAGGCGCTGGACTGCATTGAAGAGATCATTGATGCTTCGGATGCCATTATGGTTGCCAGGGGAGATCTGGGAGTTGAGATTGGTGATGCCGCTCTGCCTCCGGTGCAGAAAAAACTTATTTATACTGCACGGGAGAGAAACAAGGTGGTGATCACGGCAACGCAGATGATGGAATCCATGATTGAGAACCATATTCCGACCCGTGCCGAGGTTTTTGACGTAGCCAATGCCGTACTGGATGGAACCGATGCCGTCATGTTATCGGCGGAAACAGCCGCAGGCATGCACCCGGAAAAAGCGGTTACCGCCATGGACCGAATCTGTCAGGTCGCTGAAAAACAGCCTGTGGTAACACGCTCGGAACATCGCATCGACAAGGAGTTCAACCGTATCGATGAGGCAATCGCCATGGCTACCATGTATACTGCGAACCATCTTCCGGTCGCGGCTATTGCAGCCCTGACCGAATCCGGCTCCACTCCTTTGTGGATGTCACGTATCAGCTCCGGTATTCCCATTTATGCACTGACTCCTCATGTGGAAACCCGCAGGAGAGTGACCCTGTATCGCGGTGTTTATCCGGTCAGTTTTCAGCCCACCAGCAGTGATGCACCGCAGGTCAACAAAGAAGCGGTGGATGAACTGCTGCGCCGGGGGGTGGTACGGGAGGGTGATCTGGTAATTGTCACCAAAGGTGATTTGATGGGAGTTCATGGCGGCACTAACGTCATGAAGATTTTGCGTGTGGGTGAACACGCGATTACGACTGTTTGATCTGCGCCGGATCGGCGCGGGGTTTGGTTTTCTTTTTTCTTTAACACAATTTAGGAGTGTGAAATGGCCCTGATATCCTTACGTCAGCTTCTGGACTATGCTGCTGAAAACAACTTTGGCCTGCCAGCCTTCAATGTCAACAACATGGAACAGGTACATGCAATTATGCAGGCAGCGGATGCCACCGACAGCCCTGTCATCATGCAGGGCTCCGCTGGTGCTCGTAACTATGCGGGCGAACCATTCCTGCGTCATCTGATCTCTGCCGCCATTGAGATGTATCCCCACATTCCCATTGTCATGCATCAGGATCATGGCTCCGAGCCTGGCGTCTGTCTGCG
Source organism: Chromatiales bacterium (assembly GCA_026982395.1). Lineage (GTDB taxonomy): Bacteria > Pseudomonadota > Gammaproteobacteria > Thiohalospirales > Thiohalospiraceae > DRMK01. The sequence goes on along the minus strand of JALSHD010000013.1, from coordinate 4,108 downwards.
TTCGATCCAGTCCGGTTTCAGTTCAGTCATGATGGATGGCTCCCTGATGGCAGATATGAAAACCCCATCCAGTTTTGAGTACAACGTCGATGTAACCCGTACTGTGGTGGAGATGGCCCACGCCGGTGGAGTATCGGTGGAAGGAGAGCTGGGTTGCCTGGGGTCACTGGAAACGGGTGAAATGGGTGAAGAGGACGGGCATGGTGCTGAAGGCAAACTGGATATGGATCAGCTGCTGACCGATCCTGATGAGGCAGCGGACTTCGTCAAGAAAACCGGTGTGGATGCGCTGGCTATTGCCATTGGTACCAGTCATGGTGCCTATAAATTCACCAGCAAACCGACCGGTGACGTGTTGCGTATTGATCGCGTCAAAGAGATTCATGCGCGCATTCCGGATACCCACCTGGTTATGCACGGATCATCCTCTGTTCCGCAGGAGTGGCTGGAGATTATCAACAATTATGGTGGTGACATGGGTCAGACCTACGGTGTTCCCGTGGAAGAGATTGTGGAAGGAATCAAGCATGGCGTACGCAAGGTAAATATCGACACCGATCTGCGCATGGCTTCTACCGGTGCAGTGCGCCGTCATCTGGCCGAGAATCCATCCAACTTTGATCCGCGCAAATTCCTCAAGGAAGCAACCAGTGCAATGATGGAGATCTGCAAGGCTCGCTACGAAGCATTTGGTTGTGCCGGACATGCTTCGAAGATCAAGGCTGTCTCTCTGGAGGATATGTATAAACAGTATGAGAGTGGCAAGCTGGATCCAAAAATCAGTTAAAACCATAGTGAACAAACAGGGGAGGCGGCCAACAGGCCGCCTTTTTCTGTTTTGGGTGCTCTTTTTTTCGAGTAGCAAGGGAGCTTCAGCCGCAAGTTATCCATAACATCCATACAGTCCTTTCCAATCCAGAAATGAGCCTGAAGGGCCGGTGATTCCTGAGCCCCATCAGGCGGCCGGGTTCTGGGCTTTGTTGATGGAACGGAACAATTCAGCCCGGGCGTGATTGAGGCGCTGGGCGGCCTCATTATCGCTCATGGCATACGCGATGGCATCCAATTGTTCGAAGCTGATGCCGGGTCTGAGGTATTGCTCGGCGTTGGGCAGAGACTTGAGCTTGTCGTAAGGTGTCATCATATCCTCATAGCGGTAGCGTTTTTTGAGGCGTCCCCTGGCATCAATTTCCTCGGTGGGGAAGAAGCAGGGGCGGTGGAAGTTGAGGTAGGGGGAGAGGATGCCCTGGGTGAATGCGTTGACCTGCTGGGCGAATTGGCCTGGGATGTGAGCGTAGCCGAGATGCTTTCGCACCACGGAGCTGTTCCTGGACTCGACCAGGGCATTGTCGTTGCTTCTGCGGGCACGGGATTTGGTGAATTCCTCGATACGGAGTTTCTCCAGCAGGCGTGCCACACGCGGGTTGACGTACTCCGAGCCATTGTCGGAATGGAAGCCGAGGATGACGAAGGGAAACGCCTGGAGGAGGGCTTCGAGAACCGGCAGGAGGAAGCGTTCGGAGATGTGCTCGACCGAGCCGATAAACTGGAACTGGGTCACAGGGGACCATTTGACATCAACCTCACCCCTTCTTCTGGGCGATGGTTATCAGTGGCATGCGTTCATGCAGGCGAGTTGGTGTCTGGCCGAGGCGTTGTTCATAAATGGCGGTATAGGTCAGCACCCGTTTGACGTATTTGCGGGTTTCGTTGAAGGGGATGCTTCCAATCCAGCGATCGGCAGTAACGGGGTTCTGTTCCGGTAGCCAGCGGTTGACTCGGTGGGCCCCGGCATTGTATGCGGCGGTGGCCAGCACGGGATTCTGGTTGAATTGCTGATATCTTCCGCTGAGATAGCTGATGCCAAGGCGTATATTGGTATCCGGTTTCAGTACATCTCCCGGTATGCGAATGCGTGATTTCATTTGTCTGGCTACCTGACGGGCTGTAGCCGGCATTAGTTGCATTAGCCCGAGAGCGCCGGCATGAGAGCGGACATCAACCATAAAGGCGCTTTCCTGACGAATCAGTCCATAGACCCAGGCAGGGTCGATTCCACTATTGTGGGCTTCCTTGAAAATCTGATCCCGGTAGAGCAGGGGGAAGCGCATGTCGAGGTCGTCCATGTGATGGGAACGGCCCAGTGTGATGATGACACGATCATGCCAGCCCCATGAGTCCGCGAGTTTGGCTGCCTTAAGCAGATCATTCCCCTTGAGGTGTTGCAGTGCCAGGTGCCATTCGCGCCTTGCCGGAACAATGCGTCCCAATTGATAGAGTTCGCTGGCACGCTGGATAGCCGGGATTTGGGCTACTGTTTGCAGCTCTACGGTTGAAAAGTTTAGGGAGCGTTGTTCAAACCGGTAGGGTTGTCGCAGTTGATCTGCGGCCAGAAAGCCATGATAGCTGCGGTTTTTTGCCAGTTCCTGGTAAATGGCAGTGGCTTGCTTTTGCTTCCCCAGTGATTCCAGAGCACGGGCGCGCCAGTAGCGCCACTCCTGAACTGCTTTTTCCTTGTCGCTCAGTTTGTCCAGCCATTTGAGTGTTTCTTTCCAGTTTCCCTGGCGCAGGGCAAGGCGGACTCGCCATTCACGTACCGCTTTTGTGCTGTGAAGAGAACCAACCCTGGAGAGCCATTTCAGTCCTTCCGGGTTGTGTCGCCACGCAAGCCTCAGTCCAAGACTGCGTGTTACTTCAGCTTTTTCCGCCGGGGTGAAGTTGAAGCGCCCTTGCAGGATATTCCAGCTTGATGTTGCCTGTTCAAACTCATTCCTGGCCAGCCGTTTTATGGCTCTGATCAGAATGCGGCGCGTGGCTTTATTGTCATTGCCGAGGGTTTTTGCTTTTACTACCTGTTCAGGGTGCTGTTGGAGTTTTGCCAAATGCTTTATCCTGTTTTTTTCAAAGCCGGGCAGGCTTCGTGCAAGATAAGTGGCCAGAGAGATCTGTCCCTGCTCCAGAGCAAGATATGCGCGCTGACGAATCAGTTTTCGGTTGATTTTCCCCGTTTCCCGTCCGGCCTGAAAAACCGGCTCGCAGTTTGAGGGGCGCTTGCGACCGGACAACCATAACTCATCGATCTCCTCGAGAGCCTTGTCCTGTTGTCCGGTTTCAAGTAGTGCGGTGCGGTAGTAGCACTGTTGCGAGATGTCGTCGTTGGGCAGGTAGTGGGCCAGATAATCCTTCCATCTCTTTTTTTTGGCCAGATACTTCAGCAGCGCGTTTCGCAGCATTGGAGCAAGAGGCGTATTGCCGTACTTGTAGAAAAACAGGGAGAGTTCGTCGTTTTTCGCTGTGGCGAGGCGTTGGCGGAGATCCTTGTAGACAAGATAAGGGTAGAGAGGGTAGTCCCGCAGTTTGGGCAACAGGGCATTGTACTGCGCATACTGGTTTTTCTGCAGTGCATGTTCGGCCTGCAGAAACTGCTCCCGCTTCTGTTCCAGGGTGCTCGCGGTAGCCCCTGATGCCGCCAGTAACAGGACAAGTCCAATCACCATGGTTACCGGAAGAGGTGCACTCATTTTCACCCTGTAGACTCCCATTAATCCCTTAAATACTCTGTTATCGGTCTGAAGGTGAATTTCTTTAATTACCAGGACAATCGATAATAAACCACAGGGGGATCATGGAATAAACTCGATGTGCCATACATCGTAAAATTTCTCCCCCATTGCGTATATGATAGTAGAGATAGCCTAACTGCGATAGATTTTTATCAGGTGCATTTTGACAATTGAAACTCAACTGGCTGCGCTGGAGGCCGAGCTTTCCCACTGCCTGCTGGCTGATCGCCACCGCCTGTCCCGCCGGCTGCGTGGGCTGCGCAAGCGGCTGCGTGATAACCGACCGCTTTCTGCCGAGGTGGTGACGGCCTTTGGTAGAGATATTAACCGCTCCTCTGAGCGGGTTCGGTGTCGCCGGGCGGCACTGCCGCTACCGCGCTATCCCGCCGAATTGCCGGTGGTTGAGCATCGTGCGGAAATTGTCAGGGCGATTGACGAGCATCAGGTGGTAATCATTGCCGGAGAGACCGGCTCCGGCAAGACTACTCAGTTGCCCAAGATCTGCCTGGAGATGGGGCACGGGGTGGCGGGTTTGATCGGGCATA
>JALSHD010000012.1 GCA_026982395.1 Chromatiales bacterium | reverse complement strand
CGAGCACGGAGCTGACGCCGCTATCGCGGAAAAAGTGCATTTTTAGCCCCCCCTATTCACGCGGGACTGCAGGAGGGGAGTGCATCATCCGCGTCGACGATACAACGGCTGCACCGACATCAAGGCGCTCTCCGAACTGCTCAAGCCTCTTCGCCCCGGCGACCATATCGCTATCACCTGGTCTCCGGGGCGGAGAGGGGGTTCGGCAAACAGTTCCCTGCAGACACCTCAGGAAATACCCGGCTACCACACTGCAACACTAGGTGATGTCAGCCTTCCGTTCCGCCTTTTTGAACACAAATTGACCATCTTTCACATCAACTTCGATCACGTCACCAACGCTGAACCTGCCCGCCAGGAGTTCCTGGGCCAGCGGGTTCTCGATTGAGGTCTGGATGGCACGTTTCAACGGCCGTGCGCCATAGACGGGATCGAATCCGGCTTCACCCAGTTTGTCCAGCGCAGCGTCGGTAATATCGAGATCCATCTGCCGGTCGCGCAGACGGCTGCGCAGCTGCTCGATCTGGATTGCCGCAATGGCCCGGATCTGCTCCCTGCCCAGCGGGTGGAACACCACCACCTCGTCGACGCGGTTGATGAACTCCGGCCGGAAGTGATGCCCGACGATCTCCATAACCGCATCCTTCATCGCCTGATAGTTCTCCTCTCCAGCCATCTCCTGGATCTGTTGTGAACCCAGGTTGGAGGTCATTACGATCACGGTGTTGCGGAAATCCACGGTGCGCCCCTGGCCGTCGGTGAGGCGGCCGTCATCCAGCACCTGCAGCAACACGTTGAACACATCGGGGTGGGCCTTCTCCACCTCGTCCAGCAGGATCACCGAGTAGGGCTTGCGCCGCACCGCCTCGGTCAGGTAGCCGCCCTCCTCGTAACCCACGTAGCCGGGAGGCGCACCGATCAGACGGGCCACCGAGTGCTTCTCCATAAATTCGGACATGTCGATGCGCACCATGGCATCCTCGGTGTCGAACAGGAACTCCGCCAGCGCCTTGGTCAGCTCGGTCTTGCCCACCCCGGTGGGACCGAGGAACAGGAACGAACCGTTAGGACGGTTGGGATCGGAGAGTCCGGCACGAGAGCGGCGGATAGCATCGGCCACCGCCTTGACCGCCTCATCCTGACCGACCACGCGGCTGTGTAGCGCATCCTCCATACGCAACAGCTTGTCGCGCTCGCCCTCCAGCATCTTGGAGACCGGAATCCCGGTCCACTTGGAGACCACCTCGGCGATCTCCTCCTCGGTTACCTTGTTGCGCAGCAGCTGCGTTTCCCGCTGCTCGGCCTGGGCCGCCATCTCCAGCTGCTTCTCCAGCTCCGGGATGCGTCCATACTGCAGCTCGGACATGCGCGCCAGATCACCGGCGCGGTGTGCGGTCTCCAGTTCGATGCGCGCCCGGTCCAGCTCCTCCTTGATCTGCTGGGTGCCCTGCAGGGCGGCCTTCTCCGCCTTCCAGATCTCCTCCAGATCACTGTATTCGCGCTCCAGATCAGAGATCTCCTGCTCCAGCTTCTCCAGCCGTTTGCGCGAGGCCTCATCACTCTCCTTGCTCACCGCTTCACGCTCAATCTTGAGCTGAATCAGGCGGCGCTCCAGCTTGTCCAGCTGCTCCGGCTTGGAGTCGATCTCCATGCGCAGACGACTGCCAGCCTCATCGATCAGATCGATGGCCTTGTCCGGCAGTTGGCGATCGGTGATATAGCGATGCGACAGCATCGCCGCCGCAACAATGGCAGGATCGGTGATCTCCACACCATGATGCACCTCATATTTCTCTTTCAGGCCGCGCAGAATGGCAATGGTATCCTCCACCGAAGGCTCGTCCACCAGCACCTTCTGGAAACGGCGCTCCAGCGCGGCATCCTTCTCGATATACTGGCGATACTCGTCCAACGTCGTCGCACCCACACAGTGCAGCTCACCCCGCGCCAGCGCTGGCTTGAGCATGTTGCCGGCATCCATCGAGCCTTCCGCCTTGCCTGCCCCGACCATGGTGTGAATCTCGTCGATGAACAGGATAATGCGCCCCTCCTGTTTGGAGAGGTCATTCAATACCGCTTTAAGACGCTCCTCAAACTCACCGCGGAACTTCGCCCCTGCAAGCAGTGCACCCATATCAAGCGACAGAATCCGCTTGTCTTTCAGCCCTTCCGGCACCTCACCATTGACGATACGCTGGGCCAGACCTTCCACGATGGCTGTCTTGCCGACACCCGGCTCGCCAATCAGCACCGGATTGTTCTTGGTGCGGCGCTGCAGCACCTGGACGGTGCGGCGGATCTCGTCGTCACGCCCGATCACCGGATCAAGTTTGCCCAGCTCGGCACGTTCGGTCAGATCTACGGTATATTTCTCCAGCGCCTGACGTTGATCTTCCGCATTGGGATCATTGACCTGCTGACCACCGCGCACCATTTCGATGCTCTTTTCAACAGCCTCCTTGTTCGCTCCTGCCTTACGCAACAGATCGCCCAGCTGACCCTTGTCCTCTACCGCAACCAGGGCAAACAGTTCGCTGGAGATATATTGATCCTTGCGCTTCTGGGCCAGCTTGTCGGTCAGATTGAGCAGGCGGCCCAGCTCATTGGAGATATGCACCTCGCCCCCGGCTCCCTCTACCGAAGGCAGTTTATCCAGCGCCTCGCCCAGCGCGGAGCGCAAACTGTTGATATTAACCCCGGCCTGGGCCAGCAGATGGCGTACCGTGCCTCCCTCCTGGTCCAGCAGGGCGGTCATCAGATGCAGCGGTTCAATAAACTGGTGATCGCGGCCCAGCGCCAGACTCTGTGCATCGGCCAGGGCCATTTGAAATTTGGTGGTCAGTTTGTCCATTCGCATTGCTATGGGCTCCCCATTGGTTGAATAGTGTTAACCATAACATGTGGACGGAAATCGGATATTCAAGCCTCTACCTGCCCCGGGGAAGGATAAGGATAGATCTCATCCATCGGCAGACTGTGACCCGCGCTCTGCACAATACGCACATGCTCACGCCGAAACTCCCGGGCATTGGCCAGACCGCAGGAGTGGGCCAGCAGATCCACCTCATGGTTGACCCAGTGGGCGTAGCTGGCCACACGCTTTGCCTTGTCCTCCACTACCAACCCTTTTTGCAGCCGCTCGTTGTGGGTCGTCACACCAGCGGGGCAGGTGTTGTGCGGGCACTGCATCGACTGGATGCATCCCAGCGCAAACATGAACCCCCGCCCGGTGACCACAAAGTCAGCCCCGGCACAGAGTGCCCAGGCCACCCGGCCGGAATCTACCAGTTTCCCGGACGCGATGACCCGAATCCGCTCTTTCAAACCGCACTCCAGTAGCACATCCACCAGCATGGGAAGCGCCTCGGTGATCGGCAGCGCCACATGGTCCGCCAGCACCTGGGGCGCCGCGCCGCTGCCAGCCTCTCCCCCGTCCACGGTGATGAAGTCGGGCGCAGACTCCACCCCCCGCCGCCGGATGGCCTCGCACAAGGCGCGGGGATAGGCGGGAGAACCAAGCGCCATCTTGAAGCCCGCCGGCCGACCGGTCACCTCACGCACATGCTGAATCATATCCAGCAGATCATCCGGCGTCCTGATATCCACATGGCGGTTGGGGCTGCTGGAGGTCTCTCCCTCCGGAATACCGCGGATCCGGGCAATCTCAGTGGTCACCTTGTGCGCCGGCAGCACCCCGCCACGGCCGGGCTTGGCCCCCTGGGAGAGCTTGATCTCGAACGCCTTGACCTGTTCCGCCAGCTCGCGCAGCCGATCATCGCTGAGCTTTCCATCCGCATCACGCACACCATATTTCGCGGTACCGATCTGGAAAAGGATGTCCCCTCCTCCCTCCAGATGGTAAGAGGAGAGCCCCCCCTCGCCGGTATTGATCCAGACCCCGGCCTCGGCCGCCCCCCTGGAGAGCGCGCACACCGCAGGAGCAGACAGCGCCCCGAAACTCATCCCGGAGACATTGAATGGATGACGGGCGGAAAACGGCCGCGGACAATCGGGGCCGATCACCAGCGGCGGCGACGGCTCATACTCCTGCTCCAGCACGGGATAGGGGGAGTTGACAAAGATATAGGAACCCGGCTCGCGCAGATCATTGGTGGAACCAAACCCGATCAGCCCCCCCTTCCCCTTGGCGGTACGATAGACCCAGCTGCGCGTCGCCCGGTTGAAAGGCTGCTCCTCCCGATCCATGGCGAAAAAATACTGGCGGAAAAACTCCCCCTGCTTCTCCAGAAAATAGCGCAACCGGCCAACCAGCGGAAAGTTGCGCCGGATGGCATGCTCCTTCTGTAACATATCCTGAACAAACATCACCACCAGAACCAGCATCACGATCCCGGCCAGCCAGCCCAGGATGGTGAAAATCCACAGCGAAGTACCCACTACCTCTCCCCCTCGATATACTCGCGCACCCGCTCCAGACACCACTCCGGCGACTGATTGGCGCAATCGAGCGGAGGAAAACTGTGCAGCCGCGCCTGACTGCGCATCACCACAGCCGAAACCGTCTGCCCCTCCCCCCGAATACCATCCAGACGCACCGGATAGATCGGACAACCGTGCCACTGCGCCAGCTTGACCACACCCTTTTTCAGCTTGCGCGGCGGATCGGAATCCAGATGAATCTTGCCGTGCGGAAACAGGGCAATCACCTCACCCCGCTCCAGCGCCCGGCGCGCCTGCAGCAGTGCAATGTCAGGACGCCGGCTGCGATCCACCGGGATACAACCGGCAGCGCGAAAAAGCCAGGTAAACCCGAAACGCCGATACTCCTCCTCGGCGATCAGAAACCGCAACGGTCGCCGTGACGCCGTAACCAGCAGCAACGGATCCAGACCGGAGAAATGATTGGAAACTACCAAAGCCGGTCCCTCCTCTGGCAACGGAATCGGCTGATACTGCAGACGATGAAACCAGCGGCAGAACAGCCGCACAAAACCATCCACGGCATTACGCCATCCCCGCCCCCAGTTGGCCTCACTGGCACGCAGACAGACGACAACCCCCAGAACCAACAGAAAAACCAGAATAATGGCTACAGTCATGGGAAGTGATTATATCCGCGGTTCCATGCCGCTGCATGGGAGTCTCTGCAACAGCCGGTTTGAGAACCCCTGGCACGGCGAGCAGTCAATTTGCCAAATGACCCTCCACTGCCCAACCTTATGGAACAGATGGCCAATAAGCTGTGTATAGCGGAGTATTCACCGAGGGACAAAGGCATCCCTTATGGGTGCCCTGTCCCCCGGGGTTTGCCCATCACCGTGGAGTTGCGCCACCCTCTCCCCTACGCCGTTTTTTTTCACCATAATTCTTGCGCCGGAACAGGTCAGTGCGGCGGCTGACCAGTCGATCCAGAAACAGCAGCCCATCCAGGTGGTCGATCTCATGCTGTATGGCGCGGGCTTCGTATCCTTCACAGTGGTATTCCCGCGGCTCGCCCTGTTCGTCGAGGGCGCTTACAGTAACACGTTCAGCACGCATGACGTTGCCGGTATAATCAGGCACCGACATGCATCCCTCTCGTCCCTTTACCATCCCTTCCCAAGAGAGGATTTCCGGATTTACAAGTATCATCCGCCCATGATTGGCGATTTTGGGTTTGGCGGAGACATCAACGATGACGATGCGCTGGAAACGACCAACCTGGGGCGCCGCGATCCCCACTCCGCCGGGGGAGTGGCGCATGGTCTGTTCCAGTTCGGCGATAAAAGTACGCAGCGCATCATCGACCCGCTGTACCGGCTGCGAAATCTGTTTAAGCCGTTCATCGGGATAGGTGAAGATCTCCAGAACCACCACGGATCAACCCACCATCGTGTCGACAGGTTGCAGATTCACCTCGATTCCGTCACGCTCTATCAGCTTCAGCGCCGAACGCAATGCATCGATGCCCTCTCCAGCATGACCTTCGATATGCATGACGTAGATCGGGGTTTCCCTGCTCCCCGCCACGTCGGAGTCCAGTTCCAGAACATGCAGCCCCGCATCCGCCAGCACACCCGTGACCCTGGCAACGATTCCGGCCCGATCGGCACCATAGACAGTGATACTCACATCCGGCTCCAGGTGGCGATGCAACCGTCCCTTGATGCCGTCGATGTGAATATGCAGATTGAGCGAACGGGCAGCTGGTTCAAGCAGCTTCCGGAGTTCGCCATCGCTTCCTTCCAGCTCGACCATCAGCATAATGGTGAAGTTTCCACCGAGCCGCATCATGGACGCCTCACCAAGATTGCAACCGCCCTCGAACAGTGCCGTTGTCACCCGGGCGACGATACCGGGGCGATCCTCTCCCACTACGGTCAACATGTACCACTGCTTGCTCATGGTTCTGTCACTCCATTCAGGTTAACCAGATCAGGCTCGCCATACGGCCTGTCGTACCATCCCGCCGGTAGGAGAAATAGCGCTCCCGATTCTGGAAGGTGCATTCCCCTCCACCGTATACAGCGCTCACTCCGCTACCATGCAACCGTTGCCGGGCCAGCAGATAGATATCCGCCAGCCAGCGTCTGCCTGCAGGACGGAATGCCGTTTCAGCCCGGCTGTCGTGCTGCAGAAACCGCTGCCGTACCTCATCCCCCACCATAAAGTGGTCAGGACCGATGGCGGGACCCAGCCAGGCCAGGATCTCGCTGGCGGGCGTCTGCAGTCTGCCCAGCGCCGCCTCAATAACTCCATCGGCCAATCCACGCCATCCGGCATGAAGCGCCGCCACACAGCTACCTGTATGGTCACACAACAGCAGCGGCAGACAATCGGCGCTCATGACGACACATACCTGACCCCGGACGCGGCTGAATGAGGCATCTGCCTCACACCCCGGCGAAGCTGCTCCAGCCTCGACCACCCGGTTCCCATGCACCTGCCGGAGCCAGAGAGGTTCCTCCGGCAGCTCCAGAACGGAGAACAGCCGCCTTCGGTTCTCCCGAACCGCTGCAGGATGGTCACCCACATGATCGCCCAGGTTCAGGGAGTCGTAAGGTCCGCTACTGACGCCACCCCACCGGGTGGTAACACAGGCCCGCACCCACTCCGGCGCAGGCCAGTCCGGTGTGATCCAGTCAGACCACATGGGTTCGGGAATCTGCCCGCAACCATTCGAGAAGCTGGGCCATATCCTCCGGCAGTGCTGTCTGCCATTCCATCGCCTCTCCGGTGGCGGGATGGATAATCCCCAAGCAGCCGGCATGCAGCGCCTGGCGCTTGAAGTTACGCAAGGTTTCCCTCAGCTCGTCGCCACAGCCCGCGGGAATCCGCAGCCGTCCGCCATAGACCGGATCACCCACCAGCGGATAGCGAATATGCGCCAAGTGAACTCGGATCTGGTGAGTCCGGCCGGTCTCCAGGCGCACATCGATCAGGGTGTGGGCGGCAAACCGTTCCGCCACCCGATAGTGAGTGATGGCCTGTCTGCCCTGCCCGGTCACCGCCATACGCTTGCGATCCACGCGGTGACGCCCGATAGGGACATCCACCGTTCCACCGGACGGCATTACTCCTACCACCACCGCACTATACTGACGGCTGACGCTGCGGGCCTGGAGCTGCTCCACCAACCGGATATGGCTGGTCACATCACGCGCCACCACCATCAGGCCAGTGGTCTGCTTGTCGAGACGATGGACGATACCGGCACGGGGCACCTGTGCCAGCTCCGGCGCGTGGTGCAACAGTGCGTTGAGCAGAGTTCCATCCGGATTGCCAGCAGCGGGATGCACCACCAGACCTGCCGGCTTGTTAATCACCAGAATGGCATCATCTTCATAAACGACGTGCAGCGGAATATCCTGGGGCTTCCAGCTCTCCAGCGGCTCCAGCCGCACCTCCAGCTCCACCCGTTCGCCTCCGGCCACCTTGTCGCTGGGGGAGAAACGGCAACCGTTCACCTGCACCTGCCCCGATTTTATCCACTGGCTGAGACGACTGCGCGAATAGTCGGGAAACAGCTCTACCAACGCCCGGTCAAGGCGCAACCCGGCCATCGCTTCTGGAATACGGGCAGCCAGCCGTTGTTCCGATTCCCCAATATCGCTTGTTGCTATCGATTTATTCATGTTTCAGATAAAATAGGAACCACTGTTGACCAAATGAATCATAACCAGGGCATCTCACCTGATGCTGAAATTGCCGGATACTCTAACATAATGCAACTACTAGCCCGTCTTCTTATTTTATCGTTGATTCTGCTGCTCGGTGCCTGCGCCAGCGTTGACAAAAAAACAGAGTGGTCAGCGCAGCGCTACTACCAGGAAGCCAAAACCGCACTGGACAATCGGGACTATGAAACCGCCATTCGCTACTATGAAGAGCTAAAAACGGCCTACCCCTACGGCAGGCATGCGGAACAGGCGGATCTGGATATCATTTATGCCTACTACAAAGGGGATGAGCCGGAATCGGCTATCGCTGCTGCCGACAATTTCATCAAACAGCACCCGCGCCACCCCAATGTCGATTACGCCTACTATCTGCGCGGACTGGCCAGCTTCTCACAGGGAGAAAACTTCCTGAATAAAACATTCAATCAGGATCCGACCGAGCGGGATCCCGGCCATCTGCGGCGATCATTTACCTATTTCACCGAACTGGCCCGTAAATTTCCCGACAGCAAATATCGTCCCGACGCGCTGCAGCGCATGAAGTACCTGCTCAACAGCCTGGCCCGTCACGAAATCCATGTCGCCAGATTCTATATGGAAAGAGAGGCCTGGCTGGCCGCCGTCAACCGGGCCAGATATGTTGTTGAGCACTATCAAAACACCCTTTCTGTTGCCGAAGCTCTTGATATCATGTCCAGAGCCTATGAACACATGGGGCGACAGGGTCTGGCTGATGATGCCCGGCGCGTACTTCGACTCAATTTCCCGGACTACTCTGCTCCAAAACGAAGGCAGTAACCCTGTTCAACCAGGAGGCTGTCCGAGAATAGGGGCCGACCGGCTTGTTGCTCCTGCAAAACCGACACTTCCGCCATCCGTGGTGGTCGTAGCGAGGGAAAGCCGTTTTGAGTCCATTTTTTGGTCATTCGAGGCAAATAGTGATTCATATTTAACGAAAATGAGCGGAAAAATGGACCAAAACGGCTTTCCGCAGTAGGCTCTCTATTCTCGGACAGCCTCCCAGGTAACAGGAGAAAAACCATGTGGGATTTTTTTGAAACCGTCCGTCACCGTCACTCCATTCGCAAATACCAGACGGATACACCGGTAGAAGCGGAAAAGCTGAACGCCATTCTGGAGACCGCCTGCGCCGCACCTTCTGCAGGCGATCTTCAGGCCTATCACATCACCGTTGTCCGCAATGAACAGATCCGCAAACAGCTGGCCGAAGCGGCCTCCCGGCAGCAGTTTATCGCCGAAGCACCCGTTGTTCTGGTATTCAGCGCAGAACCGGTACGCTCCGCCGAGCACTTTGGTGAACGTGGCGCCAACATCTACGCGCTGCAGGACACCACCATCGCGGCCACCTATGCCCAACTGGCCGTAGTAGCCGCCGGAATGGCCTCCACATGGGTTGGGGATTTTGACGAACAGCGGGTGCGGGAGATACTGGGACTGGAGGCCGATCAGATCCCCCTGTCGATCCTCAGCATCGGTTATCCTGCCGAGGTTGCAGAACTGTCACCACGGCGGCATCTGGACGAGATTGTCAGCTGGCGCTGATGCTCCACAAGCCAGCGACCTACGCAGTGGAGTCATCCTGAATCCGGCAGGCCGCCAAGCGCTCCGCCCACTCGTCCAGCGCATCCAGGCATTGCTGCGCCTTACTCTCTCCCTCACGCTCCTTGCGCAGTAGCGCAATCCGTTCACAATACGCTTCCAGGCCCAGCGTATTGCCGCCTATTCCGTTGCGAACTCGCTGACAGCGTAACTGCTCCCAACGCTGCAGCTCCTGCTCCGATAGAGTCTCCGGCCAGTTTCTGGCCCGATAACGGAACAGCAATTCCGGCAGGCGCTTGTCCTGAAAATGGAACGCTTTTCGGGCAAGCGCCTGCGGAGTGGCAGCACGCACCCGGGCCAGCAGGTTGCGGTCGGCATCATCAAAAAATCCGTCATACAGAGCCAGATCCACATCCTCGGCGGGAGCAAACTCCCTGCCGCCATAGGCCTGGGCAACCCGCTGCATGAACCCGCTGTCAGCGCTCAGCAGCTCGTGGTACCGAGTGCAGGCATCCAGATCGATGGCAAGGCGTTCGATGGCCGCCTCAACGAGAGTACTCTGCGGGGCAAGGGCCGGACACTTGTTGATCTTGACCGACTTGACCGGCAGCCGCGGCACCCCCTCCGGCAGCTCCTCGCTGCGGGTGAACAGACGGTCATGCAGCGCCTCCACATCCAGCCCCAGAAACGGCTCCGGATCGTGGCGCAGATCATAGACCAGCACGCCGTTGCTGTTGCGCGGCTCGGCGGCCAGCGGCATCACCAACGTGGTGCAGCCGATCTCGGCCGGGTACATCCGCGAGGTGTGCAGGACCGGCCGGTGATGGACCAAGTCCAGCTGTTCGGCCGCCTTGCGCTTGTGGCGCAGCCGAAACAGCCACTCGTAGAGACGCGGCTGGCGCTCACGTACCAGACGCGCCAAAGCAATGGTGGCGCGCACGTCGGAGAGGGCATCGTGCGCGGCCTCATGGCCGATGCCGTTGGTGACGGCCAGATCCTCGAGCCGGAAGCTGGGCCGGCCATCCTCGTGCCGGGGCCACTCGATCCCCTCAGGCCGCAGAGCATAGGTCATGCGCACCAGATCGATGATGTCCCAGCGCGAGTTGCCGTTCTGCCACTCGCGGGCATAGGGGTCATAGAAGTTGCGGTAGAGGGTGTAGCGGGTCACCTCATCGTCGAAGCGCAGGGTGTTGTAACCCACCCCGCAGGTTCCCGGCTGCGCCAGCTGGGCATGGATGTGAGCGATGAACTCCGGCTCCGGGAGCCCTTGCTCATCCGCCTGCTGAGGCGTAATCCCGGTGAGCAGACAGGCATCCGGATGGGGCAGCAGGTCCCGCGGCGGTTTGCAGTAGATGACCAGCGGTTCGCCGATCTCGTTGAGCGCCTCGTCGGTGCGCAGCCCGGCAAACTGGGCGGGGCGATCCCGCTTCGGATCGGCGCCGAAGGTCTCGTAGTCGTGCCAATATAGAGTTGTATTCATAGAGGTTCCTGATACCCGCCTGGTTCATGCTGCATTTGCTAACGTTGCTTGATTTCCCTTCTATCATATCCACCGAACCAGCAACAAGCGGTAAATTGATCCACAGAAAAAATCCCAATTTGATTTACATGCCTTGGTATTGCCTCCATCTAGTTTAAGGAACTGGCGTCATGCTAAAATAACCCCGACAAAACAGATTGTTGTAATCCACCCACCGGGAAAAATCAGCTGAACGCCTCGCGTACTACAGAACAACCGCCCTGGAAGCTGGATCTCTCCCTCCTCGGCGACACCACCCTGCAGATCGGCCTGTCCGGCAGCTGGCGGATGCGGGATCGCCTCCCCTCGGCCGATGAGGTGGAAAAGCAGCTGGGAGAGGCCGCCCGGATTCACCGGGTCGTGTTTGCATCCGACGGCATCTCTGGCTGGGACAGCGGCCTGATCAACTTCCTGCGCAATGTAATAAAACTCTGCAACCGCCGGAATATCGAGGTGGACAACAGCGGGCTGCCGGAAGGCGCCCAGCGGCTGTTGAAGCTCGCCTTCGCAGTCCCGGAGGAGGCAACCGGCCGGCATGTGGAGCCACCCTCGGTTCTGAAATATGTGGGTGAGGTCACCCTGGATCTGATTCACGGCGCACCGGCAATGGTTCGCTTCATTGGCGAGGTTACCCTAGCCATGGGACGGCTACTGCGCGGCAAGGCGCAATACCGGCGCTCGGATCTGGCGCTGGTTCTCCAGGAGGCGGGGCCACAGGCGCTGCCCATCGTCTCACTGATCAGTTTTCTGGTGGGGCTGATTCTGGCCTACATGGGGGCGGTGCAGCTGGCGCAGTTCGGCGCCCAGATCTATATTGCGGATCTGGTAGGGATCGGCATGTCGCGGGAGATCGGCGCCCTGATGACCGGTATCATCCTGGCCGGCCGCACCGGGGCCGCCTTCGCCGCCCAGCTGGGCACCATGCAGGTGAACGAGGAGATCGACGCCTACCGGACGCTGGGGATCTCCCCCATCGACTTCCTGGTGCTGCCGCGCATGCTGGCGCTGATCCTGATGGCTCCGCTGCTGACTCTTTACGCCAGTCTGGTGGGGATGGTGGCCGGCATGCTGGTGGCGGTAATGGCCTTCAATGTGGACATGAGCGAGTACTATCAGCAGACCCTCTCCGCGCTTACCATGCAGCACTTTCTGGTGGGACTCAGCAAGGGGGTGGTGTACGGAACACTGATCGCCATCGCCGGTTGTCTGCGCGGTATGCAGTGCGGGCGCAGTGCCTCGGCGGTGGGTAAAGCAACCACCTCTGCAGTAGTCACCGCCATCGTATTCATCGTCATCTCCGCTTCGCTGATGACCATCATGTACCAGAAGCTTGGCATATGAGCAGCGAGGCACATATCCGGGTGGTGGATCTCACCATGGCCTACGGTGATTTCGTGATCCAGCGCGATCTGAACTTCACCATCAACCGCGGCGATGTGTTCATCATCATGGGCGGCAGCGGCTGCGGCAAGAGCACCCTGCTCAAACATCTCATCGGTCTCAAATCACCGAAAAAGGGGGAGATCTGGTTCGACGAGATCAATTTCTGGAAGGCCCCACCACGGGAGCAGGAGATGTTGAAACGCCGTTTCGGAGTCCTGTTCCAGAGTGGTGCGCTATGGAGCTCCATGACGCTGGAAGAGAACATCGCCCTGCCGCTCAGCGAATACACCGATTTGAGTGAACGGGAAGTACATGAGATCGCCTCCCTGAAACTGGCACTGGTAGGGCTGGCCGGTTTCGAGCAGTTCTACCCCTCCGAGATCAGCGGTGGCATGCGCAAACGGGCCAGTCTGGCACGAGCCATCGCGCTGGACCCTGAAGTGCTGTTTTTCGATGAACCCTCTGCCGGACTCGATCCCATCAGCTCCCGGCGACTGGACGAGTTGATTCTGGAGATCCGCGACAGCCTGGGGGCAACCATCGTGGTGGTGACCCATGAACTGGCCAGTATCTTTGCTATTGGAAACAATTCGGTTTTTCTCGATAATGAGAGCCGAACCATCATTGCCCAGGGTGACCCAAAAATGCTGCGTGACAAATCGGAAAATCTCAAGGTGCGCGCCTTTCTGAACCGGGGCAAGATATGAGCAAAAAAGCCAACCCAACCCTGATCGGACTGTTCGTGGTCGCCGCCATCGGACTGTTTGTTCTGGCAACATTCCTGCTCAGCGATGGCGCCATGTTTTCCAAGAAAAAACACTACGTCCTCTTCTTTGAAAACACGGTAACCGGACTGACCGTCGGCTCCCCGGTCAGCTTTCGCGGCGTCAAGGTGGGGACAGTGACCGACATCACACTGCAGGTGGATCCGGAAACAGAGCAGATCTATATTCCGGTACATATCGAAATAAACCCGCGCCGATTCTCGACTGCTGCCGGCAAAGGCGAAACTTCCGGGGGACGGTTTGATCTGCAAAGTCTGGTGGATCGCGGCCTGCGCGCGCAACTGCAGATCCACAGTTTCATTACCGGACAACTCTTCATCCAGCTTGACTACTATCCAGATGAAACCCCCAAATATGTCGGCGCAATAACCGACTACCCGGAGATCCCCACAGTCCCCTCACTGCTGGACAAACTGGGCGGAAAACTGGAGAACTACAGCTACGAAAAACTGCTCGACAACCTGGCCGCCACCATGTCCGGGCTGGAGCAGCTGGTCAACTCACCCGAACTGATGGATACCATCCACTCCCTCAACAAGGTTCTGAAAAATGTCGACACCCTGGTCGCCAATCTGGACGGACAGATAGCACCCATCTCCTCCAACCTGAACAAAACACTGGTTGACGCACAAAAAGCGCTCGCTGAGATACGCACCATGACCAGCAATCTGGACAGCCATGCCGAAACCATGTCCGCCAGTTTCCAGCACTCCATGGAACAGGCCAACGAAGCATTCAGCACCATCGGGGAGCAGCTCTCCGACGACTCCGAACTGCACTACCAGCTCTCCCGTGCGCTGCAGGAGCTGACCGAATCTGCCCGCTCATTGCGCATTCTGTCAGACACCATTGAACGCAATCCGGAAACACTGCTGAAGGGGAAAAAATAGCGATGACTACTCTGCCGAGATCTGTTGCCCTGTGCGCCTGCTGTCTGGTCTTGCTGGCCGCCTGCGGAACCACCCGGCCGTCACACTTCTACTTGCTCACCCCGCTGGAAAAAACCGACAGCCCGACACAAAATTCAGGCCCCGGAATCATCGTTGGCCCCGTCACCCTGCCAGATTATCTGCTCCGTCCGCAGATCGCATTGCGCAATGATGCGAACGAGGTCACCTATGAAGAGTTCCACCGCTGGGCAGAGCCGCTGCTGGGAAATTTTTCCCGCGTGTTGGCGGAAAACCTCTCCCGGCTGCTGGACACCTCCCGCGTCTCTCTCTATCCCGGATACAAAACCGGCAGTTTTCCCTATCAAATTCTGATTGATGTGATCCGGATGGACGCCGGTTCGGGCCGGCAGATAAATCTGGTTGCCCGCTGGAGCGTTCTGGACCGGCACAATAACAAACTCCTCACAAGCAACAAGACATCTGTTACCAGGCCGGTTGACGGGAATGGATACAAGGCGATTGTTTCCGCCCAGAGCCGGGCAGTGTCGCAACTAAGCCAGGAAATTGCACAGGCAATCAGCGCGGCAGCTCTGCACGTTAATACGTCCCCCTCTTTTCCGCAGAAAAACGTTCAGTAGCACAACGCGCCATGTTGCAGTAGCAGTGTTCCACTATTGCGAAGACTGTTTCTCTGTTACCGGCTTGCGTAAACGAATCCCCAACTCGCGCAGCTGGGCATAGCTGACCCCGGAGGGAGCCTGGGTGAGCAGGCAGTTGGCGCTCTGGGTCTTGGGAAAGGCCATTACGTCGCGGATGGAGCTGGCGCCGGACATAAGCATCACCAGCCGATCCAGTCCGAAGGCGACGCCGCCGTGGGGCGGGCAGCCGTATTTGAGGGCGTCCAGCAGGAAGCCGAACTTGTCGCGCGCCTCCTGTTCACCGATCCCCAGTGCGCGGAAGACGCTCTCCTGTACCTCCTCCCGGTGGATACGCATGGAGCCACCGCCCAGCTCGGTGCCGTTGAGGATCATGTCGTAGGCGCGGGAGTGGCAGGCGGCGGGATCGCTCTCCAGCAGCTCCAGATGCTCCTCCTTCGGCGAGGTGAAGGGGTGATGCAGGGAGTACCAGCGCTGCTCCTTGCCATCCCACTCGAACATGGGGAAATCCACCACCCACAGCGGGCGCCACCCCTCCTCCACCAGACCACAGTCGTGCCCCAGCCTGACCCGCAACGCGCCCAGGGACTCGTTGACCACGCTGGCCTTGTCGGCACCGAAGAAGATCAGATCCCCCGCCTCTGCGCCGGTGCGGGCCATGATGCCGTCGATGGCGGCATCCGGCAGGAATTTGAGGATCGGGGACTGCAGCCCTTCGCGCCCCTTGTCCGGGTCGTTCACCTTGATATAGGCCAGACCCCGGGCGCCGTAGATGCCGACGAACCTGGTGTATTCGTCGATATCCTTGCGTGATAGCTTGCTCCCCTGCGGCAGGCGCAGCGCGGCGACCCGCCCCGCCGGATCGCTGGCCGGCCCGGAGAACACCTTGAACTCCACATCCACCAGCAGATCGCCGATATCCACCAGCTCCAGCGGGATTCGCAGATCCGGCTTGTCGGAGGCGAACCGCTGCATCGCCTCGGCGTAGGTCATGCGCGGGAAGGGGTCCGGCAGCTGCACGTCGAGCACCCGCCGGAACAGCTGGCGCATCATCCCCTCCATCATGGCCATGATCTGCTCCTCGTCCATGAATGAGGTCTCGATATCCAGCTGGGTGAACTCCGGTTGGCGATCGGCGCGCAGATCCTCGTCCCGGAAGCAGCGCACGATCTGGTAGTAGCGGTCCAGACCGGACATCATCAGCAGCTGCTTGAACAGTTGTGGCGACTGCGGCAGGGCGAAGAAACTCCCCTGGTGGGTGCGACTCGGCACCAGATAGTCGCGGGCCCCCTCCGGCGTGGCGCGGGTCAGCATCGGGGTCTCGATATCCATGAAGCCGTTGTCGTCGAGAAAGTTGCGCAGCACCCGCACCACCTCGGAGCGCAGCTTCAGACGCTCCAGCATCTGTGGACGGCGCAGATCGATGTAACGGTAGCGCAGGCGCAGCTCCTCGGAGACCTCGTCATCCTCGATATCCAGCTGAAACGGCGGGGTCTCGGCGCTGTTGAGGATCTCCAGCTGCCTGCCCAGCAGCTCTACCTGGCCGGTGGGCATGTCGGGATTCTCGGTTCCCTCCGGCCGGATGCGCACCTTGCCGGTGACCCGCAGCACATATTCGCTGCGCACCTTCTCCGCGGTGGCAAAGGCGGCTTCGGCATCGGGATCGAACACCACCTGCAGCAACCCCTCCCGATCACGCAGATCGATAAAGATCACTCCACCGTGATCCCGGCGGCGGTGAACCCAGCCACTGACGGTTATCTCGCCATCGATATCCGCCGCGCGGATCTGTCCACAATAATGGGTACGCATCTCTGTCCCTTGTATTCTCAAATGTAAAATGAAGGGCATGGTACGACCTGCACCACGCCCGCGCAACTCGAGTTGATAAATCAGTCAGGACAGGCCGGGCAGGAGGTATTCGCCCCACACGGAGCAGGCGACTCGCTCTTCGGCTTGTCACCAGCTATATTTTTCTTGTTGCCGGACTTGAAGTCGGTCTCATACCAGCCACTCCCGCTGAGCCGGAAGCCAGCTGCCGAGATCAGCTTTTTCAGCTCCGGCTTGCCGCACTCCGGGCACTCCTTGAGCGGTTCATCACTCATCTTCTGCATCGCTTCCAGTTTATGTTCACAACTTTGGCACTGATATTCGTAGATCGGCATTTACAGCTCTCCCGTCAATTGAAATATGCGTTAACATAGGGCCACATCAGCCCGATTCAAGAGATAACCCGTTATTATACCTGGATGCGCTATCGCGATCACTTTCCCGAGACCTCCGCCGGACGCGACCTGAAGGCCATCCGCTCCCTGTTCCCCTATCTGTGGCGCTACCGCAGCAGGGTGATCCTGGCGTTCAGCCTGCTGATCCTGGCCAAGGTGGCCAATGTCAGCGTCCCGCTGGTGCTGAAGCAGATTGTGGATGCGCTGGATGCCGCGCAGAACCCGGTCATCGTCCTGCCACTGTCGCTCATCCTGGCCTATGGTCTGCTGCGCCTGACCAGCTCCCTGTTCGGCGAGCTGCGTGACGCGGTGTTCGCCAAGGTTACCCAGGGGGCAATCCGCAGCATCGCCCTGCAGGTGTTCCGCCATCTGCACGATCTCTCCCTGCGCTTTCATCTGGAGCGCAAGACCGGAGGGGTCTCCCGGGATATCGAACGGGGTACGCGCGGTCTGGGTTTCCTGCTCAATTTCATGGTGTTCAACATCATCCCGACGCTGGTGGAGATCGGCATGGTGATCGGCATCCTGCTGTTCAGCTACGATGTCTGGTTCGGGCTCATCACCTTTGCCAGCATCGCCGCCTACATCACCTACACGTTGGTGGTGACCGAGTGGCGCATGAAGTTCCGCCGCACCATGAACGAGATGGACTCGCGCGCCAACACCCGCGCCATCGACGCGCTGCTCAACTACGAAACTGTCAAGTATTTCAACAACGAGGATTACGAGACCCGCCGCTATGACGAACATATGTCACAGTGGGAGCAGGCGGCGATCAGGAACCAGACCTCCCTGTCGGCACTGAACTTCGGCCAGGGTGCGATCATCGCCACCGGCATCACCCTGCTGATCTATCTGGCGGCAGAGCGGGTAACCACTGGCGAGATGACCCTTGGCGATCTGGTGCTGGTCAACGCCTTCCTGCTGCAGCTCTACATGCCGCTGAACTTCCTCGGCTTCGTCTACCGGGAGATCAAGCACTCCCTGGCGGATCTGGAGCGGATGTTCGGCCTGCTGGAGCAGCACGCCGAGGTGAATGACAAACCCGGCGCGCCCGATCTGATGGTCAGCCGCGGCGAGATCCGTTTCAAGCAGGTGGAGTTCGGCTACACACCGCAGCGGCAGATCCTGTTCGGGGTGGATTTCACCGTTCCCGCCGGAAAGAAGGTGGCGGTGGTGGGCCACAGCGGCGCCGGCAAGTCCACCCTGTCGCGCCTGCTGTTCCGTTTCTATGATGTCACCGGCGGCCGCATCCTCATCGATGGCCAGGATATTCGCGAGGTGACCCAGCGCAGCCTGCGCAGGGCAATCGGCATCGTGCCGCAGGATACGGTACTGTTCAACGACACCATCTACTACAACATCGCCTACGGCAACCCGGAAGCAGATCGCGAGGCGGTGATGGAGGCGGCGCGCATGGCTCATCTGGACCGCTTCATCGAATCACTGCCGGAGGGGTACGACACCCAGGTGGGAGAGCGCGGCCTCAAGCTCTCCGGCGGCGAGAAGCAACGCATCGCCATCGCCCGCGCCCTGCTCAAGGACCCGAAGATCATGGTGTTCGACGAGGCCACCTCCAGCCTCGACTCGAAATCCGAGCAGGCCATCCTGCAGACGCTGCGTGAGGCCTCCAGCGCCTGCACCACCCTGGTGATCGCCCACCGCCTCTCCACCATCGTGGATGCGGACAAGATCCTGGTGATGGATCAGGGCCGCATCGTGGAGCGCGGCACCCACCGGGAGCTGTTGGCACAAGGGGGACTCTATGCCCACATGTGGGAACTGCAGCAACAGAGAGAACATGATGAAGAGACCGTTGAATCCAGCTGACCGCTCCATCCTGATCACCGGCTGCTCCAGCGGCATCGGGCGCTGCGTGGCCGAGGGGCTGCGCGCCCGCGGCTACCGGGTGTTCGCCAGCGCTCGCAAGATGGCGGATGTGGAAGCCCTGCAGGCGGCCGGGCTGGAGGCGCTGCAGCTGGATCTGAATGACTCCGCCTCCATCCGGCGCGCCGTGGACGGGGTTCTGGAGCAGACCGGCGGCACCCTCTACGCCCTGTTCAACAACGGCGCCTACGGCCAGCCGGGCGCTGTCGAGGATCTGCCCCGCGAGGTGCTGCGCGCCCAGTTCGAGACCAACCTGTTCGGCACCCACGAGCTGACCCGCCTCGTCATCCCGGTGATGCGGCGCCAGGGCTACGGCCGCATCATCCAGAACAGTTCGGTGCTGGGGTTCGTCGCCATGGCCTATCGTGGCGCCTACAACGCCAGCAAATACGCGCTGGAGGGGCTGACCGACACCCTGCGCCTGGAGCTGGACGGCAGCAACATCCATGTTTCCCTGATCGAGCCCGGCCCGATCACCAGCCGCTTCCGGGCCAACGCGCACGCCATGTTCCAGAGGAATATCGATGCCGGGCAGAGCATCCACCGCGACACATATCTGGCTATGGAACAACGGCTGACCAAATCGGGACCCGCTGCCCCTTTTACTTTGCCACCAGAGGCAGTACTGAAAAAGGTGATTCACGCACTGGAAAGCAAGCGGCCGAAAGTGCGTTACTACGTCACCTTTCCCACTTGGCTGTTCGGCACCCTGAAACGCCTGCTTCCCTATACCATGCTGGATAAGGTACTGTTACAAATCAGCCGGAGAGAGAACCGCTGACAACCGAAGTCCCGGAATCACTCAAGGTATTTCTGCTACACTCCGATAAGGCTATTACCAACACCAATACTGAGGATTCAGACTGTGTATATCGCTTTGCTGGAAGACGATCCAAATCAAGTGGAACTGATAAAGCTGTGGCTGGAGAGCGCCGGCCACCAATGTGACAGTTATGAAACAGGGGATTCCTTCACCACTGCCCTGAAACAGCACCGCCGCTACGATCTTTTTATCCTGGACTGGATGCTGCCGGATACCAGCGGCATCGAAATACTGGAATGGATTCGCCAGGAACACTGCCAAAACACTCCAATTATTTTTGTCACCGCCCGCGACAGCGAACAGGATATCGTTCGCGCACTACAGACCGGCGCTGATGACTATATGATTAAGCCGGTCAAACAGCTGGAACTGATGGCGCGAATCGACGCCGCGGTACGCCGTGCTCATACAGGAGAGGCCGAAAGTGAAGTGCTGGAGATCGGGCCATTCCGCATCGCCTTCGCAGAACGGGCCATTCATTTCGGAAACGAAACCATCGAACTGACCCAGAAGGAGTTCGCCCTGGCAGTATTCCTGCTGCGCAACAACGGCAAGCTGCTGTCACGCGGGTTTATTCTGGAAAAGGTGTGGAACATGCCGCCAGAGATCAACACCCGCACCGTGGATACCCACATCAGCCGGCTGCGTAACAAACTGCATCTCACTCCGGAGTACGGTTGGCGGCTGAGCGCGATCTACCAGCATGGCTACCGCCTGGAACGGCTGGAGTCAGAAGCGGCATAATATATGGTTCACTTTTGCCAGAGTACTACGCCTTCGGGTAGATATTGCCACCCTGCCTTACAAACTCCACTGACTTCTCTTCCATCCCCTTGCGCAGCGCCTCCTGTTCAGACAGACCTTGCTGCCTGGCATAATCACGCACCTCCTGAGTAATTTTCATCGAACAGAAGCTGGGGCCGCACATGGAGCAGAAATGGGCTACCTTGTGCGCCTCCTTGGGCAGGGTTTCATCATGATATTCACGGGCACGGTCCGGATCCAGACCGATGGCAAACTGATCCTCCCAGCGGAACTCAAACCGGGCCTTGGACATGGCATCATCGCGAACCTGTGCACCCGGATGACCCTTGGCCAGATCGGCAGCATGGGCGGCGATCTTGTAGGCAATGATCCCTTCCTTCACATCATCACGATTGGGCAGTCCCAGGTGCTCCTTGGGTGTGACATAGCAGAGCATGGCGCAGCCATACCAGCCAATCATCGCCGCTCCGATCCCGGATGTAATATGATCATAACCGGGTGCAATATCGGTGGTCAGTGGCCCCAGAGTATAGAACGGAGCCTCATCACAACACTCCAGCTGTTTGTCCATATTTTCCTTGATCAAATGCATCGGCACATGACCCGGCCCCTCGATAATGGTTTGCACCTCATGCTTCCAGGCGATCTTGGTCAATTCACCCAGCACCTCGAGTTCACCGAACTGCGCCGCATCGTTGGCATCGGCAATGCAGCCGGGACGGAGGCCGTCACCCAGCGAGAAAGAGACATCATAGGCTTTCATGATCTCGCAGATATCCTCGAAATGGGTATAAAGAAAATTTTCCTGATGGTGGGCCAGACACCACTTGGCCAGAATGGAGCCTCCGCGCGATACAATACCGGTAACCCGTTTTGCAGTAAGCGGTATGTGTCGCAGCAATACACCGGCATGGATAGTGAAGTAATCCACTCCCTGCTCCGCCTGCTCTATCAAGGTATCGCGAAAGATCTCCCAGCTCAGTTCTTCCGCCTTGCCACCCACCTTCTCCAACGCCTGATAGATCGGTACGGTACCAATGGGAACCGGTGAGTTACGGATAATCCACTCCCGTGTCTCATGGATATTCTTGCCAGTAGAAAGATCCATGATGGTATCCGAGCCCCAGCGGATTCCCCAGGTCATCTTGGCCACCTCCTCCTCGATGCTGGAGGCGACGGCGGAGTTACCCAGGTTACCATTGATCTTCACCAGAAAATTGCGCCCGATAATCATCGGCTCCAGTTCCGGGTGGTTGATATTGGCGGGAATAATAGCCCGGCCGCGGGCTATCTCGTCCCGGACAAACTCCGGAGTGATATTCGCCGGCAGGCTGGCGCCCCTCGGATTTCCCCGGTGCTGGCTGGCAAGTTGCTCCCGGTAGAGCTCCAGACGCATGTTTTCGCGAATGGCCACAAACTCCATTTCGGGAGTGATAATACCCTGGCGGGCATAGTGCATCTGGGTGACATTCCTGCCGGGACGGGCACGGCGCGGGGTATGGTTATAGTGAGTGAAGCGAAGCGCTTCCAGGCTTTTATCAGCCGCTCTCAGACGACCATACTCGGAAGTCTGCTCCGGTAGTTGCTCCGTATCACCGCGCTCCGCTACCCAAGCGCTGCGAACATCGGGCAGCCCTTTACGGATATCAATGTTCACCTCCGGATCAGTATACGGCCCCGAGGTATCATAAACGGTAAGCGGTGGATTATGCTCCGCCCCGGATTCAGTGAGCGTATCCGTCAACGCAATCTCCCGCATCGGTACCCGGATATCCGCCCGGGAACCCTGTACATATATTTTTCGGGAGTTGGGAAAAGGCTGAATCGAGGCCGCATCAACCTTGGCGGTATCGCTCAAAAACTGTTCTGGAATTGCGCTCATGTATCAATCTCTCAATTCTAAAATGAAAATTCAGCGGCATGGGCAGAGGAAAAGCGGGATCATCGCCTCCCTACGCCGACATTAACCGGTTCAGGTTCTAAGGGTATTTCTCAGCCCCGCAGTGCAGGACACCCCTGGCTGTCGCATCTGTTGAGCTTTGGATGGCTGTTGCATCGCAAGGAAAAGCCGATTTATTCCAAATCCAACTGACTTCTGTAAAGAGTGGATTCTAGCATATCCGCTTGCTACTTGCCTGAGGCTCCCAAACAACTTACCCTAATGGCAATGTTCATTTCAGACTTCAGGATACGCGAATGACCGAACTCAACTTTGTGCAGGCCCGCAACAACATGGTCGAACAACAGATCCGCACCTGGAACGTACTGGATCAACGGGTGCTGGATTTCATCGGCCAGATCCCGCGGGAGCTGTTTGTACCGGAACAGTACCGCGATCTTGCCTATGCCGAGACAAACATTGATATTGGCCATGGTCAGGTCATGATGACCCCCGTCGTGGAGGGCCGTATCCTGCAGGCAGCACAAGTACATGCCGATGACAAGGTTCTGGAGATTGGTACCGGTAGCGGCTATCTAACTGCACTGCTGGGCAACATGGGTGGACATGTCTACAGCGTGGAGATCATCCCGGAACTGCAAAAGCGCGCGGAAGAGCATCTTGCCGAACTGGGGATTCACAACACATCTCTGGAAGAGGGAGATGGTTCCAACGGCTGGAATCGCTACGCCCCCTATGACGTTATCGTCATTACCGGCTCCCTGCCGGTGCTGCTGGAAAGTTTTCAACAGAGTCTGGCTCCCGGCGGTCGCCTGGTTGCCATTGTGGGAGAGTCCCCGGTAATGGAGGCACGTCTCATCACTCGGCAAGATAACAATCAATTCAGCAACGAATACCTGTTCAGCACCGAGATTCCCGCGCTGATTAATGCTCCACAGCCTCGGCACTTTACCTTCTAGCCCCGAAATTAACGGAGATACACTCAGGACAGATGGGACACCCTTCTCGTAACCTGTGCCGGAGTAGTGAGGGTGTCCTGATACTAATCGATATCCAGACCCGCCTCAGCTCTGCCATGCCCGAGACTGTTCGTGCCCGGGTACTGAAAAATACGGCCATACTGGTGCAGGCTGCTTCAATGCTGGATATCCCGTTCATTATCACACGCCAGTACCCGAAAAGACTGGGGGATACAGAACCAGTCATTCCTGCACAAACGGCAACGACCATCGATAAAACAGCCTTTTCCTGCTTTCGCGCAGGTGGTTTTCCCCAAACGCTTGAGAAATCCGCACGCCACCAGGTAATACTTGCTGGAATGGAATCCCATGTTTGCATCCTTCAAACAGCATTTGACCTGTTGGCCAATAATTACCAGGTATTCGTGGCAGAAGATGCAGTCTGCTCCCGCACTGCTGCCAATCACCGCAATGCCGTGACACGAATGGCCCAGCACGGGGTTACACTCACCAACACAGAATCCGTCCTGTTTGAATGGCTGGAGGATGCAAGCCACCCCCGGTTCAAATCGATCAGTTGCCTGATAAAATAACTCAATGTTAAAAAAACAATTCGGCAGATATCCCCTTGCTGTTTGGCTTAGTGGCGGTGAATATGCCATTATTCCACTCCATGAACCAATTGCCATGAATGTTTAATGAGTACACTATCCGGTATTTTCGCCATCCTGATCTATCTGGTGGTTGCCTTTCTGTTGGGCGCAGGACTGAAAAAGGGAAAGTCATATTCACCAGAAGCAAA
Source organism: Chromatiales bacterium (assembly GCA_026982395.1). Lineage (GTDB taxonomy): Bacteria > Pseudomonadota > Gammaproteobacteria > Thiohalospirales > Thiohalospiraceae > DRMK01. The sequence goes on along the minus strand of JALSHD010000012.1, from coordinate 9,241 downwards.
ACGGAAACTCTTTGTTCTGGCAGGACTGGTCGGCGTGCTGTTTCACGGGATAACCCTGTTTATCACTATTTTCACCCCCACAGGGGTTAATCTCCAGTTTGTCAACGTCGCCTCACTGACTAGCTGGCTTGCCGCACTGCTTCTGCTGCTGTCCGCCCTGCGCACGCCGGTAGAAAACCTTGCCATCGCCCTGCTGCCACTGGCAGCCCTGTTAGTGTTGTTACAACTGCTCATGCCAACCAGGCCCGTGTTGCTGGCCAATGCCTCATCAGGCCTGGAGGCCCACATTCTGCTCTCTATTCTGGCATTCAGCCTGCTGAGCATTGCGTCACTTCAGGCTATCCTGCTTGCCATCCAGGACAGTCATCTGCGCAACCGTAAACCCGGCGGTTTCATTCGCGCACTCCCACCGCTCGAAACGATGGAACGGCTGCTGTTCCAGATGATCGGCCTGGGTTTTACCTTTCTGAGCCTGGCTCTGTTCAACGGCATACTGTTTGTCGATGATATTTTTGCCCAGCATCTGGTTCACAAAACTGTACTCTCCATCATTGCCTGGCTGGTGTTCGCCATCCTGTTATGGGGACGCTGGCGCTTTGGCTGGCGAGGACGTACAGCAATCCGCTGGACACTTGCCGGGCTGGTCATTCTGCTGGTTGGCTACTTCGGCAGCAGAATGATTCTTGAATTCATACTGGAACGGACATAACCTGCGGAGCTAACGATCCTTGGACGAAATCCCTCTTAGCCTGTTATTTATTGTTCTTGCTTTTCTTATTGTTCTGTCCGGCTTTTTCTCCGGTTCAGAAACGGCACTGATCAGCCTGAACCGCTATCGCCTGCGCCATCTGGTTAAAATCAAACATGCCGGAGCAATTCGCGCCAGCCGCCTGCTGGAGCGGATGGATCGGCTAATTGGCCTGATCCTGCTCGGCAACAACTTTGTCAACATTCTGGCATCCTCAATCGCCACCATCATCGCACTGCGGCTGATGGGTGAAGCTGGAATTGCCGTTGCCACCGGACTATTGACGCTGGTGATACTGATCTTTGCCGAGGTAACCCCCAAGACCCTGGCCGCACTGCATCCGGAACGCTTTGCCTTTCCGGCCACGTTCATCCTGGGGCCACTGCTGAGACTGCTATATCCTGTCGTGCTGATCATCAGCTGGATCACCAAAGGGTTGATGAGGCTATTCAGAATCCCGGTGGAGAGCGGCTCGATGCATGCACTCAGTGCCGAGGAGTTGCGCACGGTGGTCAATGAGGCAGGAGCAATGATCCCGCAACGGCACCAGCGGATGCTGATAAGTATCCTGGACATGGAAAAGATCAGCGTGGAAGATATCATGGTGCCACGCAACGAAGTAGCCGGAATCGATCTGGAACAGGACTGGAGCGAAATCAGAAAACATCTGTTCGACAGCCAGCACACCCGCCTCCCCGTCTACCGGGGTGTAATCGACAATATTGTGGGAATTGTGCATGCACGTAACATCCTGCGCCTGTTTCTGGAACATGAACTGACCAAGGAACATTTTATGGAGGCGATTCGGGAACCCTATTTCATTCCGGAGGGAACTCCCCTGAATACACAACTACTCAATTTTCAGCGCGAACGGCGTCGTATCGGACTCGTTGTGGACGAATACGGTGACTTTCTGGGCCTGGTTACGCTGGAGGATATTCTCGAGGAGATCGTCGGAGAGTTCACAACCGACCCTTCTTATATTGTCAAGGATATCCATCCGCAGAGTGACGGCTCCTATCTGGTTGATGGCGGCGCCTCCATCCGCGATCTCAATCGCCTGCTAAAATGGAGCCTGCCCGTTGAGGGTCCCAAAACATTGAGCGGATTGATTATCGAATACCTGGAAACCATCCCGGAACCCGGCACAAGTCTGCTCATTGCCGGTTACCCTGTCGAAATCGTCCAGACCTCTTCCAATACTGTCAAAACGGTACGCATTTATCCGGAACTGCGCCAGGATACCCAGGAAGAACCAACGACTTGAAGCGGCCCCTGTGTGATTTATGTAACACTCCGGCAACAACAACTCTTTATGACCGCGCCGCGAAAGAGTATCATATAACCACCTCGGCACAGCACGCCGGGGAACTGCTTTCCGGTTTCCGTATCTGATACAACCAATCACCCTAACTGTTGCACGGGTGCATGTTTTTCTGTGGATTTAATAGATGCATATAGGCCCCTACCTTATTGCCAACAAAACCATCCTGGCACCGATGGCCGGTATTACCGACCGTCCATTCCGCCAGCTATGCAAACAGTTGGGAGCAGGAATGGCTGTATCGGAAATGGTAACCGCCAATTCACTGCTGTGGGGCAGCAAGAAAACACTGAATCGAACCAATCATAAAGGAGAAAAAGAGCCACGAGTAGTGCAGATAGCGGGGTCTGATCCCGCTCTGCTCGCGGAAGCTGCACGCTACAACGTGGATCACGGTGCCCAGATCATCGACATCAATATGGGGTGTCCGGCCAAAAAAGTATGCAATGTAATGGCCGGTTCCGCACTGCTGCGTGATGAAATACTGGTGGGACGGATCCTTGAAACCGTTGTAACGGCAGTGAAGGTTCCGGTAACCGTCAAAATCCGCACCGGCTGGGACACAGACAACCGCAATGGTATACGCATCTCCCGTATTGCTGAGGCCTCCGGAATTCAAGCCTTGGCCGTACACGGTCGTACACGGGCCTGTGGTTACAAGGGCGAGGCCGAGTATGACACCATGCAGGCCATCAAGAGTAGCGTTGGCATTCCGGTTATCGCCAATGGAGACATTACCACACCGGAAAAAGCGCGCTTTGTACTGGAACACAGCGGCGCCGATGCGGTAATGATAGGCCGGGCGGCACAGGGCAACCCCTGGATCTTCCGGGAAATAAACCACTATCTGGCGACAGGGGAACACCTCCCGCCACCCACCCTGCACGAAATCCGCAACACACTGCTTGAACATCTTCAGGCAATCTACCGTTTTTACGGTGAATACACCGGAGTGCGCATGGCGCGCAAGCATATCTGCTGGTACAGCAGATCAAGGCCACATGGCGCCGCTTTCCGGCAAGCAGTAAACCAGATGGAAACCAGCACACAACAACTGGCCGCAGCACGTGACTTTTTTGACCGGTTGATAATAAACGAGGAGTTGGCCGCATGAACGCTGTATTCAAGCAAGAAGACTTCCCCCCCCGGAACCTGGGTGACTACATGGAGCTTACCATTAACCGCTATTTCACCGATCTGGATGGCCAGCCGGGGGGAGACCTCTACGCTCTGGTAATGCAGCAGGTGGAAAAACCGCTGCTTGAAATCGTCCTGAATCATACCGGTGGAAACCAGACCAAGGCCGCAGAGCATCTCGGTATCAACCGGGCAACCCTGCGCAAACGTCTCAGGGAATATAATCTGATTTAACCGGAAACCCTAAAGCCCGCGGGCCACAAACACAAGCGAGCAACCATGTACCCAATCAAACGCGCCCTGATCAGCGTATCAGACAAAACCGGTATTGTACCGTTTACCCGGCAGTTGACACAGTTGGGGGTGGAGGTTCTCTCTACCGGAGGCACTGCAAAACTGCTGGCAGAAAACGGTATCCCGGTGACCGGGGTTTCCGACTACACCGGTTTTCCGGAGATGATGGCCGGGCGGGTCAAGACCCTGCATCCCAAAATACATGGTGGACTGCTTGGCCGGCGCGGTATCGACGATCGGGTGATGGATGAAAACGGAATACTTCCTATCGATCTGGTTGTCGTTAACCTCTACCCTTTCCAGCAAACGGTTGCCCGGCCTGATTGCGATCTGGCGATGGCAATCGAAAACATCGACATCGGAGGCCCCGCCATGCTGCGCTCCGCAGCCAAGAATCATGCTGCGGTTACCGTGGTAGTGGACAGTACCGATTACGACTCTGTCATCACAGAGATGAAAGGGAACAACCAGAGCGTAACAGATGCCACCCGATTCTCCCTTGCGGTCAAGGCATTTGAGCACACCGCCCGCTACGATGGCGCAATCGCCAACTATCTGGGGACAATCCAGCCGGATGGTGACAAGACAAAATTCCCACGCACCTTTAATTTCCAGCTGAACAAATCACAGGATTTGCGTTACGGGGAAAACCCCCATCAACAAGCCGCTTTCTACACGGAACACCAGCCTCCCGAGGCCGGAGTCGCCACCGCCACCCAGCTGCATGGCAAGGAGCTCTCCTATAACAATATCGCTGACACCGACGCTGCACTGGAGTGTGTCAAACAGTTCGACAAGCCTGCATGCGTCATCGTGAAACATGCCAACCCCTGCGGTGTAGCGCTGGCCGACGACATTGAAACAGCCTATCGGCTAGCCTACACAACCGACCCCACCTCGGCCTTTGGCGGGATTATCGCCTTCAACCGGGGGCTGGATGCGGCCACCGCCCAGGCAATTATCTCCCGCCAGTTTGTCGAAGTCATCATCGCTCCACAGGTAAGTGACGCAGCGCTCGCCATCATCGCCGAAAAGAAAAATGTTCGGGTTCTGGCCTGCGGCCAGTGGGAACAGAAACAGCCACCCTCCCTGGACTATAAACGGGTCAATGGTGGGCTGCTGGTTCAGGATCGTGATTCGGGTATGGTTGAAGTCGGTGAACTCAAGGTGGTCAGTCGTATTCAGCCCAGCCCGGAACAGCTTGTTGATCTGCTGTTTGCCTGGAAAGTGGCAAAATATGTCAAATCCAATGCTATCGTCTATGCCCGCAACAACCAGACCATCGGCATCGGAGCAGGGCAGATGAGCCGCGTGTACAGCACAAAAATTGCCGGGATCAAGGCTGCTGACGAGGGGCTGGAGGTGCCCGGCTCCGTGATGGCCTCAGATGCCTTCTTCCCGTTTCGCGATGGCATCGATGCTGCTGCCGGAGCCGGCATCAGCGCCGTCATTCAACCCGGCGGTTCCATGCGCGATGAAGAGGTCATCAGCGCTGCCAACGAACACGGTATTGCAATGGTATTCACCGGCATGCGCCATTTTCGACACTAACACCCGGCAGGACAGACCAGATGAACATACTGATAATCGGCTCGGGCGGGCGTGAACACGCCCTGGCCTGGAAAGTGGCTCAATCACCAGAAGTCACTCGTGTTTTCGTCGCCCCCGGCAATGCAGGAACAGCACAGGAACCCAAGGTTGAAAATATCGACATCGGAGTTACTGATACCAACCGGCTTGTCAGCTTCGCGACCAGCAATGATATAGCCCTCACCATTGTCGGCCCCGAGGCTCCATTGGTAATCGGAGTAGTGGATGCCTTTACCGAAGCGGGACTGCGCTGTTTCGGTCCTGTTCAGGCGGCGGCGCAACTGGAAGGCTCCAAACGCTTTACCAAAGAGTTCCTTGCCCGTCACAGAATCCCCACCGCAGAATATGCCAGCTTTACCGATCTGGAACAGGCACGGGCCTACATTCTTAACAAAGGGGCCCCCATCGTGGTCAAGGCAGACGGACTTGCCGCCGGCAAAGGGGTAATCGTTGCACAAACTGAACAGGAAGCGATAGCTGCCGCAGAAGATATGCTGGCAGGAAACGCCTTTGGCGACGCCGGTCACTGCGTGGTTATCGAAGAGTTTCTCACCGGCGAAGAGGCCAGCTTCATCGTCATAGTGGACGGAGAGCATGTGCTGCCGCTTGCCACATCGCAGGATCATAAACCGAGAGACAACGGAGACAAGGGCCCCAACACCGGCGGTATGGGGGCATACTCTCCTGCCCCGGTTATCACCCCGGAGCTCCATGAGCGTATCATGGAGCAGGTCATCTACCCAACTGTACGGGGATTGGCTGCGGAGGGTACTCCCTATACCGGTTTTCTCTACGCCGGATTGATGATCGCAGCAGATGGCGTGCCCAGGGTACTGGAGTACAACTGCCGGTTTGGCGATCCCGAAACACAGCCCATCATGATGCGTCTCAAGTCCGATCTGGTTGAACTCTGCAACAAGGCACTGGATGGACAACTGCAACACACCACAGCCGAATGGGATTCGCGCCCGGCTCTGGGAGTGGTGATGGCTGCCGGAGGATACCCGGACAGTTATAATACCGGGGACACCATCACCGGTCTGCCCGCCGAACTCCCTGACTTAAAGGTATTCCATGCCGGCACCAAAGAGAGAAACGGGAAAATTGTTACCAACGGGGGCCGGGTACTGTGTGTTACCGCATTGGGGAACAGCATTGCCGGAGCACAACAACATGCCTACGAGGCGGTTGCTAAAATCCATTGGAACAACGTTTATTACCGTACCGACATAGGCTATCGCGCCATCAAGAACACCTGACGGCCTGTATATTGCGTGGAATCATTGCAAAAAATCCGCATCGACAAATGGCTGTGGGCAGCGCGTTTTTTCAAAACGCGGGCAATTGCCAACAAAGCGGTACGAGGGGGCAAGGTACATTGCAATGGGGAACGGGTAAAACCCAGCTACTCCGTACGCATCGGTGACTTGCTTCAAATACAACAAGGATTTGACAAAAAAACTGTAGAGGTACAACAATTATCCGAAAGACGTGGCGCGGCCAAACAGGCAGAACAACTCTGTCAGGAAACCGAAGCAAGCATTCGAAAAAGAGAACAAAATGCAGACCAACGCCGGGCTGCAGCCAACGAACGTCCGCGGGGACATGGCCGTCCGGCAAAGCGGGAACGCCGTCACATTATACGTTTTACCCGCCTGGAGAAATAGGAAACCGGTTTGTTTCTGCAAAGCACATGATAAACACGGATATTTTTATATAATAAAGCTCCAACATACCTTCGCGCAATAAATGACATATTTTTGTTAATTTGACAATTTTTTGGCACTTGTTATCCGGCAAGAAAACAGGAATAAATTCGCCGTATAACCTTAGTCTACCCGGGAAAAGAAATGCTCGTTTCCAGTTCTCGGAAAATTATCGCTTCCTCCTTGCAAAACAAGCAGTTGCCCCATACCAGACTAGCATTGCCTGATTGCAGCATTGGGAATCAAAAAAATAATTTAAAAAAACTTCCTATCACTTAAAAAATGGACTATCTTACTGGTAGGGATTTGTGAAAACCGTGACAAGGAAACAGGCATGACAAGAAAAATTGCGTCCGGTTCTATGAAAATTGCGAAAGAAATTGATGAAACCACCATCAAGAGTGGCGTGTCGCTGTACGTAAGTACAAGCAAGAAGAGAAGCTACATACCAACACAAGGGGTATTACTATGTTCAGGAAACTGTTAAAAGGAGTCCTGCTCACGGCAGCCATGGTCATGGCTGGCGCGGCATGGGCCAAACTACCACCTCCGCCGGTAAACCAGAATCTTGGAATACCGGACGGTACATTCAAGGATATGACGTTTCAAACCTGCCTTGGTTGTCACGGTGACCCGGCCAATGCGCCTGCACCGGTCAAGCTGGGCTATCTGCCGGATCGGCACCATCTGCGGGTCGATACGCCCATTGGTGATTTTTCGGATTCTCCATTTCCGGGCAGTTCACCGGATGGCACCCACAAATGTGTAACGTGCCACGAGATCGATGTGATCGCAGACCCGACCCATCCGGATGGCCAGTACTTTAAATTTGCACTGGAGCCTACCGATCCCCAGTTCCGCAACTGCTTGAACTGTCATCAGCAGGAAATGGGTGCGGATGGCAGCCTGAAAGCCAGTGTTCACCATCTGACGGGGAAGGCACGGAAGAAACAGTGTTATCTGTGCCACGGAAGCATGGTGAACGATGCCAGCAAGTGGGATTCCGGGGTTGAGCATCGCATTCCCAATCCTGGTAGCGCTGATAACGCTCGCCGCTGTGGAGTAGCTACGCCTGAGGGAGATCGGAATTTCTACGATATCTCCATAGTTACACCGTGGAGCGGCGTGGATATCATTTCAGTCGATCCTGAAAATCCTGATGGTTTGAAAAACAGGATCATGAACTTCTTTTCCGACTGCCCTGACTATGGCGCAAGATACTATGATCCTGCGGTTCTCGACGGACAATTCAACATCGACCCACCGAAATACAGATATGAAGCAGACGCTGCTGGCAATATCCAGGCCATTCTTGTACCTGACGGTGAAGTCGGTGGTCGCCGCACCGGCAACTGCGCCCACTGCCATTCCAGCGGAATTAATCCTGGTGATGCCGTTCAGCCAAATACCGGTACTCCTCACCAAAACGTTGGTGTGAACCAGGATAACCATCATAATGCCACAGGGGTTGGCAAGACAGTATGCCGCAATGACGAGAAAGACGAGAACGGGAATTGCAGGCCAGGAACAGGGTATACAATCGAATGTGGCCTTTGCCACGCGGCTAATGAGCCCGTTAGCGACTTCAATGCCCTTTACACCTTCCGGGGTTGCGAAGTCTGTCATGGCATCAGCACGCTGCATGCGATTGAGTTCGATGCAGATGGCGATGGCATTATTCCGTTTCAGGAAAAACCCTTCCTGGGCCATATCGGCAACGATCTCAACTGCCGCGGTTGTCACCTTACATTCAGAAGCGGGCAGGTCTACCAAGCCAGCACCAGCTACCTGGATAGTAGCGGCTTCAAGTTCCCTGGTGCAGCATCCAGCGTCTCTGATATCAACCCGGTAGGCGCCATAGAAGGTGTTGCTACCGAGGTATCAATTGTGGGCAGAAGCCTTCAAGGACCCAGCACCAGACTCGAGCTGGTGGGAACTGACGGGAAAGTTACCGAGATTGCCATGGTTGAAAACGACTATACAACCGCTAAAGCAATCATCCCTGCCGATTTACCGGCCGATAACTATGAACTCTACGTAACCAGAGGAATCGGTGAAAATGCCCTGCGCAGTCCCGCTATCAACTTCCTGGTGACCAAAGGTGTCAATGTTGATCAGGTCAGCTGCAGCGATGGCAAGGTAACTATCACCGGTAGCGGCTTTGGTAGCACCTACGTTGATGGTACAAGCAGCTTAGGCGTCTCCGGTGATGGCAGCAGCTGCTCCATTGACTCTTGGTCTGACACCAGGATCGTTGCTAACTGTGGTGCTGGCACTGGAAATGTCACCATTGAAGGACTTTTTGGTGAGGCCTCTGCCGACTCCGCCTGTGGTGGCGCTGATGAGGCTGGCCGCCCGAAATGGTGGTCAATCTGGAGCTGGTGGTCTTCTTGGAGCTGGTCACGACGTTAAGGCCATAAGCGAGATTCTGTTAGAAATCAA
>JALSHD010000011.1 GCA_026982395.1 Chromatiales bacterium | reverse complement strand
GGCTCTTCTCCGGCCCTGTGAGTGAAAAAAGATGCCGATCCCCATGTAATCTGTTGATATATAAGGCCTCTCACAACTTTATATAGGACAGGGTATGGGTATCGGCATCCCGATGAATATTTTGGGCCTCAAGGGGCAACGGGTCAATGAGATTAAGCGGGATAAGCAACAGTTCGTCATTCACTGTCATCGGGACAGGCGTAGACGCGCCGTAGACCCCGTTACCGGCAAGAAGGGAACCATTAACCGTTATGTCCGCCGAAGGGTTCGGGACGTCCCGTTATTTGGCTATCCTTGCGTCATCGAAATTGAGCTGGCACAGGTGTTTATCAGCAAGAATGAGCGACGCATGGAGTCTTGTGAGTTCGTAGACAAGGGATACAGCTTCACTCACCGTTTTTGCCATATGATCAGCGGCTTGTGTCGCCATATGAGCATTCAGGCGGTCGCCAGGCATTTGGGATTACGCTGGGAAACAGTGAAGAATATCGATAGAGCTTACTTGAAAAAAACGCTTCCGGCACTCGACCCTACGCAGCTTACAGGCCTGAAATATATTGGTGTTGATGAAGTTGCCAGGGCGAAGGGGCATGACTACATGACGGTCGTCTACGACATGGTTAACGGTCATTTGATCTGGGTGGGAACCGGTCGAACAGCTGAGATGTTTTCAAGCTTTTTAAAGCAGCTTCCAGAGGCTGTGGCCGCTGAAATAGAGGCGGTAGCGATGGATATGGGGCCCGCTTACCAAAAGGCTGTCAGGGACAGTTTACCCGCAGCAGACATCGTTTTCGACCGTTTTCATGTCATGCAGAATTACAGTAAGGCGATCCAAAATCAACGTCGCATTGAATTCAGGAAAGCCAACAAAACCGGCAAAGAACTGATGAAAGGAACGCATTATCTACTGCTAAAAAATGCGGACAAGTTGAATGAGAAACAGAGCGATAAGCTACAAACGCTGCTGGAGAATAATGGCAACCTGAATACGCTCTACGTATTGAAAGAGCAGCTTCAAGCGCTGTGGAGCATAGCCAGCTTTGATCGCATGACAGAACAACTGGAGAACTGGTGTCAGATGGCGGATCAGTCAAACATGCTCTACTTGAAAAAGTTCGCGAAGTCTTTGAGAAAGCACAGCCTGGGCATCTGCAATTATGCCAAGCACAAACTCACCAGCGCCAGAATCGAGGCCGGCAATATTGCGATTGGCATGATCCGTAAGCGCGCTAGAGGGATTAAGGATACTGAGTATTTCAAACTCAAGATCAGGCAGTCTTCGCTTCCAGACAAAGATTCGATGTTCTACGTTTCAGCCTAATGCTCACTCACAAGACCGGAGAAGAGCCAAAAGAGGATGGTGCTGACTGAACGGTCGGCTATTTCACCGGGCCGACGGAAAACGCAGAATGGATGACTGGCGCTTTCGCCAGGTCATGGGTGTCATGCAGATTTCAGCTATTCGGCTGGTTGAAAATTTTGTAGCTACTCAGCAAGTGGTGAATATGTTTTGTTCTCTCTCCCTCCGGAGGAGAGGGAACAAAACCAAAAGGGGAAAATGCCGGCTGAACGGTTGCAAGCAACGCTACATTTTGTTGGGCTGCCCCATTCGCAGCGGGCCGCCTCGTGCGGTGGCCCAGGGCAGGCAGTTTCCGGCCGAGCCCGCTACGGTAAAGACATCCATGCCATGCTCAAAGGTCTGTACGAATATTTCCAGGGTGCCGTTTCCGTCGAGGTCGCTCACTGCCGGCGCGGCGGGTGCTCCGTTTCCGTTACCGTTGTAGCCTGGATTGGGCAGGGGAATGTCGTGCAGCAGGGAGCCATCCGCGCCAAGGATTACCAGGTTTCCGGAGTCCCGCACGTCGGGCGCGCCGTAGGTGGTGAACAATAGTTCGGGGGAACCGTCCTGGTTGAGGTCGGCCACGATCACTTCGGAGGCGTACATGACCGGTTTGCCGTGGGTGAAGTTGTAGCGCCACAGCGGTTGGGCATCAGCGCTGTAGGCGTGGATAAATCCGTCGTTCAACGAGACGATGATCTCCGGTGAGTTGTCACCCTGGATGTTGACGGTGGTGGCGGCGGGAACTCCGTTGGGTGGGTACCAGCCATCCACCTCAATGGGCCTGCCTCCGCGGGGCAGTGTCTCCCAGCCCGGTTTGCGCATCGCCGATCGGCTGCCGTCGCCATAGTTTCCCTCCAGTACCATGATGGCGTAGGCCTGGGTCTGGTAGGGTTCGTTTTTTTCCACGTTGGGAACTCCCAGCACTTCGTTTTTGCCGTCACTGTCCAGGTCCACGATGTTGGGTGGCGATGCGGTCCACTGCAGCCACTCCTGGTTGCGCGGATGGGGCCACTCGCCGGTATGCCGGTTGTAGTGGTTCTCCTCCACCTGCGGATCTGCCCAGCGGATGAACTGGCCCCAGGTCATCCGGTTGCCGCGATAGTCGTTGTGCCGGTTGCGGAACCAGGGTGAGGCGTCAATGGCAACGCCGTCATGGTTGAAGGCCTGGATATGATGGTTGTCGTAGGTGGCCAGGATCTCCAGCTGTTCGTCGTCGTCGATGTTGCCGATGGCGACATTCAGCCCGTAGCTGCCGTAGCCCTGGTGACCGGCGCCGTTGCGATCCGCATCGCCGCCCTCCCCGGTGCGATTGTTGTAGCGGGGCCAGGCCGGGAAACCGACTCCTGCGGGTTGATAGGATGAACCATCCGCGGAAAAAACGAACACCTGCGCGCCTCCCTGCGCGGTGGGTGTGATCTGGGTGGTGGTGGCAACCACTTCGACGGTTCCATTGCCATCCAGATCACCCGCGGCAAGCCCGCGCACTTCGGGGCGCTGGCCTCCGGTTGTGGTATCCGCCGGCCAGCCCCTTTTCAGCTGCAGGCGACCGTCGCGCCACTCGTAGGCGTACACTTCATGACCGTTTCCGTACACCACTTCGGTGATCCCGTCCCCCTCCAGATCCACAACCACATGGGGAGCATAGATTCGACCGTTACCACCATCGGCCTGATCGAGCAGGGTGCCGTCACTGCCGAAGACATAGAGCGAATAGTAGGCGGCGATCAGTTCATTGCTGCCATCACCATCCAGATCCGCCACCACCGGCGAGGCGTACCAGCTGGTCTGACCGGGCAGGTTCATCAACAACTGCGGCGTTGAAACTTCACCACCACTCTGCCCGGCGGCACATACCGGGTTTCGCTCGCCTCCGGTAGAGCTTCCCCCGGACACAAAGCCGGGCTCATCCGAATCAGAGATACACCCCGACACCCACGGCAATGACACAACAACACACAACCCCACCACTCTGGCCGCACGCCCACCAAAACCGTTACTGTTTATGGTCATCCAATCTCTTCCTGATTCTGCGCTCTATCCGGATTCGAATAGTACAAAAGCCCTCCTTCCAATACTGTGGATCGACTCACAAAAAACGGAACAGGAAGCAAGAGCGGAAAGATATGAGCAGATTGTGCTATCTTTTACTACTGATATATCCAACGGGAGCCACAAACCTTGCCGGACAAAAAACAGCCCGCCGAAAACCGGTTCATAAAAGGCATGGGCCGTTTCGTGGTCTCCCTGACCTGGGGAGTTCTGCTTGCTGTTGTGCTGTTTGTGGTGTATCTGGTTACTCACCTTTAACAACGGAGCAACCATCACCCGGCTGGTAGTTGTTGCCCAGCATAATAAACATCCAGACAGTCTTTGCACGAAATAATTTTCGCCACCTGTCATAGTGATTTGCAATGCTCATACGTCATACCCAAATCATGTTTTTCAGATACATCACGCAGGCGCCCCATAAACATATCCAGATTTATACCTGACCACGAACTTAACTGTAATATTTTTCCATCCTTAGATTCAATAGAATAGGAAATCTCATAGAGCTCTCCTTCGCCAGTTTGTGTTTTTGAAAAACTGCGAATATCGTTGAAACTCAGTCGAAAACTCTCTTCTGCGAATTCAGGGGCGTTCCATATGACTTCTGAATCTGTTATTTTTATTTCCCACTTGCCGCCACCCATAATTGCTGCTTCTATCCATGTTATCATTGATATAAATAATGAAAAAAAACTTAAAGAGAGCATTAACACTGGTGCCCCAAACACCAGGATATGCCAATCAAATTCTTTTTTAATAATAGTATCCAGCAAACTTGCTAATAGAAAGGCCATCAGAGCAGAAAGAAAAGTTTCCCCTGAACAAAAAAGTTTCTGTAACGCCCTCATTCTGGCTGATTTTTGATAATAAAAATTCATTTCCCGAACCCGAACATCCAGCATTCTTTGGCCAAATCCGCCAGTCACCACCTACCTGGCCACTATCAGCCACAGGTAGAGCAAGCTGAACAGCACCATAGTCGCTATCCCCACCCGGCTCCACAAACTCATCAGCCAGTCGGGCCTGTCTGCCTGGTTCACTGTTTCACCCCGCATTACCCGGAAGTTGATATACGCAATTACCGGTGCCGAAACGAAGGAGACGACAGTTGCTGTGGTGACAATCAACCCCATCGCACCGGAGACGTTTTTGATGACGATAAAGGTGATTATGGTGCCGGTTGCGGCTACCGCCAGCATGGATAGATATACCGCCCTGGTGGCACCGTGCCGTGACTCGTAGTCTCCTTTGCCTTTCCAGATAAAGTAACTCTCCTCCAGTGTTCTGGGGTAGGCGTCCAGGCAGGTCAGTGTAGTACTGAACATGGTTGCCAGGGCGGCGATGCCGATAAGCGGATAGGCCCAGTCGCCCAGTGATTCCGTGTACATATTGATGAGCTGTCCGGCAAACACCGCCCCATTTGCCGATGGCTGTTCGCCACTGCCGAACATGACCAGTGCTCCGAGGGACAAAAACGCCATTGCCAGCAGGGCGGTCCCGAAAAAACCAACCTTGAAATCCAGCATTGCCCTGGAGAGTGATGCACGGATTCCCCTGCTGCGGTTGGCCTCCTCCGACCAAACCGAATGCCAGACGCTGATATCCATCGGTGCAGGCATCCAGCCAAGAAATGCAGCCACAAATATAATATCTGCGTACTCCCCCAGCCTGAACTGCGCTGACGACCCCTGGTGAAATCCGCCGGGAGCGCTCATCAACACAACGGTCAATGCGGTGATTGTGGTTATGGTCAGGATAACAATAATCACCTTCATTACCCTGTCCAGCATGCTGTACTGACCAATGTACAGAATAATTGCAGCGGTCAGGAGAACCATGATGGCCGGAATGTGAGGCATGTACTCCGCCGGAATATTCAGTCCGAAAAAGTAGATGGCAATCGAACTGGTGACGATGGTTACCGCCGCCTGGATGAGACACATGGACAACAGCGTCATGATGATATAGACCGCCAAAGCCCATTTTCCCAGTGCATGATAGCCATGCAGGATGTTACGCCCAGTCAGGGCAGTGTATTGCGGTCCGTACTTGAAAAATGGGTACTTGATCAAATGGATCAGCGGAATCAGCAACAGAAAAAGAAATTCGTACACCGCACCCGCCCTGGTTGACATTACCAGATGTGATACACCCACCGCCGCACCCGCATACAGCAAACCGGGACCAAGACTGGATAGCGTTCTTGTTAACCTGGAAAACATCTTTAACCCCCGCTCGTAAGGAAACATTTGGACCGGTCTTTTCCGGCTTGTCCAAACGATAGCGGATCGAAGAATGCACTGCATTCAAAATCCGCCGAACGGAAGAATTCCGGCCTGAATGGTCGCTATCTGCTCCGGGCGGCAGATTATTTCAGAAGATTTTTCATATGATTCCGGCTTACCGGAATGAGATGGTTTCCATGGGTTATTATCTGTCCAAGCCCGTTTTCCAGCTTTTCAATGGCTCTTATATGATTTGGGTTGACCAGATGCTGACGATGACACTGTATCAGAAAAGTACTGCCAAACAGCAGCTCGAGGGCGACGTCCGTGTGATACTCCGGTTCATCCCTGTCAGTTATCACGTGTATACCGGTACCGGGGCTGGAGTAGATATGAACAATATTGGTTACGTTGATTGCAAAATCCGTATTTCCCCGGTAACAGGGAACAAAATGAAGCTCCGAAGGAGCAATGTTTTCAACAGCCGTTTGTGGGCGGCAGTCCCTTTTCAGGCGCTCCATCGTTATCTCAAGGCGTTCTATCCTTACCGGTTTCAGCAAAAAATCAATGGCATTCTTTTCAAATGCCTCAATAGCATGCTCCCCGTAAGCGGTCACAAAAACAATCCGAGGCATACGCTTTCTGTCCAGCATGCCAAGCATCTCGATACCTGTGATTTTCGGCATCTTTATATCGAGAAAAACCACATCGGGCTGCTTGCTGTTTATCTCCCGCATTGCCTCGAGTGCATTCGAACAGCTTCCAATAACATCAAACTCTCCATCTACCGAAATTTTTTTCTCCAGATCCTCACGGGCATGAGGCTCATCATCGACGACAAGGGTACGGATCACGGTTTACTCCTCCGTTTTAGGCAGTCTAATGTTAACCTTCGTCCACTGATTCGGTTCACAAAGAATGGTCAGGCCATACTCTGAACCAAAGCGCATCTTTATCCGTTCATCTATTTTCAAGCCAATACCACCAAGGCGCGCCCCGGTATACCGGCCGGCATTGTCCTCGACCGTCAAAATGAACGCGCGCTCTAGATCCTGGCCGGTAATCGAGATGATTCCCGTACCCAGAAGCTCACTGGTACCATGTTTGATCGCATTTTCAACAATGGGTTGCAGGGTAAAAACAGGCGCCTTCTGGCGAAGAAGGTGTTTGGGAATATCGATATTGATCTGCAATCTCCCCTCGAAACGGGCCTTTTCAATTTCCAGGTAAGAGACTACATGGTCCAGCTCATTCTTCAGTTCAGTTTCATCACTCGCCCCCTCAAGGCTCTTGCGAAAAAAATCAGACAGGTGCTGCAACAACTCGTGCGCCCGTTGTGGATTGCTACCGGTTATATGACCGATAGTGGTGAGAGCATTGTACAGAAAGTGCGGATTGACCTGGGCTGTCAGAAGCTTGTACCGTACCTCAAGAAGCGACTCCCTTTGACGAGCAAAACGGCTTGTCATAATCCTGCTGGAAAGCAGATGGGCGATCTCCTCTCCCAGAGTACGGTTGATATTGCGGAACAGCCGGTTTTTTGGTTCGTACAGTTTTATGGTACCAAACACATTGTCGCCGACATCATCCCTCAACGGAATAATCAGAACCGAACCAAGCTGGCAGGAGTCCTGCAAACGGCAGCGGTAAACGCTCTGAATCCCGTCGGTGAAGATAACCCGGTTTTCCCGAATGGCGGTTATGGTATCCGGTGACGAGATCACTGAACCTGGCATGTGGTGTTCCTCTCCCAAGCCGGTAAATGCCAGCAGCCGACTTCGATCAGTAATGGCCACCGCCGCAACCTTGATTTCATCACGAATGATTTTCGCAATCTGGTTGCTGGATTTCTGATCGAAACCGGAGTACATGATACCGGCAGTCTGATTGGCTATTCGCAAAGCTGTCGTATTGCTGCTGAGCTGATCACAACTCCGCTTTTGTTCCCTGATCATGTACATAATCAGGGATGCACCGAGTGAGTTGGCAACCAGCATCGGTGGAGCAATCTCCTTTATCAGCGCCCATGCTGCCTCCCCTTCTTCAGAAAACAGACCGAACAGCAGAATAATCAACATATGTCCCAATTCAGCGATAAACGCGATCAACAGAACGAATCGGGGAGAAAAGAGCACTTCAACGCGCCCCTTGCGGGAGTGATAATAGTGCACCAAACCAGCAAACAGCCCCTCGGCTGTCGTACCGACCGCACAGGCAATATCTACCTGGCTTACTGGATCTACCGGGGAAGACATGCTCAAGACCCGATGAATACCACCGGTAACCCCAACCAGAAAGCCAACTACGGGGCCACCAAGCAGGCCGCCAAGAACCGCACCTATCGCCCGGGTATTGGCTATCGCACTGGCCGACTGGAATGACTGTTCACTGAGCAGCGTTCCCAGGATGCAGAAACCCGAAAACACCAGATAAATAACCACCTTGTCAGGGAGCGAGAGGGTGTTGTTTACCAGAGATGTAAACACCCGCGTTTTGGTAAACAGATAGGCTAACCCAAGAAACACCAGCATATGCTGGATTAGCGGCACCATGTGTTCCACGAACAAAATATCTTGCACTGGACCGGATATCCTCAATCACCTCTATAACAACGTTTTATACAAAACAGCACAAGTCTTTCACCAATCCGGAGTGAATTCAAGAATATTAATCCGGCACCCTGAAGCAGATTCTCTTTCCAGGTGAAATATGTCTGCAACAGAAACCACTCAGACAGCACTGATTACCATTCAACCTGAACCTCTGCCACTCAGCCAGACCGTAATTTCTTTTTCCCGGTTCACCGTCAATAATCTTGTACAGGGGAGGAAAAAACAGTTGGAAAGTTCCCGGATACAGAAATCTGTTTTTTAAACAAGGAGCACATCATGAACAAAACAATACCGGCAATATTATTTCTGGCCGCAGCTGGTACAAGCCAAACATCCCTCGCCTATACGGTGTACTGGGGATGTGGAAATGGTGAACCGTTGAAATGGAAAACAAACGAGGTGCATCTGCGTGCGTCAACACAGTTCGATAACCCACCGTGGAAGCGCTCTTTGGCTACCAGCATCGCACGCTGGAACCAGACACCATCCAGTTTTCGTTTTACCGTCCATTATGGTGACAATAATGTCGCACTGGGAAACGGGCAGAATGAAATTCTGTGGGTAACATCCCTGGAGGCCCCCGCCGCAACCATAACACTGTACAGCTGTAGTGGGGGAATCAGGGAAACGGACATTCTGTTCAACGTTCAAAAAACGTGGACCACCTCCATGAGCAAGAGATCTCTGATCTCATATGGCGGTACTGCCCGGCCATTCCAGACGACTGCCATACATGAACTGGGGCACGCCGCCGGACTGCTCCATACCTCGGGCGTCTACAATATTATGGGCGCTGACTGGACTCACATTTTCTCTAATGGAAGAACTGCAAAATCGTACGTGGGAGAGGATGCCGTCAATGGAGTGGTTTCGATGTACGGGCTTGCTTCGGTAATTGTCGATGACGTTTCGGTAACCCACTGGCGGCACAACGGCAACCAGGGGCTCTACAGTACCCATGGACGCACCCGCCTGTTTGATAACGATGGACAGGTGTTGAACAGCTACCTCCATGAGGGTGAGCCGGTTTTTCTGGTATCCAGGGGAGAACGCGTGCAGCCCGAGTTTACCTATGAAAACAACGGAGCATACCGCCAGGCAGGCATAAATTTGGATTTTTACATCTCAACCAATGACTATATCTCCAGATACGACAGGAAAATTGGAGACGATCTGATCCAGCTTGGCCGGGATATTCCTCTTACCAGAGCAACTCTGGTCCAGATCCCGTACGATTTGACAAGTGGAAAAATCTACTACCTGGGTGTCCTGATGGATGGGAGCAATAATATCAGCGAGATAAGGGAGGACAACAACGCAACATACATTGCGATTCAGATTCGGTAACAGCGATTATCCGTTATTTCGCTCTACCCCTGACATCTGACGGTAGAACACTTTTATTCCCAATCTTCCAGGAGAAAAGAGATGAATATCAACCGGGCAACAGTAAAGGTTGCATTGATTTCCTGTGTACTGTTCGGCGGGGTGAATACCGTTTCTGCGGACACCCCCAATTCCAACATAACCAACAGTCTGAAAATGGCGGATCTTGTTTTCAAGGGGACCGTTTTCAATATTGAATACCGCCGGTCTCTTCCACAGGGAAAAACGGATGAAGGCTCACCCTACACTTTTGTAACTTATGAAATTGAAGAGGTACTGAAGGGAAATTACACGCAACGGAGTATCACGCTGCGTTTCCTTGGCGGCCTGTTGGGAAAAGGGGATGAATTTGCCCTGGTCAGTCATCAACCGCTATTTGACATCGGAGACCAGGATATTCTTCTGGTTAAGGGAAACACCCGGCAGAGCTGCCCATTGGTGGGCTGCAGCCACGGAAGATTCAGAATGATTGGTGGTGTAATGGTAAATGAGGAAGGTATGGTTCTGAATATCGACTCCGAAGGAAATCTGGCAGGTGGTCATCACCTTGATCTGGATGAGGTCAACAGCCACAGGATGTCCGGCACAATCAAACTTCAGCGTACGGTAGTTGCCGGGCCCGGGGAGCAGAGCCCGGCAACAATTGGATTGACAGATCTGGAACCGGGACAGTACCAGGATCCGGATACGTTTACATCATCGCTGGAACAGACAATCCAGCAACAGCTTACCCGTGAGGATCTGGATAACTCCCCAAAGGTAATCAGTGCCGATATCGATCAACCATTTGAATCATCTCTGCAGTTGGCAGCACAGCCACCAGAAGATCCCTGGCAGCAAAACGTACCACCATCCAGGCAGCAGCAGATGCATGAGGAAAAAAGGGAAGCTGCCGAAAACAGTGCGTTGCGGAACCAGCCACCCTCCTTATCCACTAACCCCGACCACCCGGTTCAACACAAAAACCCATTGCTGGAAGAGCCGGCGCCACCCCGGAGAGAACGGGGGCCGGGCGCAGAACCCTCCCCGCCAAATACCGGCCATGACACAGGGTTACCGATGATACGCTACCTGGCCGGTTTGGGGCTGCTCCTTCTGGCAGGGTACCTGTTTTTCCGGAGAAGAAAGAGCCGCAGTTGTTAACCCGGCAACAAAAAACGGGGTTCTCTAAAAACAGTAACTCCTTCGCGAGAACAGGGAAGTCTCGCGCACATGACTGCATGGAGCAAATTGCCGGGAACCACAGTATATAAAGACATTCTGGCACAGAGCTGGCACTGCTATCGTGGAAAAGTTTTTTTGGAGAGCCCTCTACCTGCTGACCAGAATAGTGTAGTCCCCAACCCCCGCACTGGAGTTGTAGTGCCTTACCTGTACGAAGTATTCTCCCGGAACCAGATCGGCAACAATTTTGAGTTCCGTCCGACGCCGCCATCATCATCTTCTGCGATAAGTGATGTCTGGCTGTCAGGTCCGAACAACTTCATCACCACATCGGTCTGACCGCCTGTTTCGATGGTGTGACACCCCGCGGTCTGCACACTGAATTTGAACAGATCCTCTTCACCCGGCGAGCCGATGTCGGCCGCCACTCCACTGGTTTCGATGACCGGCAGTTCCACCGCTGTTTTGACGTTATCCCGGGGATAGGCCTCGGCGCTGGCGATGAAGGCCTTGTCCAGCGCAGAGAGGGTTTCATTTGCCTTGGTGCCGTTACCGTTTTTTACCCAGCTGTCAGGAAAAAAGTAGAGCATGATGGAGTCGGGATCAAACTCTGTTCCCCGGATCTGATCCACCGAATATTTGTTCAGCACGTTGGTTCTTATCTGCACCTCGTTCCAGTAGTTGGGCGGGCCGCTGAGATCACGAATCACCTCCTCCTCGTTCCACTCGATACCACCCGCAGGATTTTGGTGTTCATGGGCCAGGCCGATGGCATGACCAAATTCATGGGCGGCGGTGCCCCCTTCAAGAAACCCCAGGTTCATTGTGGGTTGGTCTTGTGGAATACCTTTTGCGTCTGTCCCGACATAGGACCAGGCGCCATCATTCGAGTTGAATGTGATCCGTATCTCCGCATCGGGTGCATTATTGAAATCGAAAAACAGATTCGCATGTTCCGTCCACCACCGGGCCTGTTCCTTCACCAGATCATGTTGTTGCGATGAGCCATCCATAAAGCGGACGCGCAGCGTTGAACCGTTGATCCACATCTTTCTGAACAGAAATACCGCACGCACTCTGGTGCCAAATGTCATGGTGCGCTGCGGGCGATAGAGATCACGAGGCAGAAGCCTGTCAAAACATATTTTTTTCATTGAATTTCATCCTGTTTCATTTTATTTGCCCAGTGACACATAGTGCGGAAACCGGACCATTTGGAATGTGACTTTTTTCACAAAAACGGCGTGAATAATCACGTGACTTGATTATAGCTTAGGCGTAAGCTTGTGCCCTTCTGAAAACGCATGCAATGCACCGTCAAACCACCGACAGGAAGAGTCCACATATGTTCAGCCAGCAACGACATCCGGTTTGGTACAAGAAGCCTGTTTTGTGCTCTCCCCTGTGGGTGTGGATCTGCGTGTCTCTGTTTTGCGGTCACGCCTGGGCAGTTCAATCAGGTGACAGCATCAGCCGGGCCGGTGATGCTGAACGGGCGATGAACCACAGTCTGGATTTCCAACACAAGGGGCAGTTCAGGGAGGCCATCATTCTCGCCACTGCCGCGGCTGGATTCTATGCGGAAAACGCTCAACCGGAACAGCAGATCAAGGCCCGGTTACTGATTGCAGAGGCGTTGCAATCGCTGGGAAGAAACAGGGATGCCGCCGCTGCACTCGAGCGGGTTGTTTTGTTGGCAAGGGAACTGAACAAGCAACAAGATCTGTTGCGTGCACTATTGGCACTGGGCTCTGTTTACACGGCACTGGGGGCGGATGACAGGGCCAGGGAGACGCTTGATAATGCTGTTGCTCTTGCCGATGCGCAGAACGCCACGGCACTGAAGGCTTCGGCACTCAACAGGCTCGGAAATCACTTCGGACTGAAAGGCGAGATCGAGCATGCGGTCGCAGCCTATCGTAACAGCGCCGCACTGGCAAAACAGAGTCAGCAGTGGTTGCTGGCCGCGCAAGCACTGGCAAATGCTGCGCGGATAACTCTGCAAAATGGACAACCGGAGCAGGCAAGAAAACTGGCTTATCAGGCGATGGAGATCCCCGGAGAGGGAGTGACTCCGCACGATACTGCCTGGCTGCTGATCAATCTTGGCCGTACCTTTGCGATGATTGATCAACAACGCCCCTCTCCCCGTCACACGCTCCGGTCACACGCATCCCGGCTGTTCAATAAAGCTGCGCGTATCGCTGCCCGGACGCAGGATAGTCGAACGGCTTCCTTTGCTGTCGGTTACACCGGCTCCCTGTACGAAACCGAACAGCGTTATCAGGAGGCATTGACGCTCACCCGGCGGGCCATATTCCAGGCCCAGCAGGCCGATGCAAGATACCCGCTTTTTCTGTGGCAGTGGCAAAAGGGCCGGCTGCATGTTGCACTGGGTCAGCACAGCAGCGCCATCGAAGCCTATCGGCGGGCAGTGGAACAGTTGCAGAATCTGCGTCACTCGGTAAAAACCGATTTCAGTGCAACCGGAATGGATTTCAGAACCTCCACCCGACCGGTCTATCTGCAGCTGGTGGATCTGTTGCTGCAGGATGCACAACAGAGCCGCGAATCCGGCCAGGTGACAACGCTCCTGCGCGCTGCGCGCGACACCGTGGAGCAGATGAAGGCAGCCGAGCTGCGGGACTATTTTCAGGATGAGTGTGTTGACAGGCTGCAGGCCAAGGTCCGGGATGTGGGGGAGATTTCCACCTCGGCCGTGGTGGTTTATCCGATCCTGCTGGCCGATCGGCTGGAGCTGTTACTGAGCTTTCCGTCAGGAAAAATGAAACGCTACAGCGTACCGGTCGACCGCAACAGGTTTACCGAAGAGGTCCACCAGTTCCGGCGTCTGCTGGAGAAGCGCACCACCAACCAGTACCGCCCTCACGGCCGGCAGCTTTATCAGTGGTTAATCACCCCCTTTGAGGATGACATAAAATCTGCAAACATCGACACCCTGGTGTTTGTTCCTGACGGTGCGCTGCGGACCATTCCCATTGCTGCGCTTTATGATGGCAAGAAGTTCCTGATCGAAAAATATGCGGTGGCAACGACCCCCGGTGTGCAGCTGACCGATCCGAGGCCGCTGGATCGGAGCAGGCTCAAGGCTCTCTATGCCGGACTGAGTCAATCCGTGCAGGGTTTCCCGGCACTTGAATATGTGCCCGAAGAGCTGAACGGCATACGTGCTCTCCATGATGGACAGTTGCTGCTCGACAGTGACTTTACCCGGGATCGGTTCAGAAAAAGCCTCAACAGTACACAACTCAATGTGCTGCATATCGCTACCCACGGAAAATTTTCCGGGGATGCCGACAGCAGCTTTATCATGACTTTCGACGGCCCTCTGACCATCAATCAACTGGCGGATCAGATCGGGCTGTTCAAGTTCCGGGAAACTCCGCTGGAGCTGCTGGTATTGAGTGCCTGCGAAACTGCCCAGGGAGACGAACGGGCAGCGCTGGGGCTTTCGGGTGTGGCGATCAAGGCCGGGGCCCGCAGCGCAATCGGAACCTTGTGGAAAGTCAGTGATCTGGCGGCGTCCCAGTTGATTCGTGATTTCTACCGGCAACTGCAAAACCCCCGGGCATCACGGGCAGTCGCCCTGCAACGGGCGCAACGGGAGATGCTGAAGGATCTGCGCTTCCGGCATCCCGGCTACTGGTCGGCCTACATTCTTGTTAACGGCTGGTTGTAGGTCACGCCGATGTCCGGAATATCCAATCCCAGGCCAGTGGCCGCAACCGGAATTGCACTGATCGTATTCGGCCTGGTCGTTGGCATCCGTCAGGTTGGCCTGCTGCAGGAGCTGGAGCTGGCCATGTATGATCTGAGTCTGAAGTTCCAGCCGGTCAACAGCACACCGGACTCCCCTGTTTTGCTGATCAGAATTTATGAAAATGATATCCGGAAGTTGGGTTACCCGGTCAATGACAGCTCCCTGGCTCGCGCGCTGAATCTGTTGTCCGGGTATGGTGCCCGCGCTGTGGGTGTGGATCTGTATCGTGATTTTCCGGCCCCTGGCCGTGATCATCTGCGCTCTGCCGTAACCCATTTTCCCCGCGTGGTGATGATCGAAAAACGTCTGGGTGAACCGGTACCCCGCCCGGATTTCATCCGGGACCCCAGCCAGGTGGGATTCGTGGATCTGATGCAGGACAGTGGTGGAGTGATCCGCCGCGGATTGCTGATGCTGTGGGATAGCGATGGTCAGCCCTACTTCTCCTTTTCTCTGCAACTGGCGCTTAAATATCTGCAGGATTCCGGCATTACCCTCAGCGCCGACAGCGCGGATGAATCACAGGTCCGGCTGGGCAACACAACCGTACGCCGGTTCAGCGGCAACGATGGCGGCTACCAGCACGCCGATGATGGCGGTTATCAAATGCTGCTTGACTACCGCCGGGGCGCGACTCCGTTCCCCTCCTACTCCCTGTCGGAACTGCTGAATGGCGAACTGGGAACACAGCAGATCCGTGATCGGGTGGTCATTCTGGGGATGACGGCGGCCAGCGTCGAGGACCGGCATGAATCTCCATTCAGCACTGGCTGGGGGGCAACCGGCGGCTCTGTCTACGGAGTTGAAATTCATGCTCACACGGTAGACCAGCTGCTCCGGATCGCCTTGCACGACGATGCTCCGCTGGAGGTGCTGTCTGAACGTTCGGAAATATTCTGGATCCTGGCGGTATGCTTCGTTGGCGCCGCACTGGGGGTCTGGATTCAGTGGCCCTGGCTAAAAATATTGCTGGCGCTGGGAGGCGGCGGACTGCTGATTGCGGCGGCACAGGATGCTTTCTCTTACGGACTCTGGCTTCCCGTAGTACCGGCTACCCTTGCCTATCTTGGAACACTGGCGCTGGCAACCATCTACTGCGCCCAGTGCGAGCACGCCGAGCGTAAACTGGTGATGCACCTGTTCGGAAAATTTGTCTCCCCCGAGGTCGCTACCATGCTGTGGAAACAACGGGATCAGTTCATGGAAGGCGGACGCCCGCGCCCTCAGCACCTCACCATTACCGTAATGAGCATCGACCTGCAGGGTTATTCAACACCGGCAGAGGAGATGGACCCCGCGGATACCATGCAGTGGGTCAACCTTTATCTGGATACCATGACCCGCATTGCGGGAGAGCACGGCGGCATTGTTGATGACTATGCAGGTGATGGAATCAAGGTAAATTTCGGCGTTCCGATTCCAAGAAAAAATGAACGGCAGATCAGGGAGGACGCACAGCAAGCGGTGGATTGTGCACTGGCGATGGGCACCGCCCTTGGCCGTCTCAACAGTGAACTGAAAAACCGGAATCTGCCCCCGTTTCGACTGCGAATCGGGATCGCTACCGGCACGGCCATTGCCGGAAATCTGGGCAGCGCCCAACGGATGAAGTACACCACCGTTGGCGATGTGGTCAACACCGCCGCCCGCCTGGAGAGCTTCAACAAGGACAGTTTCAAACATGAGCCGGGACATGCATTCCGGATTCTGATCGGCGAATCGGTGTACCGCTATCTGAAGTCGGATTATCTCACCACCTCCCTGGGGCGGTGCGAGCTGCACGGCAAGAAAACGGCGGTAACGATCTACCGGATCTGGGCAAAAAAGAGTATCAGCATCGAGGAGAAAATGGCATGAAACCGGTTTACCATTTTATCTTTCTGACGGTGCTTGTAACAAGCGTTCTGGTTCCGTTGCAGAGTAACGCCTCCAGCGAAAAAAAGGCGGTTGAAAAAGATCCCCGGCAACAGAGCACACCGGCGGAAAAACCGCAAACACGGCTGGTTCCCTACATCCCGCCGAAGCCGCTGCGCCCAACCCCGAAAATCCGCACCAGCCAGGGTGGAACACGAGGATGCGGCGGACTTCCCGCCGTAACACTTCTGGCCCCCGAGCATGTGGCCCTTACCGCGCAGGAACAACCGCAACTCTACTGGCACATCTCCCCCGCCACCGACGCCCCAATGGTGTTTACCTTGAGCAGCGATGATGCGGCAGAACCCCTGCTTGAATTGCGCCTGCCGGAATCAACTGATCCCGGCGTATATTTCATCTCCATTGCGGATCATGATGTTTACCTTCAGACAGGAAAGATCTACGAGTGGTCCGTGCGGATGTTGTGTGAACAGGAGAAGAGCAGCTCCGGAGATCTGGTTGTCAAATCATATATCAAACGGGTTCCCGCAGATGAACGACTCCTTGTAGCGAAACAGAGTGACGACCCCATGACCCGGGCCAGGGGTTATGCCCACAACGGGATCTGGTATGACGCAGTAGCCGTTCTCTATCAGGCCCTGACAGACAGCGTTGACAATCAACAGTTGAAATCCGCGTGGCGTGATCTGCTTGGCCAGGTTGATCTGCCAACGCACTGACTTTATTCATATCGAGATTAACAGGAGAGAAAAAATGAAATTGAGAACGGTAATTATCGTGTTGTTGCTTATTCTGCTGATTCTTGTTTTTCTGATACTGGCGGAATGCCAGACTTCACAAACCACGAAAACGGTGAACTGCGATGACGGCGATTCACTGTCCGAGTTCGTGGCGGAAAGCAGGAGCGGAACGCGGATCATCGTTAACGGAACCTGCAGGGAGAACAAAGCCGTGGTGGTTACCCGGGACGCTATTATTATTGACGGCAAGGGAACAGCGGTTATCGATGGCAAGGGCAATAACCGTCCTGTGCTGACCATCAAGGGAGCAAAAGGTGTCGTTATAAATGGCCTGACGGTGAAAAACGGAAAACTGGGAATAACATCCGGGCTCGGTGCAAAAACCGTCCTGAAAGATGTCATCGTAACCGAGAACACAAGAAACGGAATCGTTGTCAGCAAAACCGGCAAGCTACCTGGCAAGGGCGAGCCAAATCCGGATATCAAGCAGCAGAAACCCGCTGGTGAAAGCGCCCCTCTCTCTTTCAACCTTTCCCCCATTGGAGAAGCGGTTGCAGATGATTTCTCATACCCCTGCTCCTGCGTCGACAAGCTGCTGAATGACGGAGGCGATTCAGGGACATGTACTGCCGCCCTGGAGGACAACACCATGGTGGTTTGCGGCGCGGTCTCTTCCGTCGGCAACGGCTGGGTTGGCATGTACGTATTGAGCAGCGATCTGATCACCGAAGGACGGCTAACGCTTGCCGACAACGGCTACTATGCCGGACTGTATGTGGGGAATGAATCTACCATTACGGTCACCGGCAACGGCGCCATTTCCGCCGAAGGAAACACGGGATCGGGAGTGCATGTCTATGAGTCAACCATGTTTGTATCAGGCGCACTGGAAACCAGTAATAACAGTGGACTGGAGCTGTTTATCGAAGAGGCGGATGCTTATTGCAGAAAACCGGCAGGGGACATTCGTTTGATTTCCAGTGATGAAAATAGAAATCATTGTGAATAGGAAAATGCTTCATGAACTTCTTCCGTAAGAGGGCATCCATTTTTCCTTGTCCGGGTGTCGTCACGCCCCTGTTATTCTCGCTGCTGTTGCTGCCCGCCGGTAGCGCATACGGCGAGGTAACAACAGAGATATCTCCGTCCGGGAACACACTGGTTTCCCCGGACGGAGATTCCGTTAACCGGATCAACATCTCCGGAGGGAGAGTGAAGGGGGGAAATCTTTTCCACAGTTTTGAAAAATTCAGTATCGGCAAAGATCATGCGGCCTATTTCCGGAATATTTCGTCCCAACCAATAGAAAACATCATCACCCATGTAACAGGAGGATTGTCCAAGATTGACGGGGAGATCAGCAGCCGCGAATACGGTAATGCAAATCTGTTCCTGATCAATCCGGCCGGGATGGTTTTTGGTGCCGGCGCAAAACTTGAGGTGGGCGGATCATTTTATGCCACCACTGCAGAGACCATACAGTTCCAGGACGGCTCCACCTTTTCTGTCAACGCAGACGGTGAAAATTCCCTCTCCTCCGCACCGGTCACCGCATTCGGGTTTCTTGATAATGCTTCCGCCATCACTGTGGATGGCGCCAGGCTCGAAATCGGGGAGGGGCAGGTGCTGTCGATGTCGGCCGGGAATATCACTATTGACAACGGTGCCACCCTCAAGGCAAACGGAGGAGAGATAAAACTGCTGTCCCGCGCCAACGCTGACGGAGTAATGAGTATTGATGGAACCCTGCCGGCTTCCAATGGCGAATATACCGATCTTGGCAAGGTCACTCTCAGAGAGGGATCTGTAATCAGGGGAACCGGGGATGGAAGCTCCATACAGATCCAGGCGGAAGCACTGCTGATAGAGGGAAACCGCACAAAAATAAAAATGAAGAACAGCGGGGACAAGGGAAGAATTTCTATTGATCTGTCTGACACTCTTTTGTTGACAGATGGTGGTGGAATTACCACCGCCGCATCAGGGGGTAACACAGCCGCCAATATCGAAATTACGGTCAGAAAGGGTAACGTTGTCATTGCCGGCATCTCCAAAGGTGGTATTCCAACCGGAAGCGAGATTAACAGTAGCGCAACCGGGGGAGGCAGGGCGGGAGATATTTCCATTGTTGCCAGAAACTCCACCATCAATATCGATGACGGGGGAACACTGCGGGCAACCAGCTCGGGATTCGGCAGTGCTGCCAAGGCAGGTGACATCAACCTGACCGCGGACAGGGTATCCGCAACAAATGGTGGCCAGATTATCAACCGGGCCTCGGGAAATGGTAGCGGCGGTGCCATACTCATCAGGGCCAACACCGTTGAAATCGAAGGTGAAGAGCCGGGAATTCAGAGTGAAACCACAGGGATCGGTGATGCCGGAAATATCTTGATTCTCCCCGGGGAGAAAAATCTCGTTATCAAAGGGAGCGGCACTGTATCAGCGAACAGCACATCGGAGGCCACCGGGAACGCCGGTAACATTGCTATCGGGACCACGGGGGTTGATGTTCTGATCACCGATGGCATAAAGATCAGCGCCCTCACCTCGGCAACCGGCAAGGGAGGAAACATCACGGTCAACGGAAGAAAGATTGATATCACCAATGGAGCAAATCTTACTGCGGAAAGTCAATCCGAAGCGGCAAGTTCACCCAGCGACACCGGCAACACGGACTCCGGAAAATCCGGCAGCATCTCAATCAGGGCTACTGACAGTTTTCTTCTCGACCACAGCCAGATTAGTCTGAATACCCGGCAAACGGATGCCGGCGACATCGTTATCCGCAGCGGCAGACTGTTCCGTATGAGCAATCAGTCTACCATTTCAACCTCTGTCGCTGATGGTCGAGGCAATGGGGGTGATATCTCAATCAATGAAGATATCGATTCAAACCTTGTTGTCCTGGGCAGTTCCAGCGAGATTCGAGCCAATGCGAGAAAAGGTGCTGGAGGAAATATCAGTATCAAGGCCTATTCTCATCTGATCTCCTCTGACAGCACAATTGACGCCTCGGCAGGATCGGCAGGGATTGATGGAAGCGTTACCGTCACCACTCCCGATGTGGATGCCACCACTGGAATCCTGCAGCTGCCTGAATCTTTTCTTGATGCATCGGCATTATTGAGCAGCCGCTGTTCGACACGCACTACCGGCAACAGCAGCAGCTTTGTGATCGAATCGGAAAATAATATGACAACCCCGGACAACCTGTTGACCGGGAGTATCTCCTATCTGAAAGAGCCAGCAAGAAGCAGCAACAAGAGTTCAACAGCCGATTCGACAGGAAACAGCACGCTGAATCTGTTGTCAAAAAAGATGGCAGGGGGATGCTGGTAATTTTCTGCTACAGATTGACATCAACGCTGAAATGGAACCCCGAATCCTGCAGACTGTTCGCTTTTCTTACATCCACATCCTTGAGGGCATAACCCCAGTAAAGCTGACTGTAAATATAGCGATTCGGCTCCCATCGCAGGCCAAGCCCGGCGCTGGAAATATTCTTCAGTTTCGGGCTGGAACCCACAACATTTTCCCCGCCACCGATGTCGTAAAAAGCAGCCAGTTGCAGTGTACGATTTGCAACGGGAACGCGGACCTCAACGGTTCCCGACCATCCCCTGTCCCGAACCATCAGATTCTCCCGGTAACTGCGCACGCTGGTTACCCCTCCGATACCGAACTGCTCCAGCGGTAGCAGCGGTTCGTTGGTCAACTGCAGATCGCTGCGCACCACCAGCTGAGTTCCCCGCTCTGACAGACGTTGCACCCATTGAAACTGTCCCAGCCAGGAGCTGAACCGTGCGTCGGGAGTATTACCCCGATTGATAGTGGCGCCGAGCGCATCGAGTCCGAAACTGAAGCGGGATCTCACCGCCAGCACCCGGTCACTACGCCGGCTCAACCACTCTTGCCCGATTCGCAATACAGCAACCGTGGTTTTACCATTCTCTGAACCCGGGGAAGGATAGGGTTCGTTCTGAAGAAAAACGGTTTTACTATGGCGCCGTTCCAGCGCAATGGAACCGCTGAAGCGACCTCCCGTCGTGAGCCGGAATGGATGGCTGAAATCAAGACCGAAATTTTCTGTCTCGCTGGTTATATCGATAGCATCAAAGGGCTCCTCAATAATCGCCGAGTCACTGCGGCTGGCGTGCAGTCCAAAACGGGTATCCCGACCACCGAGGGGAAGCTCATAGTCGACAGCGATATCCTTCAACCCTTCTGTCATACCATATCGAAAACTGACAGCATCCCCGTAACCGGAAATGTTCAGCCAGGAACCCCATATCTCACCCCGCAGCTCACCCACGCTGGGCGAGCGCCGGTTATTAAACGATACTCCGAAGGCATAGGGCTTTCGCTCCTCAACCGTCACCTCCAGCACCGCCTCGCCACGCCGTAATCCCGGAACCAAATGGGCATTGATCCGGTGAATCAGGCGGTCCCGATGGAGCAACTCCACCTTCTCCTGCAGTTCCGGAAAATAAAGCGGTTTGTGCTCAGGTAGCGCAAGGCGGCTGCGCACATACTCTTCATGCAGCCTGTTATTACCCGTTACCCGGATGCCAGCCAGTCGCCCTTCAATAATACGGATGGTTATTACCCCGTCAGAAATATTCTGATCTGGAATAACCGCTCCTGAATTTATATAACCACGTTCGATGTAGTACAACGTCAGCTCTCTGCGCAGGGAGTGCAGTTCATCAGTGGTTATTTCACGCCCCACATACGGCTCCGTAACCTCCTTCAATTTTGCAGCCGAGAACACCGTATTACCAGACAACAGAATCCGTTCGACAACAACGCTTATCTGCCGGGAAAGGACGGAGTCCGCCTCCTGTGTCACTGGCGGAAGAACGATTTTACGGGTTGGCGGAACGCCCGGTGTGTAGTCGGGGATGGGGGATAGATCACCACCTGTTTTTTCCGGTACAGGGAAGTCAGGACGCAATCCGGCAGGCTCGGAAACCACCTCCCCCGACAGCAGAACAACAGAGAAAAACAGTCGAGCACATTGAATGGAAATGGACTTCATGGTCAGCCAGGATTTGTTTTCCGAAACTTGCATTATAGGTCAATTCAGGAGTTTAATGTCAGCCTCTGAATGGCACAGCAATGTATTGAGAGCATTATGACCAGAAGTGAACCACTTTTTTCAGAACTGTCGCAAGAAGATATCTCCCTTATGGCAAGTTACGGCCAGACACGCAGTTATTCAAGGAACAGCATCATCATAAACAGAGGTGATGAAAGTGATTGCCTGTACATTGTTCAGAATGGACGGGTAAAGGTATATATAAGTGACGAATATGGCGCAGAGATCATTCTCCGTTATGAAGGACCCGGTGAGTATTTTGGCGAGCTGTCGCTCATTGATGAAGAACCACGCTCCGCATCGGTAGCGACAGTGGAAGAGTCACGGCTAACCTATGTTTCACGGAAAAAATTTGAACAGTGCCTGCATGCAAAACCGGAAATTGCAGTCAAGCTAATTCGCAGTATGAGCAAACGGATCCGTTCCCTCACTGAAGAGCTGGCGGACTGTGCACTGAAAACCGTTTATCAGCGTGTGCGCATCAAACTGACAAATATGGCGGTACAACAAAACGGCAAACAGATCATTCTTCAACGCCTGACCCACCAGGAGATTGCGGGCATGGTTGGTTCAGGGCGGGAAATGGTCAGCCGAATAATAAAAAAACTTCAGGACGGCGGTTACATTGAGGTGGATAAGAAACAGATCTCCATCATCAAGGAGCTTCCCCGCAATCTGCCCGGATAATTTTTTGGTAACATTCATTTCTCTTCATTGAACAACCCCAAAAAAACGGGCTGCCCACCCTGACAAAAAAACCGCAGGGAGGACAGCCAAAGCAGATTATTTACAGAGGATTGATACCGTCAATCAGGTCTCTTCGATCTCTTCATGGACATCGATATAGTTCCAGATCTGAAAGAAGCGCTCCTGATCCAGGTCACCCAGGATCCAGGCCTTGGCAACATGCTCGGCACTCCAGATATCATCCCACCATCCGAGGTCGGCGTTCGCCTGAAACTCGATGTCCACAGAGCTCGACTCACCTGGGAACAGTGTCTGGTCCGGCAAGTCGAACCAGCCTGAACCATTCACCGGCGAGGCAAACTTGGTTCCCTCAACGAAGATCCGCGACTTCAAAAATACAATCCTTGGCTTGCCAACAAGATTGGCGGCATAGGCAGAGTTGCTACCCGTAAATCTGAGAGTGAAATTCTCCCCAACGTTGATGTGATTTCCAACCTTGGATACCACACGGGAAGTCAGTCTCAAATAACTTCTGATGTCATCATATACAGCTTCGGCGCTCATGTTGTTACCTCCAATATTGACGTTAGTGTCTGTGATAGACTCCATAAAAGATTCCCAGTACAGATAAATCGTTTTTGTTCTGCTCATCTTTCGCAAACAAGTTTGTCAGATGCGCTGGGAACAGACCGTATGAAATATCACCCGAAAAATGTGAATTATTCACATTGACTGAGAAAGTCATGAACGATAAAAACAGATGTTCTTACGCTTTTATCTCCTTGTAAAAAAACCTCATATATGGGAATGGAAAATATGGAACCACGCTTTTCCTTAATTGAATAAAACCGGATTGAACAACAGCCGATTCACGGTGAGGGGTCGAGACAAACATATGACCCGTTATCTGCCTATTGGATCAGGGGCCCCGGGCAAAGCATATTTGCACGAGTTGCAGAGAGACCGAGAACCGGAAACCATCTTTTCCAGTGCCAACCGGTCCACCGGTATTTATCATCCCGGGGGTACAGGGAAGTTCAATTAGCCGGAGTACGCTGTTCGCGGTATTTTGAATGTGGGACTCCCCTTGCGGTCAGGCATGCCGATAAGGCAAAGAGAGCGCATCAACTCCGACAGCCGCCGATTGGCAAGACACCGGACGCAAACCTTGTCACAATCGATATTCATTTCAGTGACTACGCCCTGCACCTTGAAACTGCCGCAGCACCAACCGGCTGTTATTTGCACAACCAAAAAATGTGGCCAGCTCAAAAACTGGTCTTGAACAAGCAAGGAACGGTATAATGCGGTGATCAAGCCTGCGTTGCACCGAATTCTGTATCCAGGGGGCTCTCATCGCAGCAGCAGGCGAACTGAATCTAATGGACTACTATCTAACTAAACGAGCCTGATTGATGCAAAAACAGAATAGCTACTCACACGACGAACTCATTGCCTGTGCAAAGGGAGAACTTTTCGGTCCCGGCAATGCCCAGCTGCCCCTGCCCCCCATGCTGATGTTTGACCGCATCACTCTCATCACTGATGAAGGGGGCGCGCACGGCAAGGGGGAGATCCGGGCCGAACTGGATATCACTCCGGATCTGTGGTTTTTTGACTGCCACTTTGAGGGCGATCCGGTGATGCCGGGTTGTCTGGGTCTGGATGCCATGTGGCAGCTGGTGGGCTTTTTCCTGGGCTGGAGTGGTGGCCCTGGCCACGGTCGCGCCCTCGGCGCCGGTGAGGTCAAATTCAGCGGACAGGTACTGCCCAAGAACAAACTGGTAACCTACCAGCTCGACCTGAAACGTGTCATCAAACGCAGGCTGTACATGGGAATTGCCGATGCAACCATGGAAGTGGATGGCCGGCAAATTTATACGGCCAGTGACCTGCGGGTTGGCCTGTTCACATCAACAGAAGGTTTTTGAGGTCAGATTATGCGGCGTGTGGTAATTACCGGACTTGGTATTGTCTCCAGTATTGGCAACAACAAGCAGGAGGTACTTGCCTCCCTGCAGGAAGGGCGCTCCGGCATTGAGCACAGCGACGAATACGCTGAGCTGGGCTTTCGCTCTCATGTTCATGGCCCGATCCGTCTGGATTACAAGGAGCTGATTGATCGCAGGCTGCTGCGTTTCATGGGTGATGCCGCCGCATTCAACTACTTGGCCATGCGGGAGGCAATTGCCGATTCCGGACTGGAGCAGCAGGATATCTCCAATCCCCGCACCGGCATTATCGTCGGCTCCGGCGGCGCCTCGAATGTTACCGTGGTGGAAGCCGCCGATATTCTGCGCAGCAAGGGGGCAAAACGGGTTGGTCCGTATCGTGTCCCCAGGGCCATGGGCAGCACCACCTCGGCCAATCTGGCCACTGCCTACAAGATCAAGGGGATCAACTACAGCATCAGTTCCGCCTGCTCCACCAGCGCCCACTGTATCGGTAACGGTGTTGAGCAGATCCAGCTAGGCAAACAGGATATCGTTTTCGCCGGCGGCGGGGAGGAGCTGCACTGGTCGATGTCGGTATTGTTCGATGCCATGGGCGCCCTCTCCTCCAGATATAATGATACCCCAGCCACCGCCTCACGCGCCTTTGACGCCAATCGCGACGGTTTCGTCATTGCCGGAGGCGGCGGGCTGCTGGTACTGGAGGAGCTGGAGCACGCCAGGGCACGCGGCGCCAAAATCTACGCCGAGGTGGTCGGTTATGGCGCCACCTCCGACGGCGCGGATATGGTGGCCCCTTCCGGCGAAGGTGCGGTACGCTGCATGCAGATTGCCATGAGCACCGTTGATGGCCCGATCGATTACATCAACGCCCACGGCACCAGCACCCCGGCCGGTGACATCACCGAACTCAAGGCGGTCAAAGAGGTATTCGGTGAACAGCTGCCGGCCATCTCCTCGACCAAATCGCTTACCGGTCATGCGCTGGGGGCAGCCGGAGTCAACGAGGTCATCTACTCCCTGTTGATGATGGAAAACAGCTTCCTCGCCGCATCCGCCCACATCGAACAACTGGATCCGGAAGCAGAGGGTTACCCCATTGTGCGTCAGCGGCAGGATAACATCACCCTGAACCAAATCATGTCCAACAGCTTTGGCTTTGGCGGCACCAACGCCTGTGTGGTGTGCCAGCGCTGGTCAGAGTGAGTTTTCGGAATCACGCACCCTGAATG
This sequence comes from Chromatiales bacterium, assembly GCA_026982395.1. Taxonomy (GTDB): domain Bacteria; phylum Pseudomonadota; class Gammaproteobacteria; order Thiohalospirales; family Thiohalospiraceae; genus DRMK01. The sequence goes on along the minus strand of JALSHD010000011.1, from coordinate 7,481 downwards.
CACAGTTCCGGTCTGCGACGAATATACCCCCTGCTGAAAATCCTGGCTGACGGCCAATTCCATTCAGGACAGCAGTTGGGCGAAGCGCTCGGTGTAAGCCGCACCGCGATCTGGAAAAAACTGCAATCACTCGATGAATCTGGTCTTGCAGTTCAAGTAGTTAGCGGCAAAGGCTACCGCCTCTGCCGACCACTTGAACTGTTACAGCATGAGCAAATCATCTCCCATCTGGACAGTACCAGCCGAACCTTGCTCGCCAAACTGGAAATTCTGCCAGAAATCGACTCTACCAACCGCTATCTGATGGCCCAAACCGGAACTGGAGTGGCCTGCTTTGCTGAATATCAACAGGCCGGGCGCGGCAGACGGGGACGCAGCTGGCATTCGCCATTTGCCGCCAATATCTGCTTTTCTCTGACATGGCATTTTGACGACGGGGCCAACACACTCTCCGGCCTGAGCCTCGCCACCGGCATCTGGATAGCAGAGGCCCTGGTAGCTGCGGGAGTAACGGACATTGGACTGAAGTGGCCCAACGATGTACTGCATGACGGTCGCAAACTGGCGGGAGTTCTTATTGAAATAAAAGGAGAAACGACCGGACCTTGCCAGACAGTTATCGGGATCGGGCTTAACGTGGATATGCCTGCCAGTGCGGCTGAAACCATTGATCAACCCTGGACAGATATCCGCACCATCACTGGCAAACTACCCGGACGCAACCGAATCGCGGGGCTGCTGCTGCACCACCTGCTGACAGGACTGTCCAGCTATCAGCGTAACGGCCTGACCACCTTGCTTGAGCGCTGGAATGAACTGGATTGCTTGGCCGGCCGGCAGGTACAACTCCATCACCCATCAGGGGTTGTGTCCGGAACTGCCCGGGGTATTGATGAGACCGGAGCATTGCAACTGGCCTGTGAGGACGGTCTGCGCTCCATTCACAGTGGCGATATAAGCCTGCGGCCGGTTATTCCCGTACGGTGTTGTTGATGAACTGGCTGATAATAGATTTTGGCAACAGCCGCATCAAATGGGCAGAGTGGAACGGCAAGCGAATCAAACCGGCAGGCACAATTGAATATCGAAACCGCCCTCTGTCGCAACTGTGGAAACAGTGCTGGATCAATCGGCCCCCACCACAACGGGTAATCGTTACCAGTGTAGCGCAACAGCAGGCGAATGAATCACTATCCGCATGGTGTAACAAGACATGGGGGATCCCGGCAGAGTTCCTGCACAGCAGCGCACAGGCCTGCGGCGTATCCAGCGGCTACCGGGAGCCCTTGCGGCTTGGGGTGGATCGCTGGGCAGCAATCATCGCCGCGCATCATCTCTTTCCCGGACAGACCGTTTGCATCGCTGACTGCGGAACAGCCACCACCATCGATGCACTGGACAGCAACGGCCAGCACCTGGGTGGGCTCATCCTGCCCGGTCAGAGACTTATGCAACACTCTTTATATTCCGGCACCGCCAGGATCGGTCTGCCTGACAGCAACCCGGAATCAGAAAACCTCAGCTTCGGAGAGGACACCAGCAGTGCTGTCACGCTGGGCTGCCGCTATGCGTTGGTCGGCGCAATGGAGCAAATGGCGGCAAAACTAGGTAAAACAGCAGAATCTGAAGTAGTATGCATCATCACTGGTGGCGACGCTGTGCAACTGCTCCCGTATCTGGATGGCAGATGGCAGCACAGATCTGAGCTGGTGCTCGAGGGGGCAAGGATTCTGGCTGACAACAACACAACGCGTAATACTTGAACGACATGAGGTGGTTATTCCTGCTGTTGCTGGCAGCCAATATTATCTTTTTTTTCTGGAATTGGCTCCGGGAGGACGACGCTGGCTCCTCCTATCAACAGGAAGCAGCATTCTCATCAAAAGGCAAAACACTGGTACTGTTGAGCGAACTTGAACCTGCCTTGACGATACCCCCCCCGGTGAAAGACAAACCCTCTCCGGCAGATTCCGCGCCGATAAAGGAGCTCCCGCCGGCAACTGCTGAGCAAAGAGCAAGCGAACCGGTCACTACCGCTTCCCGAACCAGCACTGCCTCTTCCAGTCCACCATCCCTGCCCACCGCACAAAAAGGTGGTCTTTGCTATGTTCTTGGCCCCTTTACCTCCAGCACGAAAGTTCAACAGGTAATTTCCCGGACAGCAAACTTATCAGCTCGTGTGGAAAAGCGCTGGAGCAGCTCGCAGCAGAGAACCGGGTACTGGGTTCATATTCCGCCGGCTACCAGCAGCAAAAAATCCCGTGACACAGCGCAGAAACTGAATGCAGCAGGATTCGCTGATGCACAACCGATAACTTCGGGAGAAATGAAAAATGCTGTATCCCTGGGTATCTTCTCGACAAGAGAGAGCGCCCGGAAACGGCTGACCCGGGTAAGGAAACACAACCGGGATGCTACTATCAATGAAGTACGGATCAGAAAGCGCCAATATTGGCTGGCATTGCGCAATTCCGAAGGCAAACGCCTGCCACGGCAAGTGCTGAACAGCCTGATCAGGAGTGAGCGGGGAGCAACGGTTGAACAACGCCCCTGCACCATGCTGCATCAATAGACCGCATACAGCTCACCACAATGCAAAAAACAAAAGAGACCTCTCGACAGGCCGGGCGCGCACTCCAGGCAACGTGGGCACTGATCATGGGGATAACTCTGCTGCATCTGCTGGTCGCGCCCGGCATCGGGCTCAGCGTGGACGAGGCTCACTATGCGCTCTACGGCCTGCATCTGGACTGGAGCTACTTCGATCACCCCCCGATGGTCGGCTGGTTACAGGCACTGATTCTGCCCTTTTCCCAAAGTGATTTTGCACTGCGCCTGATCCCCATTACCCTCTCCGCTGCCGCCAGTCTGGTGCTGTATCAGCTGGCAAGGGAGCTGTTTCCGGATCAGTCACCGTGGCTGGGTTTTGTCGCGGTGGTCCTGTTCCAGGGCGGTATTATTATCCAGCTGCTGGCGATGGCGATGGTTCCCGATGGCCCCTTGCTGCTGTTTGGCCTGCTGGCGATTCGTTACCTGCGCCGCGCACTGAATCACAACGGATTACGCGACTGGCTGTTGAGCGGCCTGTTTCTCGGCTTGGCGGGACTGTCCAAATATACCGCCATCACCCTGGCTGTGGGGGCGTTGCTGGCACTGGGGGCTGGCAAGCAGTGGCGGCGCCTGCTGTCACCGGGGCTGTGGCTGGCGGTCGGCACCGGATTTTTGCTGATTCTTCCGGTGCTGTGGTGGAACCACATCCATGACTGGATCTCTTTTAACTACCAGCTTCAACACGGCACCAAAGGCAGCCACTGGAGCGCCGGGCGATTCCTGCTCAGCCAGGCGGGGCAGCTTCTGGCTTACACCCCGGCACTGTATCTGTTCGGCTGGGTAGCGCTGATTCAGGGGTTGCGCGAATACCGGCACCCCGGAGTCCGGGACACACTCTGCTTCGCCCTGCCAGTACTGCTGCTGTTTGGCTGGAACGGGGGCTTCTACGCCACTCTGCCACACTGGACCGCACTGGGATGGGCCATTGCCGCTCCGCTCGCTGCACGCTGGATTCTTCAGCGCTGGCAGCAGCGCCCGGTACGGATTACCGTGTGGCTCTCCGCCATCTACTCCGGGCTCCTGATCCTGGTGGTGTATAGTCAGTTACTGGTTCCCTGGATGCCGTTCCAGGCAAACAACCACCCGCTGCGCGATCTGTATGGCTGGGAACAGGCTGCCCAGCGGGCCGAGCAGCTGCGCCGGCAGATGCCGGACTCCCCTGGCAAGCCGGCGCAGATTTTTGTAGAGAACTGGACCTATGCCAGCCGTATCGCCTGGTACGCCCGTCCCACGCCGGTGCAGGTGCTGGATCAGCGTTTTGATCAGTTTGACCTCTGGTTCGGCTCACCGCAAAAAGGGACGCGCGGTATCTTGGTAACACCGTCGTATTACCGGGGCAAGCCGGGCAGCCGGTTTTTTGCCCACTGTACAGAACTGGATCCGCTGCCTGTTCTGCTGAATGGCAAGCCTGCGGTTACTTTCCGCTATTTTTCCTGTGAGGATTATCGGGGCAGTGAATAAAATAGAGATCCAGTTCACACAGATTTGGAGCAGCCCGCGGTTCTGGGGTGTGCCGCTGGCAGCCCTGATCGGCATGATTGTCGTCTGGTCAGCGGATCTGAATCTGGCGCTGTTTCTCTGGTTCAACGGGTTAAGCCAATACACCGGGAAACTGTTATGGTCACATTTGACCCTGCTGGGTGATGGCGTCGTGGCGCTGGTACTGATCCTGCCCTTTATCGGCCGCCGTCCGGATGTTGTGCGGGCAATGATGGTGGCCGCTCTGCTTGCCATGGTGTGGGCGCTGGGCCTGAAACCGCTGGTGGGGGCAATGCGCCCTGCGGCGCTGTTACCCGCGGATGCATTGTCTATTATCGGGCCGGTTCTTAAACAGCACTCCTTTCCCTCTGGCCACACCACCACCATTTTCACCCTTGCCGGAGTGCTGTTCCTGCATTCAAGGTCATGGGGAATACAGATGGCGCTGCTGTCCCTGGCTGTTGTCGTGGGCTGTTCCCGCATGGTTGTGGGAGCACACTGGCCAATGGACGTGCTTGCCGGAGCATTTGGCGGCTGGCTCGCCGCAGGATTCGGAACCCTGCTGGCCCAGCGGTGGCAAGCAGGGGTACAGCCGAAGGCACAACGTGCTTTTGCCCTCCTGCTGACGATACTGGCGATCTGGCTGTTGCTCTATCACCGTACCGGCGATCTGGATGTTGCGGTTTTCCAGCGAGCCATTGCGGTATCCTGTCTGGTGATGGCGCTGCCGGGATTGTGGCGCCTGAAGAAACTTCGGTAATACCCGTAATTCCGCCGAAATGGTATGATCCTGTCTATTGTTAACACGGCAACCAAATATATTGTATTCAGCACTTCAGGTATGTACTGGTTCAGGGCAGAGGGCAATGGCAATGGAAGTCCCATTGTCGGACGCTGCAAGTGTGGGCCGGCGCACGTCTGAAACCCCTGCACCTATGATGTTTGAAAGACCGGCCGACACGCGGCGAATATATTCAAGTTGCCGTGTCAGTTGCAGGCCAGTGACACGCTACTCTCCCCCGTCTTGATGAAGAACGCAGTTAAAATACTCGTTACACTCGCTATTTTTTTCCTCATCTTTCGCAGCATTGACATCCGCAAGGTGGCTGCGACAATTGGTGATGCACACTTGGGTTATGTGCTACTCGGCTTTGCTGCCCAGTTTTTGAGCACCTTCCTGGCCTCCTACCGCTGGAACATTATCATGAAGGAGCTCCGTTTCGGCCAGCGTTTTCTCTTTTACTTGAAGAGCTATTTCAAGGGAGCATTCTTTAACCAGGCACTGCCCACCAGCATCGGCGGCGATGCGCTGCGCGTACTGGATATTGTCCGGCTGGGATTCCGCAAACGGGATGCCTTCGCCGGTGTATTCATCGACCGGCTGGTGGGATTGAGCGGCCTGCTGATGCTGAACCTGCTCGCCAACATGCTACGGCCGGGACTGCTTCCGGATGAGATATTCTGGATCATCAATGCACTCTCTACCGGCGGAATCTGCGCCATCCTCATCCTGATGGCGGTACAGCGCTTCAATCTTGCCCGGTTTCGCTTTTTCCGCAAGTCCTGGCTGCGCCCCCTGTATGGGTTGTCGAGGCGCACCAACAGAGTGTATCGGGGCAACAAGGGGGCCATCCAGATTGCCATGACGCTGCTCACCCATCTGTTTTCCATCATTGCCTTCTACTATCTGGCGCAGGGGGTGGGAATGCACTATGGATTGATTATCTTTCTGGTTATTGTTCCGCCGGTTATTCTGTTGACTCTTGTGCCCATCACGCTGGCCGGCTGGGGTGTGAGGGAAGGCGCCATGGTCGGTCTGTTTACCCTGATTGGAGCCGACAAGACCATGGTGCTGTCCATGTCTATCCTTTACGGTGTGGCGTTGATAGTGACCAGCCTCCCCGGCCTCTATTTCTACCTGGCGGGAAAGCACCAGATTTGAGGAAACGTTATGAAAGTTGACACCATGCGGCGTATTGACCACCTGGCAGGCGTTCCTCTCTGCGGGTTGCTGAGCGGATGGCTGCGGCTGTGGCGGTACTTCAGACCAGCAGAAAAAAAAGCACCGCGTAGAGTGCTGTTGATTGAGCTGTCCGAAATGGGCAGCACCCTCCTTGCCGACCCCGCCATGCAAAAACTGAAGCGGGAGCTGAATGCCGAACTCTACTTTGTCATCTTTGCCAAAAATGCTCCCAGCCTCTATCTGCTGGATACCATCCCCCGGCAGAACATTTTCATGATCCGGGAGGCCAGCCTGCTGCACCTGGCAGCCGATACACTGGCCTTTCTGCGCTGGAGCCGCAAGATGGGCATCGACAGCGTTATCGATCTGGAGCTGTTCTCCCGTTACACGGCGCTGTTGGCCGGCCTGTGCGGAGCGGTCAACCGGGTAGGTTTTCACGCCTTTCACAACGAAGGATTGTACCGTGGAGAGATGCTGACGCACCGGGTGGCCTATAACCCCCACCAGCACATCGCCAAAAACTTTATCGCACTGGTCAACGCCCTGCTGAGCAAACAGGAGGAGTGTCCCTACTCCAAGACAATCATCAGCGACGACGAGATCCAGCTGCGCAAGGTTTCAGTCAGCACCACTCAACAGTCAGAGCTGCGCGAGCAGATCAAACACTGCTTTCCCGCCTGGCAACCAACAGAGCAGCGTCTGGTGCTGATCAATCCCAACGCCAGCGAGCTGCTGCCCCAGCGCCGCTGGATGCCGGAGCGTTATGTGGCGCTGATGAAGATGATTCTGGAGACTTTCCCCGATGTGGTGATCCTGATCACCGGCGCGCCCTCCGAGCAGCAGGAGGCGGAAGCGCTGCGAACCGAGGTGGGAAACGAACGGTGCGTCAACTTCGCCGGTCAGCTGAAGCTGGGGGAACTGCCCGCACTCTACAGCATCGCCACCCTGATGGTCACCAACGACTCCGGGCCGGGCCATTTTTCCGCCATTACTGATCTGCCTGTGTTTGTCCTGTTCGGCCCGGAGACCCCGGCCCTGTACGGTTCACTGGGCAACTCCACCCCCATCTATGCCGGACTGGCCTGCTCCCCGTGCGTCAGCGCGGCCAACCACCGCAAAACCCCCTGCAGCGACAACCGCTGCCTGCAGGCCATTCAGCCGCAGCAGGTATTTTATGCATTGCGCCCGGTTCTTGATAAAAAGTAATACAATACCTCCTTATCCATACCATCACGACTCACGCTTATGAGCTTAAACATCCCATCCATACTTGCCGCCCATAACCAGGCCATCGCATGTATAGAAAACCTTACCCCGCAGATTCATGAGGCGGTAGAACGAATCCTGCGCGTTCTTGGCTACGGAGGACAGATCTACATCTGCGGCAATGGCGGATCAGCGGCAGATGCCCAACACTTTGCCGCCGAAC
>JALSHD010000010.1 GCA_026982395.1 Chromatiales bacterium | reverse complement strand
CACGTAGTTGGGCTTGTGAGCAGTAATAACGAAGGGGTTGTTCTCAATCAGCCGTTCATCAAACAGGCGTCCGCCTACGACAGATCTCTTTTCTGTCACCCTTTCTTTACAGTAGGCACGCAATTCACTCACCGGTGTATTTGCACTCGTCTGCTTGAGACGATTCAGCAGGCAGCGCTCCAGCTCAGCATTATCGGCTATCGCAACCGTTGCGTAAAACAGCGCCATGCATGGGAGGATATAGCTGCCATATCTAGTATTTTTCATCATTTTTTCTTGCGTTTGGTTCAGTCCGTTAATCAAGAAAATGGAATTTCACCGCGCTGAAAAACTGGATGAGTCCGGCTATCCTATTATATTTTTTGATCAAAGTATCCACTTGAACAAAGCATCTACCGCATGCTCTTCCTGACAGTTGCCGCTTGTTGTTGCCGGGTTGATGATATCTCTATTTGCGGTTTGGTCTGGCTGAATAAAAAGGACGACCTTTTCAGTAAAAAATTGCGTATAACTACTCGGGTTGCTTCTGAAACGCGCCATCTCTGCGTTGGAAAATGGTCATTTGCCAGTTGCAAACTCACATTTTCCGCCTTGATCTGACGCGTTTCAGAAGCAACCTGAGCAATTACATAACCTGTTTGCTATTCGCTGAGTAGTTACAATTGCGTTTGGCTAGCAACACCCTGAACCCGCTTTGCAGTCTGGCTTTACCCCTTCAATCGTTGCCGACAACACGTAGTCGGTTACATTATGATCCGGCGCCCAGTCGCGGATAAACTCCCTGGATTCATTCTTCGGTTCGATACGCACGTTCTCGAAGCCAGCGGCCTTGATCATGGTCTCCAGATCCTGGATCAATGATGCGTTGCCCATGCAGCCGGCAATCAGAGCAGGGTCGTTGCGCATATGCTCCGGCAGCTCCACCGTAGCAACTACATCCGAGATGGCCAGCCGTCCGCCGGGACGCAATACCCTGAACGCCTCCCGAAAAACCTGCGGTTTATCGGGTGACAGATTGATCACGCAATTGGAGATGATGACATCAACCGACTCATCGGCAACCGGCAGATGTTCGATCTCACCCAGGCGAAATTCAACATTGCTGAACTTTCCCTTCCGGGCATTTTTGCGGGCCTTGCTGAGCATGTCAGGCGTCATGTCGATGCCGATGACGTGCCCGGTCTCTCCTACCTCATGCGCGGCCAGGAAACAGTCAAAACCGCCCCCGGCGCCCAGATCCACAACCACCTCGCCCGGCTGCAGTGAAGCGATAGCCCGTGGATTTCCGCAACCCAGTCCCATGTCGGCACCGCCGGGTGCGTTGGCCAGGTCTGCTTCGCTGTACCCCAGACGGGTTGAGATCAGGGTGTTGATGGCCGAATCATCCGATACACCACAGCAACTGCTTTCGATCCCGCAGGCACCCCCCTGATTGCTTGCATTTGCCACCTTGGCGTAGGCATCGCGCACCTCCTGACGATGAGTGTCCTGCCGGGCGTGATCCGTGGTTTCCGGTTTGGGTAAACAACATGAACTCATAATTTTCTCCTCGTTTTAATCTGGCTTGAAAAACTGGCTCAACTGAACCAATACTGCAGGTTCCAGCCAACAGTCGATATGTTTGCCGCGCCGCTCCATCCGAATCAGGCCGGCACGGTGCAGCTCCTTGAGATGGTGGGACAGGGTCGATGGTGCGATATCCAGCCCCTCATGCAACTCACCCACGCAAAAACGTTTGGTTTCATTCATCCCGCAACGGGTACCCGGGGTGCAGCAGTTCATCAGACGATAGAACAGCGCCAGCCGATGGGGATTGCTCAATGCCTTGAACATCTCAGTCAATGGCTTGCCGTCAATACTATACTTCGACATATTTCGAATTATAGGCGAGTGCTCTCTGTTATGCAACCGAAAGGTGGGGCTTTCATATACGTTACGTTGTGGCAGGTGGTTTTGTGTCGAGTGGAAAGGAAGGGGGTGACAGCAGGTACCCGGCTGGCAACCGGCTTCTATTGGTGCTGCAGCTTGTTTCTCGCCCGGGCGATGGTTTCACATAGCTGTTCTGTCCCCTGCAGAATGCGTGGTCCCTGCCGCTGGAGCAGATCCGGGGGGATGAAATAGAGATTGTCTTGGGCAACTGCCCGGAGTTGCGGCCAGCGGCGCCAGTTCTCCAGCCATTCACGGTCTTGTTGTGCACCTCTTGCGGAAGTGATGATGGCATCCGGATTGGCGGCAAGTACGGCCTCGATATCGATTGCAGGTGCCAGTGCGGAGAGTCCGGCAAAGACATTGTTGCCACCACACAGGCTGATTGCCCTGCTGATGAGCTGTTCCCCATTGATGGTGATCAGTGGCCGGTGCCAGATCTCATAGAAAATCCGTACCGGCCTCACTCCATGGTAACGCTGGCGCAGCTGTTGCAGCTGCTTGCGGAACCGGTTTGCAAACTGGCGGGCTGTTTCTGTTGTGCCGGTCAGTGTGCCCAGTATCTCAATCTCGGTGGCGATATCCTCCAGTTGGCGCGGTTCACTCAGGTAAATGATAAACCCCAGCGAACGCAGCCGTTTGATATCCTCTTTTCGGTTACCGCTCTCCCAGGCGAGGATCAGATCGGGTTTCAGGGCAATGATGGTTTCGAGATCCAGACCGGTATATCCACCGACCCGGGGAACCTTTTGGGCCGCGACAGGGTAGTCGCTGTATCTTGTTGCGCCTACCAGTGTCGCTCCTGCTCCGGCAGCAAACAGGTTTTCGGTGTTGTGGGGCGCCAGGCTGATGACCCGTTTTGCCGGCTGGGAGAGGCGTACTGTATTGCCAACTGCGTCCTGTACCACAACTTCCGCCGACACCTCGCCGGCCAACAGGGTTATACTAAGACAAACGACAGTAACGCAAGATTCAGCAAGCCTCCGGGCGGTCAGTCGCAAAGCGCATTGTACTTCTGTGGCGAGCCGCTGCAACGGCACGAATGGCCGCCCGGAGGCTTGCCCGCCGGGAGCCCCCCAGGCGTCCCGGATCGGCGTTGCAGCCCTTGGCAAGGGTGCGCCATTCCCTTCGGGCTGCGTCTTGATCCGGAACGCCTGGGGGGCTCTGAATCCTGCTTTACTGTCGTTTGTCTTAGTAATGAGCAGGAACAGAGTTCTGAATATTGATTTCATGCAAACCATCCCTTTCTGGCGCCGCAAATCCCTTGATGAAATGACTCGTGCAGAGTGGGAGTCGCTGTGTGATCGCTGCGGCAAATGCTGTCTCCACAAGCTGGAAGATGAAGAGAGCGGCAAGGTCTATTATACGAATGTCGTGTGCAGTTTGCTGGATTTTCAGAACGGCTGCTGCAGCCGGTATTCCGAACGCAGCCGCCTGGTGCCCAGTTGTCTGACGCTCTCCACGGGCAACATCCCCCAGCTTCACTGGATGCCCATCAGCTGTGCCTATCGTTTGATTGCAGAGGGGGAGGATCTGCCGGACTGGCATCCGCTGCGCAGTAACGATCCCGACAGTGTTGTTGATGCTGGTGTTTCGGTGCGTGCCTACGCAATACCGGACAGCGAGCTGGATGATCTGGATAGTGAACTTGAACAACATATCATTGAATGGCTGGAGTAGGGTATGGGTAAGGTATTTATAGTAGTGGGTGCGATAAACGGGTTTTTGAGCGTGGCGCTGGGAGCCTTTGGCGCCCACGGGCTGCGCAGCCAGATTTCAGCCCATATGCTGACGGTGTTTCAGACCGGGGTGCAGTATCAGATGTACCATGCGCTGGCGCTGCTCTTTATCGGCCTGTGGGCCGCGAAAAATCCGCAGCTGCGTTATCTGAACTGGTCGGGCGGATTGCTGCTGGCGGGAATCGTGCTGTTCTCCGGAAGTCTCTATCTGCTGGCGCTCACGGGAACCCGATCTGTTGGAATAATTACCCCGTTTGGGGGGATCTGTTTTCTGTCAGGTTGGGCGGTTCTGGCGGTTGGATCGCTGAAATCAGGAAAATAGCGTCAAAGACCCGTCAGGCCGGTGGGCGCATGTCAAGAATATGACTGTTTTCACCATGAAGGATAAGAAGGGTTGAAACAGATCACCATTGCCGGGACTTCAACTGTTGGAGTCTGTCCGGCAGCCGTCCTTGGCAAAAAAAGCTTCACGGTGAAAACAGTTACTGACATGCCCGGAACAGGCAGCCAGGCTATTTCAGCTTGTCGATCCCCAGCATCTTGAGGATATATTTCTCGAAGATCGGCTCGCTGGTGCCCTTTTTCATCTTGTTGATGAAGTATTTCTCGAACGCCTTTTTGGCCAGATGAACCCACTTGCCTTTCTTCATCCAGGCTACGTTGCGCGGCGGAATCTGTGGAATCGCCACGAAGGCGGCGCCGGTGTCGCCCATGTCCGCCAAGCAGATGGCATTCCAGGTGGCCTGGGTGGAGGGCTCCTTGCCCTGCAGTGCGTCACGGATGTTGTGGGCAACGGCCGTGGCCATTGATTCGATCATGTAGCCGGTCTTGGGTGCCCCGGTAGGGACCGGGGTGACCTCTACCGGCGGGATGGCGATGCAGACGCCGACCGAATAGATGTTGTTCCACTTGGGGTTGCGCTGGTAGTCATCCACCTTGACGAAGCCGCGCGGGTTGACCAGATCCTCGCCTACCGCCATCACCGGGTCCACCCCCTTGAATGCGGGCAGCATCATGGAGAAGTTGAACGGCAGCTCATGTTCCTTGATGGGTTCGCCCTGTTCGTTGTGTTCGGTGACGAACATGGTGCCATCTTCCACTTTGGTGACCTTGGCGTTGCAGATCCAGGGGATGTGGCGCTGACGCAGCTCGGACTCCAGCATCCCCTTCGAGTCGCCTACGCCACCCAGCCCGAGGTGGCCGATGTAGGGTTCGGAGGTGACGAATGTCATTGGCACCTGATCGCGGATCTTGCGCTTGCGCAGATCCGCATCCATGATGAACGCAAACTCATAGGCAGGCCCGAAGCAGGAGGCGCCCTGCACGGCACCCACCACGATCGGGCCGGGCTGTTCGACGAACTTCTGCCACTTCTCATACGCCTTCTCGGCATGGTCCAGGGTGCAGATGGAGCTGGTAAAGCCCTCTGGTCCGGTGCCCTCGATCTCGTCGAATGCCAGCTTGGGGCCGGTGGCGATGACCAGGTAGTCGTAGTCGATTACCCGATCGTCGGCCAGTACCAGCTGGTTCTCGTCCGGCTTGATCTCGCTGACGCCGACCGGAATGAAATCGATCCCCTTGGCGGTGACATAGGGCTCCAGCTTGAAGCTGGTGTCTTCACGGTCGCGCCACCCGACGGCAACCCAGGGATTGGACGGGACGAAGTGGAATGTGTCGGTGTTGGATACGACGGTTACCTTGTGTTCACTGCCCAGCATCTCCCGTACCTCATATGCTGTTGGCAGACCTCCTGTACTGGCTCCGACGACTACGATGTGTGCCATGGCTGTTCTCCTTTTGCTTGTTCTGCTCTGCCGGGATACCCCGTATCATGAACATTAGCAATTTATAAGCCATGTTGGACTTACCCGGCTGAAAGGTAACTACCCAGTGAACAGCCACCAACGTCGTGGGTAACAGTTCACTGAATAGTTACGCTGAAAGAGGGGGAATCTTCCCGGGCCGCCATGCGGATTCAGTTGGCGTTCACGATTTCCGAAACAGCCAGAGGGAGAGGGCGATCAGGCAGGAAGTTCGGACCAGGCTGTTGAAAAACGCTGTTTTTCGGCAGCCTGTTAGCGGCACAGGGATGTGCCGCCATTTTCAATGGTGCCAAGCCATTGAAAATGAGGGGGGTGGGAAATCGCACTTTTCCGGCCCCGCGCTGAAAAAGACCATGGATGGGATTTTTCAATATCCTGCTAGTGAAGCACATTGGCCAGCCGGCGCCGATACTCGCGCACCAGATCGGGATTGTCCACGACATTGAACAGGGTCAGCATCTGCTTGCGTCCGATGTCCTCCTGGAAACTGCGATCCCGGCGGATGATCTCCAGCAGCTGCTCCATCGCTTCGGCGTATCGCTGCTCGGCGGTGTAGCGGCGAGAGAGCAGCAGGCGTGCCTCCAGGTCGTCCGGCTTCTGGAGGATGCGTTGCTGCAGTTCCGCCTCCTCCGGCAGATCCCGACTCTGTTCCACCAGTTGCAGCCGGCTCTCCAGCTCCTGCACCTCCTGCTCCAGGCGGGCTGGAGGGGAGAGTGCATCGAGCTGTTCGCGGGCCGCCTCCGTCAGGTCGAGATCGAGATAGAGCCGGGCGAGATCGATACGGATCCGGTCGTTTTCCGGCTCCATGGAAAGAGCCTCCTCCAGCATCCGCCGGGCACGTTCGGCATCGCCATCGCCGCGCTGTTCCCGGGCCTGCCGGCGCAGTTTCTCCGCTTCGGAGGGAAGCAGTCCCTCGATGAAGCGCCGGACTTCGGACTCGGGCAGGGCGCCAGAAAACTCATCGGCCACGCGCCCTTCCACCACCGCTTTGACGCTGGGGATCCCGCGCACATTGAATCGGGCGGCCGATAGTGTCGCTACCTCGTGATAGATTTTTGACCTCCCTGTCAAAAATCGACTCGCCTACGCGACAGCTGATTCCTTTTGCCCCGACCGTCCTGCGTCCGTCACGGCTCCGTATGACCTCGTTCCT
>JALSHD010000009.1 GCA_026982395.1 Chromatiales bacterium | reverse complement strand
AAAAAATTCGAACCCCCAGACTGGGCTGAAAACGGAAGATCCGTGCATGAACAGTGTAAAGCGACGTAATACACAGTTTAACAACGAAGCAACCAATCTATTCGGGCTGAAAAAATCAGACTGAAGGAGGCGGGTTCGCTCTAAACTCTAGTTAAATCCAACGGCTCCCGAAATTGGACCTTTCAGGGCATGACGCCGGAAGGTGAAGTCGTGCGACTGCAATATGCGAGTGATATTGCGATCAAGCGGCATACCAAAATTAAGGCAGAAGCCAATCCATTTGCACCGGAATGGGAGCAGTATTTCGAGGAACGCCTTGAGCGAACCTGGAAAACATCCATGAAGGGGCGATGGAAGCTGGTATCTCTGTGGCTGGAGCAGGACAAACGTTGTTTGGTCTGCAATAGCCAGATTACGCGAGAGACGGGGTGGAATATCCACCACCTGATCGAGCGACATCTGGGAGGTACAGAAATTCTGTCGAATTTGGTGTTACTTCACCCAAATTGTCACAGGCAGGTACATAGTCTTGGTATCAGTTTGTATAAACCGGTACAACCCTAGGGTTGTGTTTATGAAGGCTTGAGCCGTATGCGGGGAAACTCGCACGTACGGTTCTTAGGGGAGGGGCGGCCAGTAATGGCCGCTCCTTACCCGACAGCCCTGCGGCACTGTTCGCTCTATGTGACAAAAAAGCCCCACCTGGTTGGTCAGGCGGGGCTTTTTTGTCTGTACCAGGTTTCTGCCTGCCTTCTGCGTCCATGCAGTCGTGTGCGGGGTGCTTTCTTGTTCCCGCGAAAAAATTACACTATTTTCTTTCAGAGTTGCTCTTTGGTGAAATCCGGAACTGATGCGATATCTGGCTTCCGGGTTAGTACCACCGGGTAATATTTTCCGTCGACTGGCGCGTTTTTTCTCTTCCTTCCTTGACTCTGAAGCCGAAGGTAACCATACAGGATATGCCGAACTCGTCGGTGTCGATTGCAAAATCTTTCGCCAGGGCTTTTTCTGCCTTATCGTATTCAAAGCCCTCTATCGGACAGGAGTCGATGCCCAGCATGGCGGCGGAAGTCATCATGTTGCCAAGCGCTATATAGGTTTGTTTGCAGGCCCAGTCAAACAGTGCCCGTTCACTCTCCAGTAATTTGAAATCATTTTCCTGAAATTTTTTGTAGATCTCTGTTCTCTTCTTAATAACTGCTTCGGGAAGCTTGTGAACATTGCGCATCAAATCAGCAATATACTCACTGTCATATCTCATGAAACGGCTTTTTCGGGCCAGTATTACCACAACATGGCTGGCGGTAGGGAGTTGCTTCTGTCCGCCCCAGGTGAATTTGCGGAGTTTTTCCCGCAGCGCAGTGTCCTGGACGACCAGGAAATACCATGGCTCGAAGCCAAAGGAGCTGGGTGACAACCGTCCGGTTTCAAGTATGGTTCTGAAATCATCTTCAGCTATCTTTTTTTCTGCATCGAACTCTTTGCAGGCATGGCGAAAATGAAATGTTTTGAGAATGTCATCACGTGAAATGGTCATGTTGAACTCCTGATTGTCCAGTATGTCATTATCGAATCTTGCAGATCAGCGGTAGATTCCGCCCAATACCACAGCCTGGTCAGCTCCTGTAACAGAAGGTAAATTACCCGGTTGTCCTTTCAGTGTCTGTCGGGCCAGCCAGGAAAAAGCGATGGCCTCAACCCAGTCAGGATCTATCCCGTGCGCCAGGCTGGACTCTACCCTGGCTGGTGCGGCCAGTTTTTTCAGTTGCGTCATTAATGTTTTATTGTGAATACCACCACCACATACAATGATATGTTCCGTACCAGGGGCATGGTGATGGATGGCTGCGGTAACGCTGCCAGCGGTCAGCTTGCAGAGGGTGGCTGCTACGTGAACCGGTGGCAGTTTGCTGGTTTGGGGATGACTTTGCAGCCAGGCCAGATTGAAGTATTCCCGTCCGGTACTTTTGGGAGGGGGGTGCCGGAAAAATGGATCATTCAGCATTTCGGCCAACAGACCTGTATCAACTCTGCCGTTGGCGGCCCAGGCCCCATCCTTGTCCATCGGGCATTTTAAGTGGCGGCTGGCCCAACCATCCAGCAGTACATTTCCCGGGCCGGTATCAAATCCACTAACAGGTCGCGTGTTGTTTGCGGGCAGGATGGTGATATTGCTGATGCCGCCGATATTTACTACTACGCGGTTTTCCTTGTTGTGCTGAAATACAGCCTGGTGAAAGGCAGGAACCAGAGGGGCGCCCTGCCCCCCTGCCGCCATGTCGCGGCGACGGAAATCAGCGATGGTAGTGATGCCGGTGCGGTGGGCAATAATATTGGGGTCGCCAATTTGTAGCGTAGAGGGGTGACTGCATTCCGGACGATGGCAGATTGTCTGACCGTGACTCCCTATTGCTTCTACCTGATGGGGAGAGATCCCTGTCTCTGCCAACAGCTGGCAGACCAGCTGTGCATATACTTCACCCAACTGGATGTCCAGCTCCATCATCTTTTCAATGGTGGCACCCGGCTGGCACAGGTTTAGCAGGGCGTCGCGCAGGGGAGCCGGGTACGGCTCGGTGTGCGCGGCAATACAGGAGGGGGTGTTTCCGTCAAATGTTACCAGTGCTACATCAACCCCATCCAGACTGGTGCCGGACATGAGGCCGATATAGAAGCGAGTCATTTTTCCGGCTCTGTTATTCCGTTTCTGGCCGGGAAGCTTGCGCTACCAGCGTTCCCTTGTGCTGTTCCATCCGGGCGAGCAGCTTTTCGGCTTTTGCCTTGAAGTCTTCCCGGTATTTCTTTTCTATGGGGAGTGCCTTGGGTAGCCGGACAGTCAGCGGGTTGTGGTGAACGCCGTCGATGCGGAATTCATAATGCAGATGGGGACCGGTGGCGCTGCCGGACTGGCCGACATAGCCGATAATCTGTCCCTGTTTTACTGTCTGCCCTCTGCGCAATCCTTTTCCGTAACGTGACATGTGAGCATAAAGTGTACTGTAGCGCTTGCCGTGTTTCAGAATGACTGTTTTTCCATAACCGCCCTTGCGACCCTTGTGAACTACCTTTCCGTCCGAGGTGGCGCGAATGGGTGTTCCGGTGGGAGCGGCATAATCGACCCCTTTATGAGCCCGCATGCGGTTCAGTATGGGGTGAAATCTCTTACCGAACCGCGAGCTGATGCGGGAAAATTCAACCGGAGTACGGCGAAATGCTTTGCGCATCCGCATGCCGTCCGGGGAGTAGTAGCCGGAACGGCCCTCCGGGGTGGTGTAACGGATAGCGACATAGGTTTTCCCCTGATTGGTGAACTCTGCCGCCAGGATATTGCCACTGCGGATTTTTTCCCCGTCACGGTACAGCTCCTCATATAACACGGTGAACTGGTCGCCCGAGCGAATGTCCAGCGCGAAATCGATGTCCCATCCAAAAATATCGGCCATCTCCATGGTCGTTTTGTCAGACAGCCCGGCTTTTTGTGCAGCCAGGAACAGGGAGCTGTTGATCGCCGCGCTGGTGAAACGTGTGCGGTGCTCCAGCGGGTGCTGAACCGTGGTTGCCTGGAAACTGTCTCCTTCCCGGTAAACTTCAAGGGTCCGGGTGAGGTCAATGGCGTAGCTCAATGTTTGCAGTCTGTTTTCGTCTCCGAGCATAAAACTCAGCTCTTTCCCGGGCCGGATGGCGCGGAGCGTCTTGCGCGCTTCTTTTTGCTCCAGAATGCGGTGTAGTTCCTGCTGGCTGAGACCAACCCTGTCAAAAATACCGGAGAGCGTGTCTCCTGGCTTTATGGTGACAAGCAGGGGTTCGAGAGAAATAGCGGGAATGCCATCAGATTGGGGTTCAGCTGTAAACTGAGCCGGAATCTCCAGTGGTACAGGGGCGGAGGCGCGCTGGGTCGGGCTATCCAGTACAACCGCAAATAGCGTGGTTGCGACAACCAGCCCGGCAAGGAACAGCAATGGCCGCAAGGGGAGGCTTACAGGGGGGGTAGTATCCGGTATTGTTGCCTGCTTTCTTCGATATGCCATTGATATAGTATTGTATTCGTTTGCCCAGATGTCTATATGTGATATCGGAAAAGAAAACGTGGAACTTGAGATAATACCCAGCCAGAAGCCTGTATAATAATCCTATTTATCAGAATGGCGCAATATCTTAATTATTATTGATTTATCAAGAGGGGAGTAACCGTATGTCTTTACTGCAAGAGTCTCTGGACCTCATTAAACGGGGATGCGAGGAGATTCTGCTGGAAAGCGCACTGGTCGACAAGCTGAAACAGGGCAGGCCGTTGCGTATCAAGGCGGGATTTGATCCAACGGCGCCGGATTTGCACCTGGGGCATACGGTATTGATCAACAAGCTGCGCCAGTTTCAGGATCTGGGCCATGAGGTGATGTTTCTGATTGGGGATTTCACCGGCATGATTGGCGATCCAACCGGTAAAAACAGCACCCGTCCCCCCCTTACCCGGGACGAGGTGATTGAAAATGCCAAAAGCTATGAACAGCAGATCTTCAAGATTCTGGAGCCGGAAAAAACCCTGGTCATGTTCAACTCCAGCTGGATGAACGGCATGAGTGCCGCCGATCTGATTCAGCTGGCAGCCAGGCACACCGTGGCACGTATGCTGGAGCGGGATGATTTTCACAAACGCTATACTGGTGGCGCGGCGATTGCCATACATGAATTTCTCTATCCCCTGATTCAGGGGTATGACTCCGTAGCCATGAAAGCGGATGTGGAGCTGGGAGGGACTGATCAGAAGTTCAACCTGCTGGTGGGCCGGGAGTTGCAGAAGCAGTACGGCCAGGAGCCGCAGGTGGTGATCACCATGCCTATACTGGAAGGTCTGGACGGCGTGCAGAAGATGTCCAAATCGCTGGGCAACTATATAGGTATCAGCGATCCGGCCGAGGATATGTTCGGGAAACTGATGTCGGTATCTGATGAGCTGATGTGGCGCTATCTGGAGCTGCTCAGCTTCCGCCCCATGAGCGAGATAGAGAGTTGGCGCAAGCAGGTGGATGAGGGAGTCAATCCCCGTGATATCAAAATCCGGCTGGCGGAGGAGCTGGTAGCGCGGTTCCACGGTAGCGAGGCCGCGGTCAAGGCGCACGAGGCCTTTGTATCACGTTTCCGGCACGGTGCCCTGCCGGAGAATCCTCCCCGGGTGGTGCTGAATGTGGATAGTGACAGTCTGCCGATTGCCAATCTGCTCAAGGATGCAGGTCTGACCAGCAGTACTTCCGAAGCACTGCGGATGATAAAGCAGGGTGCGGTGCGTATTGACGGGGAGCGGATAGAGGAACGAGGGCTTGCCATCCCATCCGGTAGCACACATGTGTTCCAGGTGGGCAAGCGCCGGGTTGCGGAGGTTCAGCTGCAAGAGGGAAGATAGGCGAAACGGTGCTTGAATTTTGCGGGGGACTCCTGTAGGATTCCCCGTCTTTAGTTTGGGCGGGTTGCCTCATTTTGGAGCAGTATTGGATATGAAGACCTTCAGCGCGAAACCTTCTGAAGTCAAACGTGACTGGTATCTGGTTGATGCCACCGACAAGACCCTGGGCCGTCTTGCCAGCGAAATAGCCAAGCGGCTGCGCGGCAAGCACAAGCCGGTATATACACCCCATGTAGACACGGGCGATTACATCGTTGTCATCAATGCAGAAAAGGTGCGTGTCTCAGGTAACAAGGCAACCGACAAGACCTACTATCGTCACAGTGGCTATCCGGGTGGAATCAAATCCATCACCTTCGACAAACTGATTCAACGCGCTCCCGAGCGGGTTATCGAAACAGCGGTCAAGGGGATGTTGCCGAAGAACCCGTTGGGCCGGGCGATGTTCCGCAAACTCAAGGTTTATGGTGGTGCCGAGCACAAGCATACCGCACAACAGCCGCAGCAGCTGGATATCTGAATTTAACCTGCACAAATCGAGACGGAAACAGTATGGCAGACAAACACTATTATGGTACCGGGCGCCGCAAGGGGTCGACAGCACGCGTTTATTTGACTCCCGGCAGTGGTAATATTACTGTCAACAAGCGGACGCTGGAGCAGTATTTCGGTCGCGAGACTGCTCGCATGGTGGTTCGCCAGCCCCTCGAACTGGTGGAGATGACGGACAAGGTGGATGTAAACGTCGTGGTCAAGGGCGGTGGTATCAGCGGTCAGGCCGGTGCGATACGTCATGGCATAACTCGTGCTCTGATGGAGCAGGATGAAACATTGCGTCCGGCGTTGCGCAAGGCGGGTTATGTGACCCGTGATGCCCGTGAAGTGGAGCGCAAGAAGGTCGGTTTACACAAGGCGCGCAAGCGTCCTCAATTCTCCAAGCGTTAATCTGTTTCAATGTCTCGGGGGTTTCAAACCCCCGGATACCCGATGGGGAATCGTCTAACGGCAGGACAGCGGACTCTGACTCCGTCAATCTAGGTTCGAATCCTAGTTCCCCAGCCATCTTTTCCGCAGAATCCTGAACACCACCCTCTGAAAAGCGAACTTCATTTCGCAGGGGGTGGCACTCCCCATGATGATACATCCCGCAGCCGATTCGGATTTTTTTCGGCGATTGCGACGTGGATGGCATCGATCATTTTTTCCACATCGTTTATTCTCTCACCATCTTTTTGTTCTGAAGCTGTGG
>JALSHD010000008.1 GCA_026982395.1 Chromatiales bacterium | reverse complement strand
GGGAGATCCGGCGGCAGATGCAAAGCGTGCAACACCAGCCATACCGCCTCATCCAGCGCATTGTCGGTACCGTGCCCGAAATACAGCCCTGCGCGGTTGAACAGGCTGGCACCCAGACGGATGAAATCACGTACCGTCTGAAGCTGTTCAGTGTCCGCAGCAGACAAAGACACTCCCGCACCCTCCACTTCCGGAGAACTGTTACTTGATAAAACCAAGACTCTCCAGCTTGATAATTACCTGCTGCGCTGCTTCATCCGGCGTACAGGTCTCGGTATCGATACACAGCTCAGGGTGCTCCGGAGCCTCATAAGGATCGCTGATCCCGGTAAACTCGGGGATCAATCCTGCCCTGGCCTTGGCATACAACCCCTTGACATCACGCTGCTCGCACACCTCCAGCGAAGTGGCCACATGCACCTCGATGAAACCACCCACCGGCTCAATCAACTCGCGAACCTGCCGCCGGGTTGCGGCGTAGGGAGCGATGGGGGCGCAAATCGCCGCCCCGCCATTCTTGGCAATTTCACCGGCAACAAACCCGATCCGTTTGATATTGAGATCACGATGCTCCTTGGAGAAGGTCAGTTCACTGGAGAGATTCTTGCGTACCAGATCACCATCCAGCAGCGTCACCCGGCGGCCACCCATCTCCAGCAGTTTGACCATCAGGGCGTTGGCGATGGTGGATTTTCCGGATCCGGACAGACCAGTAAAGAACACCACATAACCCTGTTTGTGACGCGGTGGATGGGTCTTGCGCAGCTCAGCTACCACCTCCGGATAGGAAAACCAGTCCGGGATATCCAGCCCCTGCTGCAGACGGCGGCGGAATTCGGTACCGGAGATCTTCAGCACACTCTCCCCCTCCTTGATATCATCAATGGGAGCATATTCCGCCCGATCTTCCACATAAACCATCATCCGGAACGGGATCATCTCTATCCCCAACTCATCCTGATACTTCTGCACCAGCTCCTGCGCCTCATAAGGACCATAAAAATCCTCACCCTGGCTGTTGCTACCCGGCCCTGCGTGGTCACGGCCGACGATAAAGTGGGTGCAGCCAAAATTCTTGCGGATGATGGCGTGCCACACCGCCTCACGCGGCCCCCCCATACGCATGGCAAGCGGCAGCAGGCTGAGCGTAGTAGTCTGGCGTGGGTAGTTCTTGATCACATGCTCGTAGCAACGCACCCGGGAATAGTGGTCGATATCCCCCGGCTTGGTCATCCCCACCACCGGATGAATCATCAGATTGGCCTTGACCTCCTTCGCCGCCCGGAAGGTCAGCTCCACATGGGCGCGATGCATGGGATTGCGAGTCTGGAAGGCCACCACCCGGCTCCAGCCACGCTCCTGAAAAAACTCACGTGTTTCCTGCGGAGTCTTGCGCAACCCACGGAAATCATAATGAATTGGCGAATCAATCCCCTTGATTTTTCCGCCCAGATAAACCTTTCCCGCCTGGTGATGCAGATAGGCCACCGCCGGATGAGCCTCATCATTGGCACCGAAAACCCGTTCCGCCTCATGGGCCTTGTTCGGGGTCCAGATATCGGAAATCTCCATGGTAGCAATCAGCAATCCTTCCGGTGAACGCAACGCAATACGCTCCCCGGCAGACGACTCCGCGGCAAAAGCCTCATCGACATCCAGAGTCACCGGCATCGGCCACAGGGTGCCATCGGAAAGACGCATATTTTCCAGCACAGAGTCATAATCCGCCTGGCTCATGAATCCTTCCAGGGGAGAAAATCCGCCGTTGAGCAGCAGCTCAATGTCACATACCTGCCGCTCGGTCAGGTCCCAGGAACGATACCGCTGCGCCGCGAGCTTCTCCGCTTCCGCCGCTTCAGAATCGAGATACAGGTTTTTCAGACTACCGCCATGGGGTTCGATCAATTCCATCGTGGATATACCCTATTTTATTATTCCAAGGAGAAAAAAACAGAAATCAGCCGGTCATATTAACATATACTGTCGTCATTGCAGCCAATGTCATTCCCCCGGCTTCTTGGCATGCTTGGGACGAAACGCCACCAGCACCTCCGGGTTGGTCTCCAACCAGGGGCCTTCAATGAGATCGATACAGTAAGGAACAGCGGGGAACACTGCATCCAGGCACTCTTTGATAGCAGAAGGCTTGCCCGGCAGGTTAATGATCAACGAGCTCCCGCGGACCCCGGCCATCTGCCGTGACAGGATAGCGGTAGGTACGTATTGCAGGGAGACGGCACGCATCTGCTCGCCGAAGCCGTCGAGGATCTTGTCGCACACCGCCCTGGTGGCCTCGGGGGTGATGTCACGGGGCGCCGGGCCGGTGCCACCGGTAGTCACCACCAAACAACACTCTTCATCATCACACAAACTCTTCAGCACCACCTCCACCTCCAGCTGCTCATCGGCAACCAGCCGCGTCACCGCCTGCCAAGGCGAGACCAGCGCCTCCTCCAGCCAGGCACGGATGGCCGGTCCACCCAAGTCTTCGTACTCTCCCCGGCTGGCCCGGTCGGAAATGGTAACGATGCCAATTCTGATCGTCTGCTGTGTCATTGGTTTTTTATGCTCCTGATAGATCTGGAATGTAACGCTTGTCTTTATCACTTCGCCCTGAAGTTGAGTGTTCGGCGAGAAGAGCTCCGGATGCCGCTGTTGCTCTTGTAATCAGGTTACTGAACCAGCCGGAGCTTCTGTACTGGAGAGAGCGGACTACTCCCGCTCTTCAATCCAGCTCATCTGGATCGCTTCGAGGATCTTCTCGTTGGAACGCTCCGGATCGTCGTCGAACCCCTCCAGCTCACACACCCAGCGGTGCAGATCGGTAAAGCGGATATACTGCGGGTCTACATCAGGATGCGCCTCATCCAGCTCGATGGCAATATCCAGCGTATCGGTCCATTTCAGGCTCATTCAGACAATCTCCTACCGACCTTCGGAAACCATGTTGATGGTATATTTGGGGATCTCCACGACCAGATCTTCCTCGCCGATCTCTGCCTGACAGCTGAGACGGGAGTCCGGCTCTACCCCCCAGGCCTTGTCCAGCAGATCCTCCTCTGCGTCGCTGGCCTCGTTGAGGGAGTCGAACCCCTCTCGCACGACGACGTGACAGGTGGTGCAGGCACACGATTTTTCGCAGGCGTGCTCTATCTCGATACCGTTGTCCAGCGCGGCGTCGCAGATTGTAGTGCCCGGCTCTGCCTCGATTACCGCCCCTTCCGGGCAGATTTCATCGTGGGGAAGAAAGATTATCTGTGGCATCTCTATACCTTCAACTCATCCACCGCCTGACCCTGCAGCGCCTTTCTGATGCTGGCGTCCATGCGCCGCGCGGCAAAACCGCGGCTGCACTCGTCCAGCTCCTCGACAGCGCGTTTGATTGCTCTTGCATCACTGCCATTGCGGGCTGTGCGCAGTCCGTTCATCGCCCCCTCGATCACGGTACGCTCGTCCGCGCTCAGCAAGGTGTCGCCATCTTCAGCCAGCGCCGCTTCCAGCGCCTCCAGCACCCGGTCGGCCTCCACCTGCTGCTCGCGCAGGTTGCGGGCTTCCACATCTTCGCTGGCGTGGGCAAGCGAATCCTTCAACATCTGTTCTATTTCACTGTCGGTCAGGCCGTAGGAGGGTTTGACCTGGATACTGGCCTCCACTCCCCTGGTCTCTTCGCGTGCGGAGACCGACAGCAGGCCATCGGCATCCACCTGGAAGGTCACGCGAATGCGCGCAGCTCCGGCCACCATCGGCGGGATGCCGCGCAGCTCGAAACGTCCCAGGGAGCGGCAGTCGCTGACCAGTTCACGCTCTCCCTGCAGAACATGAATGGCCATCGCTGTCTGGCCATCCTTGTAGGTGGTGAAATCCTGGGCGCGCGACACCGGAATGGGGGTGTTGCGCGGAATGACCTTCTCCACCAGGCCGCCCATGGTCTCCAGTCCCAGCGAGAGCGGAATCACATCCAGCAGCAGCATCTCCTGGTCCGGCTTGTTCCCCGCCAGGATGTCGGCCTGGATGGCGGCGCCAATGGCGACCACCTTGTCGGGATCCACCTCTGTCAGCGGTTCCCGGCCAAAGAATTCGCCAACCAGCTCGCGCACCAGCGGGACGCGGGTGGAGCCACCCACCATGATGACCTCGCGGATCTCTTCCGCCCTGACCCCGGCATCACGCAGTACCCGCCGGCAGGGAGTCAGTGTCTTCCTGACCAGGGGCTCCAGCAGTCGGTTGAACTCATCCCGGCTCAGCTCTCCCTCCCAGTAGGTACCGTCATCCAGCTCCAGCCTGACCGGCGCGATTTGGTCGCCGGTGAGCCTCTCCTTGACGCTGCGGGCAACGCCGAGCAGGCGGCGCAGCTGGTGGTGTCCGGCATCTTCATCGATACCGGCCTGCTGCATGATCCACTCCGCTATCAGGTGATCCATGTCATCGCCACCCAGCGCAGTGTCGCCCGCGGTGGCCAGCACCTCGAATACCCCTCTGGTGAGCCTCAGCAGGGAGACATCAAAGGTGCCGCCACCCAGATCATAGACCACGTAGATCCCCTCTGCTCCCTGCTCCAGCCCGTAGGCTACCGCGGCAGCGGTGGGCTCGTTCAGCAGACGCAGCACATTGAGTCCGGCAAGGCGGGCCGCGTCACGGGTCGCCTGCCGCTGGGCATCGTCGAAATAGGCCGGGACGGTGATCACGACCCCCTCCAGCTCGCCTCCCAGGCTCTGCTCGGCACGCTCCCGGAGCACCCGCAGAATATCGGCGGAGATCTCAACCGGAGTGAAGTCACCGGCCGCGGTGCGCAGGCGCGGCACGGCGGAGTCGGTTTCAACCATCCGGTAGGGAAGACGGAAACCACCGGCAGAGATATCGGCCGCGCTTCTCCCCAGCAACCGTTTGATGGAGCTGATGGTGTTCTGTGGATCGGTGGAGAGATGCTCCCTGGCGGCCTCGCCGACCAGCGGCGGCTCGCCGCTGCGGTAGTGAACCACGGAGGGCAGCAGATAGTTCCCGTCACTGTCGGGCAGGGCATCGGCGCTGCCACTGCGCACGGTGGCAACGAGCGAGTTGGTGGTGCCCAGATCGATCCCCGCCGCCAGCCGGTGCTGATGCGGCACGGTGGATTGACCCGGTTCACTGATCTGCAACAACGCCACGACTAATACTCCACCAATTCATCATATATTTCATCAGCTTCTTGCTGAATTTTATTCAGAAACATTAACTTGTCAACGCTCTCCCGTGCAGCCGAAAGGGATTGCCCGGAAGCATCCTGAAACTGTTCGCCCAACTGTTGAATAATAGCCTCGGTGCGACGCCGGATGTCATCGGCCAGTTCGGAAAGAGCAGCTGCAGGATCAGGCTGGTTACGAATCTCTGCCAGCGCTTCACGCAGCTCCATCTGCTCCATCAGAAACGCCTGGTCCACTCCGGCACGCTCCGGATCACCGGCAACGCCATGCAGTTCGAGCAGATAGCGCGCCCGCTCCAGCGGTTGTTTAAGGGTATGGAAGGCCTGGTTTATCTGGGCCGCACGTTGAACGGAAAGACGACGCTCCAGAGCACTGGCATTGGCAAATTTGTCAGGATGGAAGGTGCGTTGCAGCTCTCTATACTGCTCGGTGAGCTGATCGATATCCAGCTCAAAACTCTGTGGCAAACCAAACAGTTTAAAATGGTTCACACGCTAAAACTTTCACCGCAACCACATTGATTGGCAACGTTGGGATTATTGAACCTGAAGCCTTCGCTAAGACCCTCCTTGCCATAATCCACCTCTGTACCGTCCAGATAGATCAGGCTTTTGGGATCGACGACCACCTTGATTCCACTCTGTTCAAACACCTGATCATCAGAGTTTATCTCATCGGCAAACTCCAGCACATAGGCCATTCCTGAACAACCGGAGGTACGAACTCCCAGGCGCAATCCTATACCCTTGCCTCGCTTGGCCAGAAACGCCCGAACATGCTCGGCCGCAGCTTCACTCAGGGAGATAGCCATTTCAGGCCACCTCCTCCCGGCTGCCACTGTCACCCTGCTGCTTGGCCTGGTAGTCGGAAATGGCTGCCTTGATAGCATCTTCCGCCAATACGGAGCAATGAATCTTGACCGGAGGCAAAGCCAGCTCTTCCGCAATATCACTGTTTTTGATTTCAGCCGCCTGATCCAGCGTTTTCCCCTTGACCCATTCGGTCAACAGGGAGCTGGAGGCAATGGCGGAACCACAGCCGTAGGTCTTGAAGCGTGCATCCTCAATGACACCCTCTTCACTCACCTTGATCTGCAGCCGCATTACGTCTCCACAGGCGGGCGCCCCGACCATACCAGTTCCCACCTTCTCATCGTTCTTGTCGAAGGTGCCAACGTTACGCGGATTTTCGTAATGGTCGATTAATTTTTCACTGTATGCCATGGCAAAGTTACTCTATAAAAACCCAAATAATCTACTCAATGAGCAGCCCATTGTACCGATTCCAGATCGATACCCTCCTGGTGCATCTCCCATAGCGGAGATAGCTTGCGCAGCTTCTCAACCTTCTCGTGCAACAGATTGATTGCATAATCAATCTCTTCCTCATTGGTAAAGCGACCAATGGAGAAACGCAGTGAACTGTGGGCCAGTTCATCACTCCGGCCCAAAGCACGTAGCACATATGACGGTTCCAGGCTGGCAGAGGTGCAGGCCGAACCGGATGAAACTGCTATATCCTTCAGCGCCATCATCAATGATTCACCCTCAATATAG
>JALSHD010000007.1 GCA_026982395.1 Chromatiales bacterium | reverse complement strand
CCTGCTCCCAGGCCAGTTCGGGGCGGTGATCCGGCAGGCTGCGGAGCATGCGGATCGCCTCCGTCCCGAGCCGGTTCTGCAGCTGCTCCAGCAGCTCCTGCCACTGCTCCTCCCGGTGTTGGGGGGTATCAGGGGTGCGGAACAGGGGACGGCTGGCGGCGGTGGCGGGACGGATGGCCATGCTCTCCAGGCAGAGGGCGGTGACCGGCGCCGCCAGCCGCAGCGGCTGCAGATGGTGCTCGAACAGCTCCAGCAGGTGGGCGGGGTCGCGGCTTCCCCGGTGCAGGCCGATGGTCAGCCAGTGGGCGGGGTGGCCGCGGGAGAGCAGCCCGAACTGTATCGCTTCCACCTGCGCATCGTGGCGGGCCAGGAGCTCGGCCAGCTGCGCCAGCAGCCTTTCGGCGGCGCCGAGGATGTGGCGGCTGTCGCGGGTCTCCGCGGGCAGCTCCAGCGTGGCCGCGAAATGGAGCGGCGGGGCGTGGTTGCGGCGTGGGTCGCCGCTCCGGCCCAAAGCGCGGTCCAGGGTCTGGAGCAGCCCGGCCCCGAAGCGGCGGGCGAGGCCGTCCCGGGGCAGCCGCCAGAGGTCCCGCAGCCGTTTCATTCCGGTGTTGCGCAACCGCTTCTCCAGACGCGGCTCCAGCTGCAGGACCGCCAGCGGCAGCTCGCCCAGCACCGAGCGCAGCGCATCCACAGAGCTGATCACCAGTGGCCGGTTGCAGCGCGCCAGCCAGATCGCGGCCAGCGGGGTGGGGGTGATGGCGTGCTGGAGTTCACCGGCCAGCGGAGCGAGAGAGGCGCGCAGCTGCCGCCACAGCGCATCGACCCCGCCGAACAGCCTCAGACTGGCCCCGATCTCCAGCAACAGCTCCTGCGGCGGCTCGATACTCACCCGGGAGGTGAAGCGCCCCGCCCGTTCGGCCAGCTGCTCCAGCCGTGCCCGCTCGGCGCGCCGGTCCCGCCGGTGGACCATCAGCCCCCGGCACAGGGCAGCGGCGGCACCGAGGCCCATCCCCGGCTCGATCCCCTGCTCCCCCGCCGCCGCAGAGGCCGCGACGACGATGGAACGTCCGCCGCACGGCTCCACCACCACCCGCGGTCGCCCTCTCTCCTCGCCATGGTCGAACACCTGCAGCGCCAGCTCGGGCAGGTGGAGACAGAGCCAGGGTTCGGTACGAGCTTTCTGCCGGGGGCCGGGGCTTGCCTTCTGCTGCGGAGAGTCGCTCGGTGAAGGAGAAAAGTCGATCAGGGAGAGTTGATTCATTCTGCCATTACCGCCACGTTTATATGGTTATCCAGCCATATACATGTTATGCCTATTATGAGCACACCCGGTTTCGAAATGGGGTAAAGCCAAGAACCTTGAAAACCAGCGTAAACATGGGGTCTCCTTCGCCGAAGCACAGTATGCTTTTCTGGACAGGAATCGTGTAATAGCGAAAGACCATAACCATAGTTCCGAGGAGGAGCGTTACTACTGTTTCGGTATGAATGAAACGGGCAGCGGTATTCTCACGGTCAGGTTCACCTGGCGAGCAGGCCGTATCCGCATCATCGGCGCAGGCTACTGGCGCAAGGGTAAAAAGATCTATGAGCAAAGCAATTCAATATAGTGACGAGCCCATCGGCGACATCGAGATAGTCACGGATTTCCTCCCTGCTCCGGAAGAGCTCGTGCTGAAGAACCGGAATACCAAGGTGACCATCTCTCTCAGCTCGGAGAGCGTTGCCTATTTCAAGGAGCTTGCCAAAAAACACCATTTGCAATATCAAAAGATCATCAGGCAGCTGCTCGATGAGTATGTGGTCCATCAAAAGAGGCGTTAGCTGTATGCCCTGCTGCTAAAGAGTCTTGGTTCTCTCCATGCTCTTCACGGCGCAAAGAGTGATTTCGTTGAACGACTGTGACTACTCAGCGAGTAGTAAAGAGATTGTGTAACTACTCATTCTTTGCCTCATCAGTGGGGTGGATTCCGGCTAGAGCACCAGATGCACCCTCTGCCGACGCCCCCCTCCCCGTGCCTTGAGAACCTGAACCTCCAGGCCACTCCTGGTCGGCTCCAGCCGGATGCGTACTGCGGCAGGTGAGGGACCGTTTTCCCTGCCGTGGAACAGGACTCCCAGAGAGTTTCCCCGTTCGGCCGCCAGCTGCAGGCGGCGTACGGTGCGCTCCGGCAATCGGTCGCTCCATGCCATGACGATGGCGCAGGTGCCGGCGCGGAGTGCCTTTTCCATGCTCCAGGCGGTCTCCGTGGCCGGCCGGCGGGGAGTGACCATGAGGGTGTGTTCGAGGCTGACTCCAGCCTCTGCCAGTGCGGGTGCATAGGGGATGAAGGGCGGGTTGATCCACATCGACCAGCGCGGCTGCCGTCCTGCTGTAGCCAGGGCGGGCAGCAGCAGCCGCAGCTCTCCGATTCCCCAGCGGGGCACGACCACCTCCAGCAGCGCCCCCTTGGGCCAGCCGCCATCCGGCAGTAGTGCATCCAGCTCCGGGAAGCCGGTGGGGATGCCGTCGGGGCGCTTTGCTGTGTTGTCCCGGCCGCGCCACAGGTGCCGGTTCTCCTGCAGCAGTTTTTCCAGCTCGAGCAGGGGGGTGAGATCGGCGGCTGCCGGCGGTTGGTTCTCTCCTCTGGTCGGCAGGGGTGGCATGGCTGCTCCAGCGGTCATGGCAGGCTCCCGGGGTTGTTCCTGATGACGCCGACCACGATGCCCTCGATACAGAGCTGCCGATGGCGCAGATCCACCTCGATGGTGTCGAACTCCGGGTTCTCCGGCTGCAACAGCACGGTGTGGCCGGAACGGCGCAGCCGTTTGACGGTCGCTTCATCCTCCAGCCGGGCGACCACGATCTGGCCGTCACGGGCGTCGCTGGTCTGGTGGACGGCAACCAGATCCCCGTCGAGAATGGCCGCGTCGCGCATGCTCATCCCCCGTACCCGCAGCAGGTAGTCGGCGGCCGGCCTGAACAGATCCGGCGTGATGGCGTAGCGGGTCTCTATGTGCTGCTCCGCCAGGATTGGACTGCCTGCTGCAACCTGACCGATGACGGGAAGTCCGGTCTCTGCGGCGTTGCTCTCCTCCAGCAGCCGGATGCCCCGTGAGGCACCGGCCTGTAGCTCAATGACCCCCTTGCGTTCAAGTGCCTGCAGGTGGCCGCGGATGCCGTTGGTGGATTTTACTCCGATGGCCCGCGCAATTTCGGCGATGGTGGGGGGAAACCCCTGTGCCTCAATACGGTTGCGGATGAGGGCGAGAATCTCTTGCTGTCTGTGGGTGAGCGGTTTCATAATACTGCCTGCATAAGCACTGCTTTTATGTGCAGTATATGGCGGGTGTTTATGTTTGGCAACTGTTCGGGATTTTATTCCCGACAATGAAGGCTTGGTTTTTCCTGTCTGTCTGAAGGATGATTAGCGAGTTGCAGCTGGTTTACCCCGGGTTTTGCAGGCTGGTCAGATAGAACGCCACGCTGATCAAAATACCGGGCAGCAGCAGCCAGATGGTGATCGGCCAGCGCCAGAAACCCCGTACATAACGGAGTTCCATGAAATAGGCTCCAACCAGGTGGCCCTTTATCAGCGCCAGGAGCAGAACGCCAAGGGAGATGGCAAGGTTGCTTAATCCGAGGGTATCGGAAAAGTAGGTGACCAGGGTCAGCAGCATCATGATGAGCCAGACCCAGGTGCAGGGCTGCAGTCCTTTGCCGTTTTTGTTGTGGTTTTGCATGTTTCAGTGCATTACATAAACCAGGGGGAACAGGATCAGCCAGACCAGATCCACCATGTGCCAGTAGGATGCGCCGGTTTCCACGCCGGTGTGTTCCCGGGCGCTGTAGCCGCCGCGCCGGGCCTTGAGGGCCACGGCGGCGAGAATGATCATGGCCATGATCACATGCATGAAGTGGAAGATGGCCAGGAATAGATAGAACATGTAGAAGGTGTTGGTGCTGAGATTGATTCCCAGAGCAAAATGGTGGGCAAACTCCGCTCCCTTGATGAGCAGAAACAGGGCGCCCATCGCCATTGCGGCCAAGAGCCAGCGGACGCAGAGGTGGCTGTTGTCCTTCCTGATGGCGTGTACGGCGCGAACCACGAAGTAGCTGCTGGTGATCAGAACCAGTGTGTTGGCGAGTGCCGAGCGGCGATCGAGGTGTTGCTGGTACTCATTGAACAGCTCGACGTTGTACATTCGGGCGAAGGCGTAGGCGACAAAGGCGATGCCGAAGATCGCCAGCTCCGCCAGGATGAAGATCCAGATGGCCAGGTCGCCAGGTGGATAACGTGTTGGCGGTTCCTCGGGCAGGGCGTCCGCAACGGCGCTGTTTGCGCGGGGAGGCATCTACCTGCTGTAGTGGGCCAGATAGTTCACGTCGATATCCTTGCCCGGTTTGTACTGGCGGGTCAGCGGATTGTAGCTCATGCCGGTGATATCCCGTGCTTGCAGATCAGCGGCGCGTGCCCAGCTGTCCAGCTCTGCCGGGGTGATGAATTTGGCATATTCATGGGTGCCCTTGGGGAGCAGGTGCAACAGGTACTCCGCGCCGATGATGGCGAACAGGTAGGCCTTGGGGGTGCGGTTGATGGTGGAGAAGAAGATGTGACCACCGGGTTTGACCAGGCTGGCGCAGGCAGCGATCACGGAGCCGGGATCGGGGACGTGCTCCAGCATCTCCATGCAGGTGACTACGTCGAAGCTCTCCGGCATCTGGTCGGCCAGCTGTTCGGCGGTGGTCTGGCGGTAGTCTACCTCCACGCCGGATTCCAGTTGGTGCAGCCGGGCCACGGAGAGGGAGGCCTCGGCCATGTCGATACCTGTCACTTCGGCGCCGCGCAGGGCCATGCTTTCGGCCAGGATACCGCCACCGCAGCCGATATCCACCACCCGCTTCCCTTCCAGATCGGCGATGTCGTCGATATATTTCAGGCGCAGCGGGTTGATCTCATGCAGCGGTTTGAACTCGCTCTCCCTGTCCCACCAGCGGGAGGCCAGTTCGGAGAATTTGGCGATCTCGCCGCCATCCACGTTGTGGGGTTCTGTTGCCGTGTTGTTCATGACTCTTGCCTCTATGCGTTGATGCAGATCCTGCTCTGCCACTGTGCGGTTTTGTCCAGTATAGCCTGTTCGTCCAGTGTGGTGAGCACGCGCTCCTTGAGCAGATGTCTGCCGGCCACCCAGACATCGGTGACATGTTCTCTTCCTGCAGCATAGACCAGCTGGGATAGCGGGTGGTAGATGGGCCGGGTCTCGACACTGTCCAGATTGACTGCCACGATGTCTGCCGCCTTGCCCGGTTTCAGACTGCCGATCTGCTCCTCCAGCCCCAGTGCTTTTGCGCCACCCAGGGTGGCCATATGCAGTGCGGTGCCGGCGGGAACCGCACCTGGCCGACCGGCTACCGCCTTGGCCAGCAGGGCAGCGCTGCGCATCTCGCCCAGCATATCCAGATCGTTGTTACTGGCGGCTCCATCGGTACCCAGGGCAACGTTGATGCCGGCATCCAGCAAGCGCTGGACCGGGCAGAATCCGCTGGCCAGTTTCAGATTGGACTCCGGGCAGTGGACGACATGTCCGCCGCAGGTGGCAAACCGTTCCATCTCCTGATCTTCGAGCTGAGTCATGTGAACCGCCACCAGCCGGGGTGACAGCAGCCCCAGTTTATCCAGCCGCTGCAGGGGGCGCAGCCCCTCCTTTTCCTCTGCATCCATTACTTCGCTTGCGGTTTCGTGAAGATGGATGTGAACGGGGATGTCCAGCTCGTCGGCCCAGGTCCGGATCTGCTCCAGCGGCCCGTTGGAGACGGTGTAGGGCGCATGGGGAGCGAAGGCACAGTGGATCAGCGGGTTGGAGCGGAACTGGTCACGTACCGTAATCCCCTTGTGCAGGTATTCGTCGGCATCGGCGGCCCAGGCGGTGGGAAAGTCGATGACGATAAGCCCGACCACGGCGCGTATTCCTGCCGTGCTGGCGACATGGGCGGTGATGTCGGGGAAGAAGTACATATCGTTGAAACAGGTGGTACCGCTGCGCAGCATCTCGGCGACTGCCAGTTGGACACCGTCATGCACGAATTCACTGCTGACCCATCGGCTTTCAGCAGGCCAGATATGCTCATTCAGCCACTCCATCAGTGGCAGGTCGTCGGCCAGACCGCGCAGCAGGGACATGGCGGCGTGGGTATGGGCGTTCACCAGGCCGGGGATCAGTGCATGCCCGGAAAGATGGTGGGTGCTTTGTGCCCGGTAGCTGGCAGTGGCTTTTTCAGAGGGGAGGATGTTCAGGATGCGGCCATCATGAATGGCGATGGCGTGGTTTTCATAGAGGGTGTCCGGCGGCTCTACCGGTATTATCCAGCGGGCGTGGATGAGTGTCTCGATCTCCTGCATCGCTATTTGGCGGCTTCGGTGGCGAATCCATGCAAGGCGGATTTGATTTTGCTGACCACGCTGCCGCAACCGATCAGGTTATGCCGTTTGGCCAGCCAGACCGGATCGTTGTAGCTGATCCAGGTTTTTCCCGTTCTGTCCTGCCAGATCAAGGCCTTCTGGGGAAGGTCAATTCCGACGGTCTGATTGCACTGCATCAGTACCGAGCCCAGTTTCGGGTTGCCGAAAATCAGCAGCTCCGTTGGCCGTAGCCCCTTGCCGATCTTCTCGGCTGCCTGCCCGTGATCCACTCTGGCGAAGATGGTCATCCCCTTGTCATGCACTATTTTTTCCAGGCGCATGGCGGTATCGGCGACAGTGTGATTGCTCTCTATGCTGATGATGCCGTTGTCTGCGAAAACAGCAGGAGGCAGCAGGAGGGCGA
>JALSHD010000006.1 GCA_026982395.1 Chromatiales bacterium | reverse complement strand
ACATTCCAGCTTTCGATAAGGGCGGCGACCTGTTGCTCTCCCGGCCCGGCCAATCCGTAATCACCTATCGCAGCAAAACGCACTGCACCCGAAGGTGCCGCAACGGTTAATGTAATCGAAACAATGGCAACAAGTGACGCAGAAAACACCGCCCAACGAAGAAATCCGTAGCGCGAATATGATAAATACCTCATTGGACCGTTTACTCCTGCTTTTTTTATGATTTTTTTGTTTTGCGGAACTAGGAATTATATCAACCGCTCACGCGCCCGGGCAACTGCCGCTCTGACCTGTTCCGGCGCCGTGCCGCCAGTATGATTGCGTGCACTTACCGATCCTTCTAGTGTCAGCACATCAAATACATCTTCTGTAATCACATTGGAAAACTGCTGCAACTCATCCAAACCCATTTCGGACAGATCCCGGCTGCTCTCCACCCCGGCGCGCACCGCTTTGCCAACCACTTCATGCGCATCACGAAACGGCAACCCCTTGCATACCAGGTAATCTGCCAGGTCGGTGGCGGTGGAGAAACCACGCCGCGCAGCTTCGTACATGGCGTCACGGTTGACGCGCATGTTGGGAATCATGTCAGCATAGACCTTGAGGCAACCCTTGAGGGTGTCGATGGTATCGAACAGCGGCTCCTTGTCTTCCTGATTGTCCTTGTTGTAGGCCAGCGGCTGGGCTTTCATCAGGGTCAACAGAGCGATAAGGTGACCATTGACGCGCCCGGTCTTGCCGCGCACCAGTTCCGGCACATCCGGATTTTTCTTCTGCGGCATGATGCTGGAGCCGGTGC
The DNA here is from genome assembly GCA_026982395.1 of Chromatiales bacterium. Classification (GTDB taxonomy): domain Bacteria; phylum Pseudomonadota; class Gammaproteobacteria; order Thiohalospirales; family Thiohalospiraceae; genus DRMK01. The sequence goes on along the minus strand of JALSHD010000006.1, from coordinate 6,085 downwards.
AGAAACTGTCACCCAGATCGATAAAATCAAACTGGCTGGAGCTCCACAACACCAGCTCTTCAGACCAGCGTGACAAATGGGTCATCAACAGCGCTGCAGCGGCGCTGAACTCGATGGCGAAATCCCGATCAGACACCGCATCCAGGGAGTTCTCCGCAATGCCGTCGAAACCCAGCTCCCGCGCAGTAAATTCACGGTCGATAGGGTAACTGGTGCCGGCCAGTGCCGCGGCACCCAGCGGCATGATATTGACCCGCTTGCGGCAGTCACGCAGACGCTGGTCATCCCGCTGCAGCATCTCGAACCAGGCCATCATATGGTGGCCAAAGGTGACCGGCTGAGCAGTTTGCAGGTGGGTGAACCCCGGCATTATCGTTTCTGCCTCCCGTTCGGCAACCTCCAGCAACCCCTGCTGCAACCGCCGCAGCTCGGTGCAAATAGCATCTACTTCGTCACGCAGATAGAGCCGGATGTCTGTCGCCACCTGGTCATTGCGGGAGCGACCGGTATGCAGTTTCTTGCCGGTAACGCCAATCCGCTCGGTCAGGCGCGCCTCGATATTCATATGCAGATCTTCCAGGGCAATGGACCAGGGAAACTCCCCCCGCTCGATCTCGGTGCGGATCTCCTCCAGCCCGCCGATGATAGCGTCCCGCTCCTGTTCGGTGAGCACTCCGACATGGGCCAGCATTCTGGCGTGGGCGATGGAGCCCGCAATATCCTGCCGGTACATGCGTTGATCGAACTGCACTGAGGCAGTAAATGCCTCCACAAAGGCATCGGTAGGTTCGGTAAAACGCCCTGTCCAGGGCTTTTCACGGGTAGTTTCGTTACTCATCTTTTTCCTGTCGGGTGAAAAATATACTCAACAGTATAACAAGCGTTTGCCTGTTCCCGCTGCACCCCTTAGCATAAGGGCCTGATTAACAGAACGGTTACCAAAAAATGCAGAAAAATATCGTGCGCATCGCCACTCGCCGCAGCCCGCTTGCCCTGTGGCAGGCTGAATATGTCAAGGCCGCCCTGGAAAAGGCCCATCCGGGAATCCGGGTCGAGCTGGTCAAGATGGTGACCCAGGGGGACAAGATTCTCGATACACCGCTGGCCAAGGTGGGTGGAAAAGGACTGTTCGTAAAGGAGCTCGAGACGGGAATGCTGCAGGGTGAAGCGGATATCGCCGTCCACTCCATGAAGGATGTCCCTGTGGAGTTCCCCGACGGTCTCCATCTGGCCACCATCTGCCCGCGCGAAGATCCCCGCGATGCCTTCGTTTCCAACCGCTACACCTCCTTTGCCTCCCTTCCCGAAGGTGCGAAAGTTGGCACCTCCAGCCTGCGCCGCCAGTGTCAGCTGCGCAAACACCGGCCTGATCTGCAGATTCTGGATCTGCGGGGCAATGTTAACACCCGCCTCAAAAAACTGGATGACGATAAATATGATGCTATCATTCTGGCTGCCGCGGGCCTGATCCGGCTCGGTTTTCAGGAACGCATTCGCGAATTTCTATCTCCGCAGACCAGCCTGCCGGCGATCGGGCAGGGTGCGGTCGGCATCGAGTGCCGTATCGACGATGAACACATCCACACGCTACTGGCTCCCCTTAACGACAAAACCACCCATATCCGGGTAAGCGCCGAGCGCGCCATGAACAGCCGCCTGGAGGGGGGCTGTCAGGTACCTATTGCCGGTTATGCGGAATTGAAAGGAGAAAAACTGTGGTTGCGCGGACTGGTGGGGCGCCCGGACGGGAGCCATATCATACAGGGGGAGATAAAAGGTAACGCTGCCCAGGCCGAGGCGCTGGGCACCACACTGGCCGATGATCTGCTGGCACGGGGAGCCCGGGCGATACTGGATGAACTCTACGATTGATCTTCGCGGGCTGGGCGTCATGGTCACCCGCCCGGCTCATCAGGCGGAACCTCTATGTCAACTGATTGAAGCGGCCGGTGGACGGCCGTATCGCTTCCCCTTGCTGGAAATTCACCCACCGGAGAGCCCCCGGCATATACTCCAGAGCCAGATTGAACGGTTAACCGAGTTCGACATGGCGATTTTTATAAGCCCAAATGCCGTGGAAAGAGGCATCAAACTAGTCTTGGAGCAGGGCAGCCTGCCCGGAAAGCTGAAGCTGGCAACAGTAGGACGAGGAAGCGCAAGGTTAATGACTCAGCTGCTTGGACGAAAACCCGATATCTGCGCACCACCACCGTTTAATAGTGAAGCTCTATTGACAAATACCGGTATGCAGAACCTGTCCGACAGGAATATAATCATATTTCGCGGCAATGGCGGCCGGGAAGTGCTGGCGGAAACCTTGCGATCACGCGGGGCAAAGGTGGAGTATTGCGAAGTGTATCGCCGCACCTGTCCGGATACCGAGCCAACCACACTGACACAGGCATGGGAACAGGGGAAAATTAACGTCATCACCATCACCAGTGGAGAGGGACTGCGTAACCTTGTCCATCTCGCCGGTTCAGTTAACCGACACTGGTTGTTTCAAACACCCTTGGTTCTAATCAACCGCAGGCTCGCCGCACTGGCCCGAGAACTTGGTTTTAACCAACAACTGCTAATCACCAACGAAGCCAGTGATAGTGCTATGATCAATACCATTAACACATGGGTTACCCAACAGACAACTTCTTGAGGTACGGGGGTTAGGATGAGAGACAGAAACAGAGCCGGCAGGGGGGGAAAACGCCCCGCTACAGAAGACAACAAGAGTTCCGAGTTGAAAGAAGAAGCACAACCCGGATCCGAAACCGGAAAACCACCCGTTGCAGTGAAAGAAAAACCGCAGGAAAAAACCAAACCGGTTACTGCTGGTACGAAGAGTTCCGGCAAAACCGATGCTGAAGACAAATCCGGAAAAACAGCCAGCTCTCCGGAAAACGACAACACACCGAAAAAAGAATCACCACCAAACCAGCAGCAAAAAAGCGGTGGTGGCGGTTGCGCCGCTACCACGCTAGCACTGCTGGCCCTGGCTCTTTCCCTCGGAGTGGGTGGCGCCGGCTATTATTTGTGGCAACAGGTGCAAGTCAGCCAACAACAAACCGCCCAACAACTGGAACAAACCGTTGCCAACCGTGTTGGCGAGGTTGGCGCCACTCTACAGGAAAACAAGCAGAAATTTGCTTCCGTCGAGGAAGAGATAACAACCCTGAAAAGTGGATTCGATGCACTGAGGAAACAACAACAGGAGCTGCGAACCCTTCAGCATGATACCACTTTGCAGGAACTTGCCGCGCTTAACGAGAAAATAACCACTATCAACAGCAACATGGATTCGGCAGAGCAGCGCCTGGCAGAACTGCTGACTCAACAACAAAATATTACCAGCCGGATGGATGAGGCCAATTCCACCCTGCAAAAACTTGCCACAATTGAAGAAACAATAACAACCCTGAATGATAAAGTTGAAGCTGCGAGCCAGCGCCAGCAAGAGCTGTTGAGTTCACTTGAGGCTGCGCAAATCCGAGCTGAACAGGAGCGCCATGCATGGAAGCTGACCGAAGCGGAATACCTGCTGAAAGTAGCTGTTCGCCGCCTTTCCCTGGAGCAGGACATTAGCGGTGCTGCGGCAGCGCTGAAGGCTGCCGACAGGAATCTGGCGGAAACCGAAAACCCGAACTGGCTGCCGGTCCGGAAGGCCATCTCTGCCGCCATTTCCGAGCTCAACTCCTTGCCCAGGCCCGATATAGAGGGCGGTGCGATAACTATCGCCTCTCTTGAAAAAAATATTGATCAGCTGCCACTCCCCAAGCCCGAGCGTCACCTTCAGTCCACCACCTTGGATACATCTGCGCTCAGCCAGCCCGAAGACCTGCAGAGCTGGGGCGGCCAGGTGTGGGATGAGATCAAAAAGCTGGTCGTCATCCGCCGTGGTGACAAACCGGCAACAATTGCATTAATGCCTCCCGATCAGGCTCATTATTTACGCCAGAACCTGCACCTAAAGCTGGAAAATGCCCGCTACGCGCTATTGCGCAACAACCCGAAGCTGTTCAAGGAAGAGTTGCGTACTGCCCAGGAGTGGATAGAAACCCACTTCGATACCGAAGCCGCTGCCACAAAAAACATGCTGGAGAGCCTGCAAAAGCTGCAGGAGATGGAGTTTTCACAAACACTGCCCGATATTTCAGCCCCTCTTGAGCAGCTGCGCAAGCTTCGCAATCACAAGTTCCCCCAGCAGCAGGAGACCCCTGACGCGGCTGAAGAAGGAGCCTCGTCATGAAGTGGCTGAGTATTCTGATAGCCGCACTGCTGGCGGCAGTCGGGCTCTCTGTTCTGCTGAAGGAAGAGACTGGCTATGTCATGCTGACATGGGGAGAATGGACTGTTGAAACCTCTCTTACCCTGCTTATCCTGCTATTGTCCGTCTTGTTCGTTGCTGCCTATCTTGCCGTCCGCCTGCTGATTCATCTCTGGCACATTCCACGTGGTACAGCGCGCTGGAATGAGCAGCGCCGGAAAAAAAAGTGTCAGCGCACAACGATGCGCGGGCAGATGGAACTGGTCGAAGGGCAGTGGCAAGCCGCAGAGAAACATCTGTTGAAACATGTTGATAGCAGCGACACCCCCCTGCTGAACTATCTCGGAGCCGCTCAGGCTGCTCAACAGCAAGGAGCGATAGAGCGCCGTGATCACTATTTGCAACTGGCCTATAAGGACGATAAAAAAGCTGCTATAGCAGTCCAGCTCACTCAGGCTGAGCTGCAAATGGCTGAAGGAAAACCGGATCAGGCTCTGGAAACGCTGACCTACCTGAAAGGCATCGTTCCTAAACACCCCCGAGTGCTGACACAACTTGCCCAGGTTTATAAGGAGCTGAAATCATGGGATAAATTAAAGGAATTACTGCCGGTTTTGCGTCGCCGCCATATTTTCAGTGATGACGATTACAAACAACTGGAATACCAAACCTTCCTGGGTTTGCTGGAGACAGCAGCTGCTCGTACCAGTGACGAAAAAAAGCTTAAGGAGATCTGGAACAGCCTCCCCAGAGAAATACGCAACAATCCCGACTTGATTCACCGCTACACCACAGCCCTGATAGAACAAAATCATGCAGATGACGCTGAGGCCATTCTGCGCAGTACTTTGCGCAAACGATGGGATCCTCGCTTGGTCCGCCTCTATGGCCAGGTCGAAAGCTCTAATCCCGAACGCCAGCTATCCGTAGCCGAGAGCTGGCTGGAATCTCACCCCCAGAACGCTGATCTCTTGTTGACACTGGGTCGGCTGGCCTTGCGCAATCAGCTCTGGAGCAAGGCTCGAAGCTATCTGGAATCTGCTCAAACCGCCTCTCCAACTGCTGATGCCTGTCAGCTGCTGGCTGGACTGCTGGAGCAGCAAGGGGAGATGGAGCGGGCTGTTGAATACTATCGGGAAGGAATGCGGCTGGCATTGAACAAACCAGGCAAGGGAATATCCCTGACTCCCTCTACAATAGAACCGCACAGGAAAACAACCACCAAAAGGTTGCCGGAATCAGAACCGGCGCCTCTCCCTCCAACAACCTGATGGCATCTTTGTCCTGAAAAAAGCCGCCAGACAGGCGGCTTTTTTATTCCTGCCCCGGAACAAAATCGGGGAAGTTTCAATCGGCTGTCACGGTACGCCCATGTAACCTCTGAACCGGTCGTGCATTATTCTTGAACAGCTCCACCAACGCAGCAATCTGCTCACCGGAAACCTCTACAGGCGTTTTAAGTACCATCCAGTTCACTGATTCGGAGCAAGGTGGCGTAGTCAAGGATCCACTGTAATTGTAGTAGCCGTGATCCTGGGGCAACATGGCAGAAGCATCAATTGTTATATCCGCGCTCTGAACCTCTTCCCCCGCCTGCTTCGGCATGACTTTCCATAGTGTTTCGATAGCAGGATTGTTCTCTCCCTCTTTCATCAACACGCCCACAACGCCCAGCCCACCTTCAGTGTTTTTGTGAACCAGATGAGCAGCCATGGCAAAGGGTTTACCATCTACAGTATGCTCACTGGGAGTATGGAAATGAAACTGCAACAGCTCATAACTGGTATTACCGACCTTGATGAAACTTCCAGCAGGATAGTTCAC
>JALSHD010000005.1 GCA_026982395.1 Chromatiales bacterium | reverse complement strand
CGGCTGCGGCCATGGCATCTGCCGACCGGGTATAACGATCCTTGACCTCATCTGCAGCCATCGAAACAGCAGGCAGAACCAGTAAGCCAGCGAATAATAATGTTCCGTGTTTCATGAAAAATCCCTGTTTTACAATTTGTTAAAATGTGTTTTAGCGAATCTATTTTGCAGCGGAAAGAGGACTATTGCAAGTTGGTACTACTTTTCAAGTGCCATTGCTGTTTCCCGGACAAGCGCGGGTCCGGAGTAGATCAGGCCGCTGTATATCTGCACCAGACTGGCGCCAGCCGCCAGTTTTTCACAGGCATCTGCGCTGCTCATTACTCCTCCTGCTCCTATGATTGGCAACCGGTTGTCCAACGTACGGGAGAATTGTTCAATAATACGAGTGGATTGGCACCGTAACGGTGCGCCACTCAGGCCACCAGTCTCCAGCCCGTGTGGTAGTTGTTGAACAGACTGGTGATTCAGGGTGGTGTTTGTGGCAATCAATGCGTCAACGGCATACTCGATCAATACTTCGGCGATGGTATTGACCTCATCTGCGTCAAGATCAGGAGCAACTTTTACGGCCAGCGGAACATAGCGCCCATGTATTGATGCCAGTCGGTGCTGCTCTTCCTTCAAGGGCTCAATCAGATGGGTAAGACTCTCTTTCTGTTGTAGGTTTCTTAATCCGGGGGTGTTGGGGGATGAAATATTCAGGGCAATATATCCGGCATGAGGATAGACTTTGCGTATACAGTACAGATAGTCATCCACCGCTTTTTCCAGCGGCGTGTCAAAGTTCTTGCCGATATTTATTCCCAGAACCCCTTTGAAGCGGGTCTGCTTTACGCGGGCTATCAGATAGTCCACCCCTTTGTTGTTGAAGCCCATGCGATTGATAATGGCCTGCGCCTCTGGAATTCGGAACAGACGAGGTACCGGGTTCCCGGGTTGAGGGCGGGGAGTGATCGTGCCAATTTCAAGAAAGCCAAAGCCCAGTGCCGCTAGTGTATCGATATAGTCCCCGTTTTTGTCCAGTCCTGCGGCAAGGCCAACACGATTGGTAAATTTCAATCCCATAACTTCACATGGTTGGGCCGGTGGCGGGGGAAACAGTAGCTTGCCTAGTCCCAATCGGCAGCTGATTTTCAGGGCTTCGAGGGTAATCTTGTGGGCTGTCTCGGGATCAAGCCGGAATAGCAGAGGGCGCAACAAGGAATAAAGTTTCATGAGAATTTTTCGATAAGAATGGTCTGACATCAATGATAATAAGAGTCACTCTGTTAGTGTGCAACCTTATTCGGAAGATGTTGTCTTTACAGGGCAAGAGAGGATATCGTAATGATCATAAAAAAACCGGCGGATATTCCATCTTCCGAGATTACCGATCAACAGATCTATCGGGATCGGCGCCGTTTTATCCGAAATACATCAACTCTTCTGTTAGCCGGTATGACTGGTACGGTATTGCAGCCCCGCCCGGCACAGGCTGGCTATGGTGGGCAGCCTGTCGCGGGGACCAGGCCGGGTCCCTTTTCCACAAACGAGACACCAACTCTCTACAAGGATATAACCAGTTACAACAATTTCTATGAGTTCGGTACTGACAAGAAATCTCCTGCTCTGCTCTCCGGTAGTTTGAAAACAGATCCCTGGTCGGTAGCGGTAGAAGGGGCAGTATCCCGCCCCGGCAACTATTTTCTGGAGGATATTCTCAAAGGCCAACCAATGGAGGAACGGATTTACCGGATGCGCTGCGTGGAAGGGTGGTCGATGGTGATTCCCTGGGTGGGCTTTCCGCTAAGCGGGCTTATTAAACGGTTCGAGCCTTCTGCCGATGCAAAGTATGTTGAATTTCAGACCCTCCTTGACCCGGTGCAGATGCCCGGACAGAGGCGCAATGTGCTGGACTGGCCCTATGTAGAGGGATTGCGGATGGATGAGGCCATGCACCCTCTTACCATTCTGGCCGTTGGTCTGTATGGCGAGATATTGCCAAATCAGAACGGTGCGCCATTACGGCTGGTGGTGCCGTGGAAGTATGGATTCAAGGGAATAAAATCCATTGTCAAAATGCGTTTTCTGGAACAGCAGCCGCAGAGTAGCTGGATGCGTTCCGCCCCTCACGAATACGGATTTTATGCCAATGTAAACCCTCAGGTCTCCCATCCTCGCTGGAGTCAGCGCCGGGAGCGCCGAATTGGTGAATTCCGAAAACGCAAAACCTTGATGTTCAACGGTTATGCCGAGCAGGTGGCCCATCTCTATCAAGGGATGGATCTGAAAAAGAATTTCTGATGCGCAGAGCAGAACCGGCTTTTAAACTACTGCTGTTTTTTGCCTGTCTGTTACCGCTATTCTTGCTGGTGTGGCAGGGGTGGTGTGATTTACTCGGAGCCAATCCGATTGAAGCCATCACCCACGATACCGGTAGCTGGGCTTTGCGTTTGCTGTTACTGACACTTGTCGTGACACCCCTGCGTCAAATCACCGGCTGGAATGGAATTATGCGGATACGGCGAATGCTGGGCTTGTTTGCATTCTTCTATGCAAGCCTGCATTTGATAACCTATCTTTGGCTGGATCAGTTTTTTCTGTGGGAAGAGATCTGGCTTGATATTGAAGAGAGACCGTTTATCACTGTTGGTTTTGCTGTTTTTTTGCTTCTGGTTCTGCTGGCGCTCTCCTCACCCAGAGTTGTGATGCGCTGGCTGGGGGGGAAATATTGGCAGCGCCTGCATAGAATAGTCTATATCGCCGCTATTGGTGGAATTGTTCATTACTGGTGGCTGGTCAAGGCTGATGAGCGGAGTCCGCAGTTATACGCTTTATTCCTGTTCGTGTTACTGGCTGTTCGGGTATGGTATAGCCGCTGGTTTGCGCATTTGTCAGGTTCCGGATTACCACTTTTCCGTCCCCGGGTCTGAGGCTGTCCTCAACTCAAATTGTAACAGCCCGGTTTGCTCCTGAAACGTGCCATCTCTGTGCTGGTTAATACCCTTGGCCGTTTCCGTACATCCATGTACCACACGACATATTCACTATTTGCTGGGTTGTTACATTAAATTGACGTCTGCTTTTTGACGTTTCTTCGTGTGCAGGATTCGGATAGCACATAATCTGACAACAGCGGCTATGGCAGAATCCTCTTTTACCGGACTCTCCTTGAGCAGCTCTTTCAGTATTATCTCGGTTTGTTTTGCCATGAGAGGTTCCAGTTTTGGCTGGAGGGGTTTGGAGGCTGCTCGGGTTATGCGCAGAGCTTCAAGTGCAGGTTTGCCGGTTTCGGGAGTGATTGTAGAGGAGACTGCCTTCTCATGGAGAACGGAGAGTGCCCCGTCTTCTGCTGTATGAACGGGATGGTTGGAATTGACGGGACGTTGAGCGAAATCGCTTTGACAGCGGTTGCCCCGTATTTCCAGTCCTTTTATGCCGAGGCTGCGCAGAGCCTGAATGTGAGACTCACTAAGCGCGACACCGGCCCGCAATAATACCTTTTGGTTCCGGTCGAGCAGTTTGCGTGCCACCACCATTCCGGAGCACAGGTTTTCTGTTGTTACGTAAGCCATGGTTGTTCCTGGATAGTCAGATATGTCCGACATAGAATGGAAGCAAAATATGCGCCAGTGAGGCCGGGTTTTTTCGCAAGAAGCCTGTATTAAGCAAATCCGTTGTCTGAATAATAAATCATGGTCGTTGTTTTTATGCGACATATTTCGGGCGAAAAAGAGGTCTATTATCCTTTGATGCTTCCGTGCCCAGGCAAGTCAAGTGGTAGGAGATTGGCCTGTCATGTTAAGATTTTGCGATAATGCAACGATAGTTGGTTTTTATCCCGGGCTTTTTCCCCTGGGTCACTTTTGCTGTACAAGACATATAAGGCTATACCAGATGATTAAACAGCGTACGTTAAAAAATGCGATCAAGGCCACCGGAATAGGGCTTCATACCGGGGAAAAAATCTATCTTACCTTGCTTCCGGCTCCCGCTGATACGGGGATAGTGTTTCGGCGAGTGGATCTTGATGAGCCGGTGGAGATCGCGGCCCGGCCTGAAAATGTCGGGAGCACAACCCTTTCAACCACTTTGATGAAAGATGGTGTTCGTATCTCGACTGTAGAGCATCTTCTCTCTGCGCTGGCGGGATTGGGGATTGACAACGCCTACATTGAGCTTAGCGCGCCTGAAGTTCCGATTATGGACGGGAGTGCCGGCCCGTTTGTTTTTCTCATCCAGTCTGCCGGAATTGATGAACAGAATGCCGCCAAGCAGTTTATTCGTATCAAACGCAGTGTTGTTGTTGAAGATGGTGACAAATGGGCACGTTTCGATCCATTTGATGGTTTCAAGGTCTCCTTTACCATTGATTTCAATCATCCAGCCATAAAAAGCCGCAACCAGCAGGTAGTGATGGATTTTTCTACCACATCCTTTGTCAAGGAGGTGAGCCGGGCAAGAACTTTTGGTTTCATGAGTGAGCTGGAAAATTTGCAAGAGAAAAATCTGGCTCTTGGTGGAAGTCCTGACAACGCAATCGTGCTGGATGATTACCGCATCCTTAATGAAGATGGATTGCGTTATGACGATGAATTTGTCAAACACAAGATCCTGGATGCCATTGGGGACCTGTATCTCATGGGGCACAGCCTTGTCGGTGCTTATAGTGCCTTTAAGTCCGGGCACGCATTAAATAATCGTCTGCTGAGGGCGTTGCTGGCCAATCAGGATGCATGGGAACTGGTAACGTTTGATGAACCCGAACAGGTTCCAATCGTATTCATAAAACCGGTAACAGTTGGATGAAAGCCGGGGTATCCCTGTGACTGCAGGACTACTGTTTCGGATCAGTGTGCCGGGCAAGGCGTTGCAGCGCGGCGGAGAGCCGTGGTGAGTCGGCAGCAGCGGCCGCGTGGCGAAGAAGAGCAGCACTTTTTTGTGATAGTCGGCGCCGGGGTTTGACGTTGGGTGGTGTTGATTCGGCAAGCTTAGGCTGAACAATAACACAAATGTGACGTATGCCCTTTATCCGGGGGCGGCTTTTCAGATATTTTACCAGTTCAGGCGCAAAATAACGTAGCCTGGTGGCCCAGGCAGGTGAACTTGCATACACAAATAGGGTATCATTGCTGATATTGCCCGGTTGGCAGTGACTGGCGATAGCTTCAGGAAGGAACTCCTTAATCGCCGAAGCAACGCAGTTCAGCTGTCGTGCGCGCTGCATTAATCGGGATAGCGCGGGGGGAGTGGCCTGAGAAAGGCTGCGAAAGGTTGTTGGTGAACGCATCAGGTTTTTAAAGTCTGCCAACCCGTATAACGATACATGTCTTAGCGAGGCTATAGTATTAACACTCTTCCACTGATAGCGCAATGAAAATAAAAGTACATTCAAAATATCTCAAGCAATCTACCGGCACCCTTCCCGAAACACCGAGAATATGGATTCTGCTCTTCATTGTTTTTCTGGTTTCTGCGGCCTTGGCGAGTTTTACAGGATATCGATTGGGTTTGTCTGATGCGTCGCAAGAATCGGACGAGATGACCCGGGAGTGGCAGGTTAATCTTGAGCAACAGCAAAAAGAGCTTTCCAGATTGCAGCAGGCCGCACAGGATAGTGCCAATGCGCTGGCGAGGCGTTTGGGTCAGGTGCAGGCGCAGGTAATTCGCCTGGAAGCGCTTGGGCAACGCTTGGTTAAGATGGCCCAGCTGGATAGTGGCGAGTTTGATTTTGAAAGTCCGCCCGCACAAGGCGGCCCGGTAGGTATGGGGGGGCAGAACACAATGGGTGCCCAGGATATCCTGGATGCGCTGGATCGGCTTTCCCGGCAACTGGAAGATCGCAGCAGCCAGCTGCAGGTGCTGGAGGGGGTGCTGATGAATCGTGGCCTGCAGGCCGAAGTATTACCGAAGGGGCGGCCGATCGTGCAAGGTTGGCTCTCTTCACGCTACGGGATGCGCACCGATCCATTTACCGGCAAGCGGGATTTCCACGCTGGAATTGATTTTGCGGGTAAGGAAGGGTCAGCCGTTGTGGCAACCGCCGCCGGAGTTGTTACCTGGGCCGGAAACCGTTCCGGATATGGAAAACTGGTTGAAATCAATCACGGGAGCGGGTACGTAACCCGTTACGGCCATAGCCGGAAAATACTGGTTAAGATCGGTGATACGGTAAAAAAGGGGCAGGTAATTGCCGAAATGGGTTCTACTGGTCGCTCAACTGGCCCTCATGTCCATTTTGAAGTACTGATCAACGGGCGCACCGTCAATCCCGCAAAATATATACAGGCCGCGCGTTGAGTTTGCAGTGAAAACGAAACTCCAGGGTTATCTGCGCAGCTCTGGGCCGGGAACGTGCCATCTTTTTGTGTTATAAAATAGTTATTGTCCGCGTAATCTCGTATTTTCTGTCTTGAGCAGGTGTATTTCAGGGTCACGCCCCCGGCAGTTACGCCAGGGCACCTCTAAAAATACACTTTTTTCCGTGATAGCGGCGTCAGATCCGTATCTAAATCCCCATGTATTCCTTGATTGTATACCGGGTTCCGGCAACTGTTCTGTGCATTTGTTCTCGACTCTGGCTTCCTGCTTCGTTCTACCTTGCCCATCCATGGACTCGTACCTTCTGCGCCTGTAGTCGTGCTGGTTTTGGGGCGAACTATTTACTTCTGACCCTATCTATAATATTTCAGTCAGGCCACCTCTGAAATTATTAGCCCGGCAACAATATATGTCATGTCGCGTTCAGGACTTGGACATCCCTGTTCAGCGCACTGGAACGCAGATCCGGCACCTGCCTGAAGTCCCTAACCCTATGATATTCAACGACAGGCCGCGGCTGAATACGATATATATTGTTGCTGGGTAAATAGCGACTTGAAGGTGTCCACCGTGTGGCGCCTCGGTT
>JALSHD010000004.1 GCA_026982395.1 Chromatiales bacterium | reverse complement strand
TGACTCTTTAAACGCTGATGTATAGTGGTTCTGTTTCTTCTGGTTACTCATCGGTACACACTCTCCAAGTTAGCCCCCAAGATTACTTGAGGTTGTGTGTCCGGGATAGTCTAGCCACTTCAGTATAACCTGAATTTCCCGCTCAAAGATCCGTTTCATTTTGTTCCGGCGTAACCAGTCAGTGCTGGGCTGTATATGCCAGACAGATTCAAAGATGATAGAGCACCTCTGAAAATAGTAATTTTTTGTGAGAGCGTGGAAGCTCCGTGCACACGACTGCATGGACTCAGGAGGTAGAACGAAGCAGGAAGCCAGAGTCGAGAGCAATGCAAGGAGCAATTGCCCGGAACCACTGTGTATTAGGGAATACATGAGAGTTCGATTCCGGAGCTGATACCTCTATCGGGGAAAAGTGTATTTTCAGAGGTGCTCTGTGCTTGTTCGTGCCGAACTGGCTGGTTTACGGCGCCTGTTTCGGTTATTCCCCGTAACCGCTAGAATTGGCATTCCCAAGCCTGTATGGGCTGTAAAAAGCTTTTCACGCTATGCACTTGAGCCGATTTTTTATAAATGATTACGAGAAACAGGGACCAATCAAACTGATTGTATTGGTATTTTCTTTATCCGCTAATTTATTGTGTGTTTTTTCTTGACTCACTCTTAGACCTCGTCTAAAGTCACTGGCGAATAGTCATAATATTCAAAAATTGTTACCGAGTTTTTTGCTTGGTTATTTTGTTACTATCCAGATGAAAATATGGGGAATATGTGATGGAAAGAAAAACCGGGAGATACGTTGTTGCAGGGTTATCCGTTCTTCTTGCAGCTTGGTTTTCCAATGCTCAGGCAGAATTGACGTTACAAGAGTCACTTGGGAAGCTGCTTTTTTTTGATGAAAACTTGTCCGAACCTGATGGGCAGTCTTGCGCCAGTTGCCATCATCCGGACGCAGGTTTTGCTGAACCGGATACCCACTTGCCGGTGTCAGAGGGAGTCATTCCGGGCCGGTTTGGTGGAAGAAACTCCCCCAGCGCCGCCTATGCGGTATTTTTTCCGGAGTTTAGTTATGTCAACGGGGTCGCAATTGGCGGGCAGTTCTGGGATGGTCGTGCTGCCAACCTTGTTGAACAGGCGAAAGGGCCGTTTCTGAATCCGGTCGAAATGGCTAATCCGGACAAGGCAACGGTGATTGCAGATATACAGGCATCAAGTTATGTGACTCTTTTTGAGGAGGTGTGTGGACCCATTGTTGATATTGATGCAGCATATGACTGTACCGCAGAGGCTATAGCAGCCTATGAAGGAACTGACGAGCTCAATAAATTTACTTCAAAGTTTGACTACGTCATGGCGGGGCAGGCGAGATTTACCCGGCAGGAACGGCGAGGTATGATGTTGTTCAATGGCCGGGCCAAGTGTAGTCAATGTCACATCAGTGGTGGCATGATGATGGGCATGGGAAGAGGGGGCGGCATGGGTGGTTCATCCGATCCGGTGCTGTTCACGGATTTCCTCTATCATAATCTCGGGCTGCCGAAAAATACCGAGTATCCTCTCGATCAGCAGCCTGCCGATGCGGTTGATCTGGGGTTGGGCGGTGTGCTGAATGTGGCTGCGGAAAATGGAAAATTTAAAACGCCACATCTGAGAAATATTGCTCTGACGCCACCCTATATGCACAATGGTGTGCTGAAAACTCTCAAGGAGGTTGTGCACTTTTATAATACCCGTGATATTCCCGGTGTATGGAACCCTCCCGAAGTACCCGAGAATGTTGAAACCCGGTTGCTGGGTAATCTTGGTCTCAGCGATAGAGATGAAAATGCCATTGTGGCGTTTATGCTGACATTTACTGACGGCTATACGCCGGAAGGGAGTAGTGGTTCCGGTCACGGACACCGTGGTCGTCACGGCCGCCGCTGAGGGTTCTAACGCAATCAGTTAACAAAACCCGGCCGGTGAGTCACTGGCCGGGTTTTTTGTTTTTCTGGTTGAGGAAATGTCTTAACTATTTTCAGTTATTTCGTATCTTCAGACAATGAGGCTAAATCGTTATCTATATATTTAACCGATTCAGACTGTGATTTCCTTTCCAGAAAATCCGTTTTGTTCGGGAGATAAGCCGGGCCGGACGGTTCAGGTAAACTTGATATTTCTTTTCGCCACGTATCGCTGTTCTAAATCGTTGCTCCTTTGTCGAGTGAGACAGGGCTCGAATTTTTGACAAGTCACCCCCATATTTATAAGAGTCCGGAGTTACTTGCCAAACAGGAGTCCTATCATCATGGAAATTCCCATTCCTGACCGCCATGCTGCCGGTCAAGCTTTAGCCGGGTCCCTGCAACATTATGCCGGGCGTGACGATGTTATTGTGCTGGCGCTGCCGCGCGGTGGGGTACCGGTGGCGGCGGAAATTGCCAGAGCCCTGGATGCGCCGCTGGATGTGATGCTGGTGCGAAAGCTGGGGTTGCCCGGCCATCCCGAGCTGGCCATGGGGGCCATCGCCAGTGGGGGTGTGCGGGTGATGAATGATAATGTGGTGCGCCAGTCAATGGTGTCACCTGATGCCATTGAGGCGGTGGTGGAGATGGAGAGCCGGGAGCTGGAACACCGGGAGCGCACCTACCGGGGTGATCGTCCCTGGCCGGATCTGAAAGGGCGTTGTGTAATCCTGGTGGATGATGGTCTGGCCACGGGTGCGACCATGCGGGCTGCCATTGATGCGATGAAGGCGCAACAGCCGGGGTGTATTGTGGTGGCGGTGCCGGTGGCGCCACCGGATACTGTGCGTGACCTCGAGCCGTTGGTGGATGAGGTGGTCTGCCCGGTGCAGCCGGAGTCGTTCATGGCTATCGGCCAGTGGTATGTTGATTTTCACCAGATCTCGGATGCCGAGGTTCTTGCTTTGCTGGAGGAGCTGGGCTGATGTCACACATTGTCAAACCATCTGTAGCCGAGATCATGGTTCAGGCCGGGGAAGTCGGTCTGCCTGCCTTTCTTGCCCAGCCGGGGAGTGCCCGCGGTCTGGTGGTGTTTGTCCACGGCAGTGGCAGCAGCCGTTTCAGCTCCCGCAACCGTTATGTTGCCGAGGTGCTCAATGGCGGAGGTCTGGGTACGTTGCTGTTCGACCTGTTGACCCCTGACGAACACGCTGTCGACACCATTACTGCCGAGTTTCGTTTTGACATCCCGCTGCTCGGCCAGCGCACTGTTGCCACCCTGGATTGGTTGGCAGAACAGTCCCGGCTGAATGATCTGCCAGTGGGGTTGTTCGGTGCCAGCACTGGCGCTGCGGCGGCACTCAATGCGGCTGCAGAGCGGCCCGATCAGGTGGGTGCTGTAGTCTCCCGGGGTGGCCGGCCCGATCTTGCCATGACTGCGTTGCCGCGGGTACGGGCACCTACTCTGCTCATTGTTGGTGGGAATGATGAGCCGGTAATCGGCATGAATGAGGAGGCCGCCCGCCATTTGCGAGCGCCGTGGGAGTTGGCCATCGTCGAGGGAGCGACCCATCTGTTTGAGGAGCCCGGTACTCTGGAGCAGGTTGCCGAACTTGCGCGTGACTGGTTTCTGCGTTATCTGTCGGCCAATATCGTCATGATGGATTTCCATACATGAAGTTTTGATCTGCTCTCAATATTTTGTTTCCAAGGGGGACAGTTGTATCTGATTGGTGGCCAACATATTGTTTATTTGGATAAATTCGGTGATGCTGCGTGCTGCAACGGAGGCGGAGTAATTTGCAATTTTGATATACTCACCCCCCCGCTTGATGGCACCATAGCCACGTAACATTCCAGCCAGAACATGTTTGCCCTGTTGGCAGCCAATCAAGCCGCCGCCGGAATCACCTGAGTCGATTTCAGCACTGGTATGCAGCGTCATTCCATCATCATTTTCGAGTACCCCCGGGGTCATTGTTAAAACCGTTGCTCGCGGGTAGCCAACAGCCCATACCTTGTCATTTATCTCCATATCTTCGGTTCCTATGGCAAGTGGCTTCAGATCACCCGTAGGTGCTTCCAGCAAGGCAAGGTCATTTTCTTCATCAATCAATAACATACGCCCTTCTTTGAAGGTGCCATCATATCCAATATACGGGATTTGGGCCTCATCCAATACATGAGCAGCGGTAAGAATGAGGTTTTTGGCAATAACAATACCACTGCCGTTGCTGCCGTCATCGCCGGCAATTCGCACGATAGATTCAAAGACCTTACTGCCGGGGGTGGAGCAGTAATTAGCAGAATATGCTGTTTGACTGGCAAGTAACAGGGTCAGAAAAAGAGCCGTTGTTTTCATCTAAGTACCCTCCCCGGAAAAAGATATCCTGGCTTGATAGTACTCTTCAGGGACCTGTTTGAACCCGAGGAGTAGACAATGCCTTGGCGAAATAGCAAATTGTGCTATCCTGCTTTATACGCTATATCGGAGGCATCGAAGCGATGCTTGAATCTGGAAGGGATTTTTGTCCGGAAAAACTCGCAAGCGGGAAGGATGATCTTGGATTGTGGTTCCGGGGATTGCTTCAAGTGATAGCGCGGAGTCAGAAAATGCTTATCTGCGCAGGGCGAACAACGGGATTAGGCCCTTATAACAGGTACAAAGGGTGTGGCGGGACAAAAAATATCCGTAACTACTCAGCTTGCTCCTGAACGTGCCATCTATGCGTTGGAAAATGGTCATTTACCCTTGGCCGTTCCCGTACATCCATACACAACATTTGAACCTCCTGTTCCGCATAAACTCCCGTTTTCTGCGTTGATATCTGTCTCGTTTCAGAAGCAAGCTGGGTAGCTACCGGTATTCTTGCCGGTTTTTGTCTTTATGATGGCCCGAGTTCACGGGTAAGCAGCGTGGCAAGGCTGTTGAGAAAATCCTGCTGTGCCTGATCATCTTCGATCTCCTGTGCCAGAATGTCTATAAGCACGGGAAGATTGTTTTTTGTCGGCTCGCAAAAACCACGCCAGAGTTTTAACCCCTTGGCCATGCTAATCCTTGCAACTCCCCCAATACGCAGGGTCAGCGCTTCGAGAATTTCATTGAGATACGGTTTTAAGCCTGGTTCGATTTTATTCTCTGTTTTATTGTTTTGATGGGTAAGCCGGGGTGCGCTGGCTTTCAGAGCTGGCCCGGCCAACTCACGATTAATTTGTGGTGCCGCCGATTGTATGGTCATATGAATCAGTGCAAGATTTACGTTTTTTCCAGTGAGCAGCAGAATCATCAGACCACCTTCTATAGGGAAACCCAAAAGGTAGTTTTCACCCATTTCAAAATAAATCTCGTTATATGAGCAATTGACACTGTCTGCCCCCATGAAAATCCGATCGCTGATTCTGGCAATTAGTGCCAGATTATCACTCAAAAGAGGCGGAAAGGTAGTAGCCAATATATTTCCATCCTTGATGATACAGCCGTGATGAACTTCGCCAAGTGTACCAAGCTCTTCCAGGATTCCGTTCATTTTTCACCCCACTGCAACAGATCGTCAATCTGTTTGTTTAGCTGTCGAACCGGTGTTTTTCTGCTGGACAGAATGCACAATGTCTGTTCGTCTCCTTTGTACAGGGTCAGGTTATCCTCCTTGTTGCTTTTCAGTGTGATGGATATCAGCTTGCCAAGGTTGGCATTGTTTTCGAATGCTTCTGCAATACCGGCAAAAAAACCAACAAATTCATTGAATTCCACATCATTGATTGTCGATGTTATGACCTCTCCAACCTGGCTTACCAGTATGGCATTTTTGACGCCCCGGATTTTCAGTACATCATCAATGACAGGTCCTCCCGTTATTTCGTTCTCCTGGCCATAATTTTCATCATGTGCGGGAAGATCGGAAAAAGCCACCGTTTCAGTATCAGCCATAGCGTTTGTTTCTCCCTTGTTGTTGTCCCATTTATCCCTTGTTTCAGGTAAAACATGCGAAACAATATCGTGAGCCGCAGGGATAACATGTGACTGCTCTTGTCCAAAGTTTTCCGAAAGCGGGGCGTAAGCCCCCCCGTGATTTTCCATAACAAGTTTCTCCAGATATGCTGATTGGAGGGGCCACCTTTTGTCACATAAAGACAATACTCTCTACCAATGTGAGAGCCTGGATAGCTCCCTTTTCCACTTTCCTGCTATTGGCAATACCAACACGCCATTTCAGTGATTTCGAATATTCGCCTTTCTATTCGGTTTTTCCGATTACCAGCCTTAGCCATCTGCCCTGTTTGATATCAGAAGAAACCATCTTTTGGCTCTGACTATATAAACGAAATTTTTTTGTTTTACCTGAGAAAACCGGCATATTCTGTCTCGATCTGGCATGTTTTGGAGTTAATCCGGGCAGTACGTCTGTGCCCGTGTGCGCTACGCCAATAACAAAATTGTATTTTTATTATCCAGATGGAGAAATGCTATATACATTGTGTCACTCTGAAGTTATGAGCGAACGAACGGGTACATCTTCGGTTTAGCACGAAGAGAACGAGGCCGGTTCTCCGCCAGCCAGTTCTGTTTTTTCGAGGCTACTTCAGAACTGGTTGTACTTTGGCGTAGCCTTAACCTGGAAAACATCTGTTGGCAGCTGCATGCCAAGATACCGCGGTTGAGGTGATATCAGACAGACAACGTTATTTTGAATCCAATAATTTTTTCCTTTGTTTCACACTAAAATCCCTGATTTTCAGTTCGAATATGATGTATCAGCACGAAACAATTAAGTAAGCTGACCGGCTATTTTCTCAGCAAATTGCAATGTAATTATTCTCTAAACTATCTTGTAACCTAGCCATAACTCATTTAATACATTAGCTTAATGATAACAAGCAATTACCATATTCGTCAAATTCTTGTCGAAAAATGTCGATTGTAATGCCCTGAGAATCTATCGGAAAGCCAAAAAGGCACACATAAATCAGGTGAATTGGTCGTTTTTTCAACATGTGTTTATATGCTAACGCTGACCGCCATGGAGAGCGAAGCGAAGGCGGTTAGTCCCCGATAGGCAACGCCGTCTGCATATTCGCAGTTAGGAGCGTTAGCGAGTGACGGAGAA
>JALSHD010000003.1 GCA_026982395.1 Chromatiales bacterium | reverse complement strand
CTTGCCTGTGTGCGGCACCCAGGTTCTACACTTGGGGGGAGTTGAATATAAAAAAAGTGAAAGGCAAGGGTGTTCGAGATGTTAACGGTCAGTGGTTTGTCAAAAGCGGCGCAGGTTACACCGGATGCGATACGCCACTATGTGCGTGTCGGTCTGTTGTTTCCGTCACGGGATCCGGAGAACGGATACCGGATGTTCAGTGACAGTGATCTCAACAGGGTGAGATTTATCCGTCATGCCAGGGGACTGGGATTTACCCTGCATGATATCCGGATCATTTTTGATCATAGCAACAAGGGGCTCTCTCCCTGTCCGGAAGTGCGCATTATTATCCAACAGCGTATTGAGGAAAACGGAGCCAGGTTGGTTGAGCTGAATGCGCTGCGAGCGCGAATGGATGATGCATTGGAGAAGTGGAAATCAATGCCGGATGGTGAGCCGGACGGCGATGAGATCTGTCATTTGATTGAGTCGGTGGCATAACAGATTGTCAGGAGAAAAGTAATAATGAAAGATCCAGTATGTGGCATGAGCGTTACTGAAGACTCGAAATTTCAGTTCGAGCATGAAGGGCAGATCTACTATTTCTGCAGCGAGATCTGTCTGTATAAATTCAAGGCGGACCCGGAGAAGTATCTGCAGGAGGGGGCGGAGCAGGATCACGAGTGTTGCGCCTCGGGTGCACATGATGCTGCCCCTGCGGCGCCGCAGGGCGGTGCCGCGGCGGCGGACGAGTCGGCCATCTACACCTGCCCCATGCACCCCGAGATTGAACAGAAGGGGCCCGGAAGCTGCCCGAAATGCGGTATGGCACTGGAGCCGAAAACAGTTCCCAGCGTTGCCACCAGGATAGAGTACACCTGCCCGATGCACCCGGAGATCATCCGTGACGAGCCTGGCAACTGCCCCATCTGCGGGATGACGCTGGAGCCGCGCACGGTGGAGGCGGAGGAGGATACCAGCGAGCTGGACTACATGACGCGCCGTTTCTGGGTGAGTGCGTTGCTGGCGATTCCGGTCTTTCTGAGCGCCATGGCCGCCGAATTCTGGCCGGAGGCGATGGCGGAGATCATCGATCCGAAGATCCGTCAGTGGATCGAGCTGGTGCTGTCGGCGCCGGTGGTCTGGTGGGGAGGCTGGATCTTCTATGTGCGTGGCTGGCGCTCGGTGGTCACCCGCAATCTCAACATGTTCACCCTGATTGCCCTCGGGGTGAGCGTCGCCTGGACCTACAGCTTCATCGCGGTGGTTCTGCCCGGCATCTTTCCGCCCACGGTGTTCAACGAGATGGGGGTGATCCCGGTCTATTTCGAGGCCGCCTCGGTGATCACCGCGCTGGTGCTGCTGGGCCAGGTGCTGGAGCTGCGGGCCCGCAGCCAGACCAATGCAGCGATAAAACTGCTGCTCGGCCTGGCGCCGAAGACGGCGCGCATCGTTCGTGAAGAAGGTACCGAGGAGGATATTCCCCTGGAGCATGTCAAACCGGGCGACATCCTGCGGGTGCGACCCGGCGAGAAGATCCCGGTGGACGGGGTGGTGATCGACGGCGAGAGCAACGTGGACGAATCCATGGTCACCGGCGAACCCATCCCGGTGGTGAAGAGGGCGGGGGACAAGCTGATCGGCGCCACCGTCAACGCCACCGGCGGTCTGCTGATGCGGGCCGAGAAGGTGGGCGCGGACACCTTGCTGGCGCAGATCGTCAACATGGTGGCCGAGGCGCAGCGCTCCCGCGCTCCGATCCAGAAGCTGGTGGACATCGTCGCCGGCTACTTCGTCCCCGCGGTGGTGGTGATTGCCATCGTCACCTTCATCGTCTGGAGCCTGTGGGGACCGGAGCCCGCCCTCGCCCACGCGGTGATCAATGCAGTGGCGGTGCTGATCATCGCCTGCCCCTGCGCACTCGGGCTGGCCACCCCCATGTCCATCATGGTGGGCACCGGCAAGGGAGCGATGATGGGCGTGCTGATCAAGAACGCCGAGGCGCTGGAGGTGATGCAGAAGGTGGACACCCTGGTGGTGGACAAGACCGGAACCCTCACCGAAGGCAAGCCGAAGCTGGTCTCGGTGGTTGCCGGCGAGGGTTTTCAGGAGGATGAGATCCTCCGCCTGGCCGCCAGCCTGGAGCGTTCCAGCGAGCACCCGCTGGCCGAGGCCATCGTGCAGGGTGCCGAAGAGAGAGGGGTGCAGCTGACTCAGGCCGACAATTTTCAGTCGGTGACCGGCAAGGGGGTCACCGGCGTCGTGGATGGCCGCAAGGTGGCGCTGGGCAACCTCAAGCTGCTGCAGGATCTCGCCATCGATGCCGGAGAACTGCCCCGGCTGGCAGACAGTCAGCGGGCCGAAGGTCAGACGGTGATGCTGCTGGCGGTGGACGGCAGGGCGGCCGGACTGATCGGCGTCGCCGACCCCATCAAGGAGACCACCCCCGAAGCGATCCGCGATCTGCACAAGGAGGGAATCCAGGTGGTGATGCTCACCGGCGACAGCCGCAAGACCGCCGAAGCGGTGGCCTCCAGACTGGACATCGATCGGGTCGAAGCCGAGGTGCTGCCGGAGCGGAAGGCGGAGATCGTCAAGCAGCTCCAGGCAGAGGGGCGCATCGTCGCCATGGCCGGAGACGGCATCAACGATGCCCCGGCACTGGCCCAGGCCCACGTAGGCATCGCCATGGGAACCGGCACCGACGTAGCCATGGAGAGCGCCGGCGTGACCCTGGTCAAGGGCGACCTGCGCGGCATCGTGCGCGCCGTGCGTCTCTCCCGGGCCACCATGCGCAACATCCGCCAGAACCTGTTCTTCGCCTTCATCTACAATGCATCGGGAGTCCCCATCGCCGCCGGCATCCTCTACCCCTTCTTCGGCATCCTGCTCTCACCGATTATCGCCGCCGCGGCGATGAGCTTCAGCTCGGTATCGGTGATCTCCAACGCGCTCAGGTTGAGAAGAGTGAAGCTGTAACAGCGGTCTGATACTCCTTTCTGATTGCGAATGGGCACATTGCTCCGTGCCCATTCCCTTCCCACCTGTTTTGGTGAAATCCATCAAGCGGAAGTAGCCCATGAAAAACAACTCCAGAAATAAAAAATTGTCCCTGATCGGATCGGTGTCCCTCGGGACCGGGGTAATGATCGGGGCGGGAATATTTGTACTGATGGGGCAGGTCGCCGAGCTGGCGGGGAGTTTTTTTCCGCTCGCCTTTTTGCTTGGGGCATGTGTTACCGGTTTCAGTGCCTACTCCTATGTGAAGTTTTCCAACGCCTATCCATCATCCGGTGGTGTTGCCAAATTTTTGAGAAAGGCCTACGGCCCCGGCACGGTTACAGGAACTTTCTCTCTGTTGATGTATGTCTCAATGGTGATTGCCGAAAGCGGTACTCCATCAAGGTAATAAATCGGGATTCAGCGTTCCTGTGGTGTTTCGCGGCAAGGCGCAGTGTGCAGGCAATGGTTGTTCCATTGCCAAACACTGCAACGCTGCCGCGGGACACCACAGAAGCGCCCGAAGGGTTGGCCTGTCAGCGTCCATGGCCGCGTTGCGCCTCTTGCAAAGGGCGACGGCCATTCGCTGCGAGGAGCGCCTTTCCCTGAACGCTGACAGACCAACTGCATCCCGATTTATTACCTTGATGAAGTACAGGTTGCCCGAACATTCGGAACCTATACATTGAGATTGTTTGACATCGAAAGCACCAGTGTGCTGGTTCCGATACTCGGCGTTTTGTTGATTGCCGCTGCATTTATTATCAATATATCCGGTAATAAGATCATTGAAGCAACGGCGACACTGACCGCAAGCATCAAGATTCTGGGTATTGCCACGCTGGCCATTGCCGGTCTGGTTGCCGGTGTATTTCCATCAGTCGGGAGTGGTGTTTTCGAGGCGGAAAATGGTGTCAGTATCGCCAGTTTTATTGCCGCCCTGGCACTGTCGATCCTTGCCTACAAGGGATTTACAACCATTACCAATCAAGGTGGAGATATTGTCAATCCGCACCGGAATATTGGCCGTTCCATTGTTCTGTCTGTGCTCATTTGTACACTGATTTATGTGGCATTGGCTTTATCCGTCGCAGCCAATCTTGGCATCCCGGAAATCATCGCCGCAAAAGACTACGCACTTGCCGAAGCAGCGCGGCCGGTATTTGGTGAATGGGGGCTATGGTTTACCGTTATCCTGGCCATCATCGCCACCGTGTCGGGATTGATTGCCAGCGTTTTTTCTGCGTCCCGCTTGCTGGCAATGCTGGCAAGAATGAAACAGATTTTGGTACCCCATCAAGGTGATAAACCAGGTAGCAGCGCTCCTGTGATGTTCTGCGGCAAGGCGCAGTGTGCAGGTAATGGTTTGCGCCATTACCAAACGCTGTAACGCAGCAGCGGAACATCACAGGAACGCCCGAAGGGTTAGCCTGTCGACGCTCATGGCTGTGTTGCTCCTCTTGCAAAGGGAGATGGCCATTTGCTGCGAGGAGCGCCTTGCCCTGAGCGCCGACAGGCTAACTGCTACCTGGTTTATCACCTTGATGGGGTACCCGTATGGGTTCACGTGTTGCAAACCCGGCGCTGATTGTTACTGTCCTGCTCGCGATTACCCTGACCATTCTGTTTGATTTGACCAGAATAGCCGCCATAGGCGCTATTTTTTATCTGGTTATGGATATCGCAATTCACTGGGGGTTGCTGAGGCATCTGCGAAAAGAGATCGATTTCAATCCTGTTATTGTGATGTTTGCGATACTTTTTGACACCATTATTCTTGTGGCGTTTTTTATATTGAAATTCAACAGCGACCCCCTCGTTCCGGTTGTCTCCATTTTCGGAATAGTGATGGTCATTGTTGCCGAGCGACTCTTCATGACAACGCATACAGACAGTAACGGAGTGATGCATATGGAAATGGAGATGGATGACTCTGAAATGGATAGAATCGGCAAGGAAAAAACGGGAATCGGTAACAAGCACTGATCTCGTAACTGGAGCCTGACACATCTTTCTTTGCAACTGCTCAGCGAGCAGTAAAGAGATTGTGTAACTGCGTTTATATCAACCTGGCCTTCCAATCTACCCGATTGCCGGGTTGAGAATTCCAACATTATAGAATCGTAATGTTTTCGTCATCATAACGACAACATACCCCCAATATAGTGAAGGTAACAGGACGAGGATGGATGAGCAGCTACCGGTCCTTCCGGGCGTAGAGTGTTCCAAAGCAAGGCAGGTTCTTGACCTGTGTGCGGCACACAAGTTCTATGCTTATCCCTGTCCGATTTATCCAGACGGAGATGAACAGTGATGCATGGTACCGGTGAATGGTCCTGGTGGTTTGGATACGGCCATGGAATGTTTGGCCAGATATTCTGGGTCTTCGCTTTGGGCTTGGTGGTAGCAGTGGTGCTGTTTGCACTGTTCTCCAGAAAATAGGGTAACGGTCCGGGGAAGGTTCTGAAGTGTGGGTTCAAAAAGACCAGGCAGATTCAAGGAGAAGGGTGATGGTGAAACAGACTCATGTTGGCAACAGGCAGGCGGCATCCGTCAAGCGTCGGGTGACTGGAACCGGTCGGAAAAAGAGAGCCACAGGAAAGCGGTCGGCGGTAAGGGATGACAATCTGGTATGCACAGCGGAACAGCGCCACCAGATGATTTGTGAGCAGGCATGGTTTCTTGCCGAGCAGCGCGGTTTTCGCGGTGATTGTGCACTGGATGACTGGCTGCAGGCCGAAGCGATAGTGGATGCGGCCAATATCTCACGGGCTGTAACGGAGGATAGAGACAATGCGATATAGAAAACTGGCTGTTTTTTTCTCATTTCTGTTTGCTGCCGGCCTGGTTCTGGCAGCCGATTCGCAGCGCCATCAACAGGTCGATGGCATGGATGTCTATCTGGGTGTCATGCCAGCACAACTCACCCGGGAACATCCCGGTATGCACGGCAGCAGGGTGGACAAGGAGCACAGCTACCACATCCTGGTTGCCCTGTTTGACAGCAAGACCCGCGAACGGATCACCGACGCCCGGGTCAAGGCCACTGTCTCGCTGATCGGCATGGGTGGCAGCACCAAGACGCTGGAGCCGATGCGCGACGAACCACTGAGCTATGGCAACTACTTCACGCTGCATGAGCCGGAGCTGTATCGCATCAAGGTCGATATCCGGCGCGGTGACAGCAAGCATATCTCCGTGGCGGAGTTCATCTTCCGGCGCCCGCGGGACTGAGCAGATGCACGGCGAAGCCGGGTATGCCTACGGGATGTGGATAGTGGCGGCGTTCAATATCGGCATCTTCCTCTTCTTCATCCTGAGTTTTCTCAAGCCCCGTGGCGATCAGGAGTGGCGCAGCATGGGGGTGGTGATCGCCTTTCTCGTGGCGCTGTTCAGCGAGATGTATGGTTTCCCCTTGACCATCTATCTGCTGACCGGCTGGCTTGGCGACGCCTATCCCGTGCTGCAGCCCTTCAACCACAAGTTCGGCCACCTCTGGGTGGTGCTGTTTGGTGGTTCAACCCTGGCCTGGGCGATTGTGATGGGACTCAGTCTGGTGCTGCTGATCATGGGTTACATGCTGCTTTCCAAAGGCTGGACCCAGATTCACGCGGCGCATGGCGGACTGGTTACCGATGGTGTCTATGCTTACGCCCGGCATCCTCAGTACACAGGGCTGTTTCTGATCATCATCGGTTTCCTGGTGCAGTGGCCAACCCTGCTCACCGTGTTGATGGCGCCCCTTCTCATCTATGCCTATGCGCATCTGGCCAGGATCGAGGAGCGGCGGGCCGAGGAAGAGTTTGGCGAGGTATACCTGGAGTATGCACGCAAAACGCCGGCCTTTTTCCCGCCGCCCGGGCAGTGGAAAGCGTTTTTGACGGTGCAGGTTCGCGGTGAGG
Organism: Chromatiales bacterium; assembly: GCA_026982395.1. Taxonomy (GTDB): domain Bacteria; phylum Pseudomonadota; class Gammaproteobacteria; order Thiohalospirales; family Thiohalospiraceae; genus DRMK01. Next base: position 208 of record JALSHD010000003.1, on the reverse strand, counting down.
AGGAGTACGGCAAGCAGTAACCGACAGGAGGTGTGCTGTGGAAGGTTTGGGCTCGTTATTGATTTTCGCGATTCTGTTTTTTTTCATGATGCGAATGCACGGCCACGGTGGCCATGGCCAGTCTCACGGCGCTGCCGCAAAACAGATCGACCCCGTTTGTGGCGTGGAGGTCGAGGCTGACAAAAAGGTTACGGAAAAATGTATCAGG
>JALSHD010000002.1 GCA_026982395.1 Chromatiales bacterium | reverse complement strand
GGAACGAGGTCATACGGAGCCGTGACGGACGCAGGACGGTCGGGGCAAAAGGAATCAGCTGTCGCGTAGGCGAGTCGATTTTTGACAGGGAGGTCAAAAATCTATCACGAGGTAGCGACACTATCGTAGGTATGCTGTGTTCATAAGAGAGATCTTTTTGTTGGGTTATGAAGGTTAGGAACTTAATAAACCAGCATCTTGATCTCTCTTTCTTTAATTTTCAAGTGTAAATTATTGAATTTATAGTATTATTTAGTGGCATCAGAAGATCTGCACCCAAAAAAATTTGAACCTGAAACCGTGAACTGTTTTTACATAAGCCCCAAATATTGTTCATGAGATTTCGTTTGCTAACATGATGATATTTATGAGCCGGTGTTGCCTCTCTGTACCCTGCCCAATCAGGAAATCCGGAGATTTTATTTTTCTGATTTCAATCCAAAATGCAAATAGGCATTTCGCGTTGCCACCCGCCCCCGAGGTGTACGCATCATGAATCCCTGCTGGATCAGGAAAGGCTCCAGAACATCCTCTATGGTATCACGTTCTTCCCCGATGGCTGCCGCCAGACTATCCACACCAACCGGCCCACCATCAAATTTCTCGATCATGCTCAACAGCAATTTTCGATCCATCATATCGAAACCGTGCGGATCGATATCCAGCATATCAAGTGCCTGGCTGGCTACCTTGCCGGTCACGCGGCCATCTGCCCTTACCTCGGCATAATCCCGCACCCGTCGCAGCAGGCGGTTGGCAATTCTTGGTGTGCCCCGGGCCCGGCGGGCTATTTCGTGGGCACCTTCCGCATCTAGTTTCACTTCGAGAATGCGGGCAGAACGGCTCACAATGGTGCAGAGATCCGCCACGGAATAGAACTCCAGGCGCTGCACAATACCGAATCGGTCGCGCAGTGGCGAGGTGAGCAACCCCGCTCTGGTGGTTGCTCCCACCAAGGTGAACGGGGGCAGATCCAGCTTGATGGAGCGTGCTGCGGGCCCTTCACCAATCATAATATCCAACTGATAGTCCTCCATCGCGGGATAGAGCACCTCTTCCACCACGGGGCTGAGACGGTGTATCTCATCTACGAACAGGACATCATTTGGCTCCAGATTGGTCAACAGCGCCGCCAAATCACCCGCCCGCTCCAGTACCGGGCCGGAAGTGTGGCGCATATTGACGCGCAGTTCGTTGGCAATGATGTGGGAAAGGGTGGTCTTTCCCAGACCGGGCGGGCCAAAAATCAAAACATGATCCAGCGCTTCACGGCGCTGCCTCGCGGCACTGATAAAGATCTCCATCTGCTCCCGCACTCCCTGCTGGCCGATATAGTCTGTCAACTTGGCAGGGCGGATTGCCAGCTCATGAGAGGACTCTTCAGCCGGCTCCAGGGTGGCGGGATTAACCAGTCTATCCGTCTCAATCATCCAGATGGCCTTCTACTTCATTGCCCTTTTAAGTGCGTCGCGGATTATCTCTTCGCTGGAGAGCCCGTCACAATCTACACCGCGAATCAGGCGGCTGGCTTCCTGGGGTTTGTAACCCAGGGACTCCAGGGCGCTGCAGGCATCCTGCCGTGCGTCTCTGACAGCAAGGATAGAAGTATCCGCTGATGTTGTCTGGAGCATGGAACAACTATCCGACAGGTTGTCGGGAAGACGATCCCGCATCTCGACAATCAGTCGCTGGGCTGTTTTTTTCCCAATCCCCGGTAAACGCACCAGGCGGGCGGCATCATCATCCTGTACCGATTGGGCAAACTCCCTAACTGAAATACCTGACAATATGGTCAACGCCAGTTTCGGCCCGACACCGCTGATTCGGATTAAGGTACGAAACAGGTAGCGCTCTTCGCGGGAGGAGAATCCGTACAGCAGCTGGGCGTCTTCACGCACTACCAAGTGGGTATGAAGTACCACATTCTCACCCGGTTCAGGTAGTGTGTAAAAGGTGCTCATCGGTGCTTCCAGTTCATAGCCAACCCCGTTTACCTCCAGCAGCAGGGCCGGTGGCTGTTTTTCGGCAAGCCTGCCGGTCAAGCGGCCGATCATTGCGCTGTCCTGATTTTGGACAGGGTTAGCCGGGTATGGCAGTGACACAAGGCAGCCGCCAAGGCATCGGCAGCATCCGCCTGGGGGGATGAGGGCAGATTCAACAGAACCTTTACCATATGCTGTACCTGTTCCTTGCTGGCCCGGCCCCTGCCAACGATGGCCTGCTTGATCTCGGCCGGTGCATATTCACTGACCGGCAGCAACTTCACCACCGCAGCACAGATAGCAGCACCCCGCGCCTGACCCAGTTTCAGGGCAGAACCGGCGTTGCGATGCATGAACACGCTTTCGACAGCAACCTCGTCGGGGTGGTGAAGCATGATGATTTCACTGAGCTCCTCAAAAATACACTTCAGGCGCCCGGGCAGTGTTTCGCCGCTCACCCGAATACAGCCACTGACTACGTAGGTCGAAAGCTGGGCATCCAGATCAACGATACCAAATCCGGTCACCCGTGAGCCGGGATCGATACCGAGAACACGGATAGTCATCCCACCATCTCAACCGGCCACTTTCTCCAGCACATCAGCAGGGATATCTGCGTTGCTGTAGACGTTTTGCACATCATCCAGGTCTTCCAGAGCATCCACCAGACGAAGAATTTTCTCGGCATCCTCAAGTTCAAGGGCAACCGTGGTGGACGGCCGCATGGTCACCTCTGCATACTCCGGTATCAGCGCCATCGCCTCAAGCGCCTGCTTTACTGCATTGAAATCCTCAGCTGTAGTGAGCACCTCGATACTGCCATCTTCAGCACTAATCACATCTTCAGCACCGGCCTCGAGCGCCGCATCCATAAGCTGCTCTTCATCGCAACCCGCAGCATAGCCAATCACCCCCGCCTTGGTGAACAAATAGGCTACTGAACCATCTGTACCCAGATTTCCTCCGGCCTTGTTGAAGGCATGACGCACCTCAGCCACAGTGCGATTGCGGTTGTCGGTCAGACAGTCAACCATAACGGCTACCCCATTGGGGCCATAGCCCTCGTAGCGGACCTCTTCAAAATTATCACCATCCTGTGCACCAGAGCCCCGCTTGATAGCGCGCTCGATGGTGTCCTTGGTCATATTGCTACCCAGAGCCTTGTCCACGGCAGCACGCAGGCGGGGATTGGCCGCCGTATCCGGCCCACCCATCCGGGAGGCTACGGTAATCTCACGAATCAGTTTGGTAAACAGCTTGCCGCGCTTGGCGTCCTGGGCGCCCTTGCGGTGCTGGATATTGGCCCATTTGCTATGTCCTGCCATGACATCCCCACGACTCTGTAAACAAGAAATTCTCCGTCAGACGGAGAGCTCAAACATGCGATTCAGCGCCACCCGCGCCTGTGTGGTGTCATCAGCAGATACTTCAATACGGTTCACCACCTCTCCGGCAACCAGGCTTTCCAATGTCCACAATAATTGTTGCGGATTGATACGAAACATGGTGGAACACATACAGACCATGGGCGACATGAACTGCACGGTTATATCCCGCGGTTTCAACTGCTCCTGCAGACGGCTGACCATATTCAGCTCGGTACCCACCAGCCAGCGACTGCCCGGCTCTGAACCGGTAACAGTGTTGAGGATGTACTCCGTTGAGCCCACGTAATCAGACTTCTGGCACACCTCAAACCGGCACTCGGGGTGAGAAATCACCCGGGTTTCGGGGTGGTGTTTTTTATACTGGTCAATATGCTCGGGGCGGAACATCTGGTGCACCGAACAAAAACCATTCCAGAGGATTATCCTGGCCTCTTTTATCTGCTGCTCGGTCAAACCGCCCATTGGCTGGTTGAAGTCCCACACCACCATCTGCTCCAGCGGAATACCCATATTGTATCCCGTATTACGGCCCAGATGCTGATCGGGGAAAAACAGTACCTTCTCTCGCTGCCGGAACGCCCACTCCAGCACATGCGGGGCGTTGGTGGAGGTACAGACAATCCCCCCGTGACGGCCGCAGAATGCCTTCAGATCCGCAGCCGAGTTGATATAGGTAACCGGTGTGACCAGCTCATCCGGCTCCAGAATCCGGGACAGCTCATTCCAGGCATCTTCAACCTTGTCGAGATCCGCCATGTCAGCCATGGAGCAACCGGCACCAAGATCTGGAAGAATGGAGATCTGCTCCGGTGCCGACATGATATCAGCCACCTCTGCCATAAAATGCACACCGCAAAACACGATATACTCAGCACTGGTCTGCGCCGCCTGCCTGGACAGCTTGAGGGAGTCTCCAGTGAAGTGAGCATGCCGAAACACCTCTTCACGCTGATAGTGATGCCCCAAGATCACCAGCCGTTCACCCAGCGCCTGCCTGGCCGCACGGATACGTGCATCCAGTTCATCTTCATCCAGCTGGATATCGCTCTGAAGCGCTACTCCGGTTGTTCCCATGGGTAATTCCTCACTAGAGATGTTAAGATTGTGAACCGGACTATTTTACTACAACAGCACTGTTGCGCTGAATGTTCCGGTTCTGCGTAACCCCGCCATCACCATACTACATTGCATGGCCATTTTCTTCAAAGCCCTCGGTTGCACTTATAACCCACTGAAGTTTCAACGGTTTATTTTCATTCAGGTGTTGCCATGACAACTCTTCATTCATCCAGCAACCGCGTATCATCATGGGAATAGGCCGGACTACAGCAGCAGAGAAATATCAACGCCTCATTCCCGGTATTCTTGATATTGTGCGGGATACCCGGCGGGATACAGATACTGTCGCCGACCTTGACTGGATAGCACTTATCTCCCAACCGCACCTCTCCACAACCGGCAAGAATGTAATAAATTTCCTCGCTGAGACTGTGTTTATGCAGTAAAGTTCTCTTTCCCGGGGCCACAACGGCGTCGGCCAGACTCTGGTTTTGACAGCCATGGCGGGCGGGGTGCATAAGTTCGCGGATGGTTGAACCATCTCTGGTTATAAAAGGTTGCGTTGTCTCCCGGCTGGTAATCACTGTTACAAACGAAAGCTCTGGTGCAGCTCCGGCATAATCACCCGTGTCCCTTTCAACCGCGAACTGAATCGAGACATGGCATCCACTTCACCATGCACTAAAAAAGTGGTATCCGGCCGCCCAATCCTCCCGTACCAAGAAAGCAGTTCATCCTGGCCGGCGTGGGCGGAAAAACCACCAATGGTATAGATGCGCGCCTTTACCGGAATTTCATCGCCGAAAACGCGCACCCGCCTGGCGCCATCGACGATACGTCGCGCCAGTGTACCCTTCGCCGCGTAACCCACGAAGATAACGGTACTGTCCCGGCGCCACAAATTATGCTTGAGGTGGTGGCGCACACGTCCACCAGTACACATTCCGGAACCGGCTATGATAACAGCTCCACCCTTCAGGCGGTTGATGGCGATGGACTCCGCAGTCTCGCGGGTAAAGCTGAGGCCAGGCAGATCAAAAGGATCACGGCCATTACGAAACAGTTCGGCAGCCTCATCATCAAAACACTCGGGATGATGCCGAAAGATTTCGGTAGCCCGAATTGCCATCGGCGAGTCCAGAAATACTTGCAGGGAAGCCGGCAGTTGCCTAGCTCTCTCACCTTCGCGCAGATAGTACAGAACCTCCTGGGCACGCTCGAGGGCGAAGCTTGGAATAACCACATTCCCGCCACGATAAAAGGTATCGGTAATAGCCTCATACAGCTCCTCAACGGAGGGTTTCAAGGATTTATGGGAACGATCGCCATAGGTGGTCTCCATCACCACCACATCCACATTAGACGGGGGATTCGGATCACGCAAGATGACGCGGCCACTGTACCCAAGATCACCGGAAAACAGTACGCGACGCCGGTGCCTGTCCTCCTGCAGTTCCAGCAGAATACTCGCTGACCCCAGTATATGGCCAGCATCACAAAAAGTTACCTGGATCCCCTCGGAAAGCCGCAATGGTTTGCCGTAAGATGCCACCCGCCCGAAATAGTCCAGTGCATTGAGGGCATCCAGCGTAGTATAAAGCGGCGTGACATCTGTCGTCCTTCCTCCCCGCCGCTTTGCCCGGCGGGAGGCCCGAGCCGCATCTTCCTCTTCGAGACCCGCTGCATCCAGCATGACAATCCGGGCAAGCTCCCTTGATGCAGCAGTGGTAATTATTTCGCCCTGAAAACCACGTTTTCTCAGTAGTGGGATCCGGCCACAGTGGTCAAGGTGAGCATGAGTCAACAGCAAATAGTCGATAGCTTCAGGATCAAAACCAAAAGGCTCCGTATTCTCCTCATCCAGCTCCCGGCCACCTTGGTAAAGTCCGCAATCAATCAGTATCTTTTTACCGGAACACTCTATCAGATGACATGAACCCGTCACCCCCCGGGCAGCACCGTGAAATGATATCTCCACTATTTCTTGTCCTTTGCGAACATCATGATCTGGTAATGCATGTCAAACCAATCAAATGGCTTTCCCTGTGTACGACAACAGCGCGAACATGCTACACCGGTACAAACAAATTCATGTCAACTATTTTACCGGTGCAAAGTTCAAGTTCCGGGGCACCCATTCCACCCCCGCCAATATCTATGGTGCGACTAAAGCCAACCGCACACCCCTGCCTGACCAGCTCCCCCCTCCCCTCCGGCCTGATGCATTCACAAACGCTGCTCCATGGCGCTCTCCCCACTCAACCAACATTGCCCCGCTCTCTTTTGCCTCCCTCACCTAGGGAACAGGATGGTATCAAGCCGAGTACAGGCCCTTCTGGCGGCAGTACTCGGCCAACTTGGCCTCATTCAGTGAAGCGGCTGCCAATACAATGGCAAACTTGTCTTCCGACGACCACTTCTCCGGATTCTTCCCATCGGCTGGCACGGCTATCCCCTCGACTCTGGCTTGTTTGCGCCAATTGTACAGGGTGACATCAGAAATGCCGCTCTCTTGGGATAGCTGGGGTGTCAGGTTCCGCGTGATCATATCCCAAAAAGGAGCTATGCTTTGTTCCGAACCCGTTTGATATTGAACGACTGGTTAAGCCAACAAGAGAGAGCATAAATCAAAGTGCCTCTCAACAATTATCAGCCAGTCGTACCGGC
>JALSHD010000001.1 GCA_026982395.1 Chromatiales bacterium | reverse complement strand
CTGGGGCTGGTGTCGTTGCTCGATACCGTGCGACGACTCCAGAGTGTCTCATGAACCGCCGGATGCGGAACCGCACGTCCGGTGGTGTGAGAGGACGGCGGGGGTGACCCCGCCTCCTACTCGATTTTTCCGGACAAACATCGGTGGCGGCGCCATTCTCATATCCTGGGGACTTTACCAGAGCAAAGTGCTACAAAAGCGATAGTGTCGCTACCTCGTGATAGATTTTTGACCTCCCTGTCAAAAATCGACTCGCCTACGCGACAGCTGATTCCTTTTGCTCTGACCGTCCTGCGTCCGTCACGGCTCCGTATGACCTCGTTCCTCGCCATGACTCCCTCAATGACTCTACGGCAACAGAAAGCCGCTGCTGCATCTTCTCCGTCACTCGCTAATGCTCCTAACTGCGAATATGCAGACGGTGTTGCCTATCGGGGACTAACCGCCTTCGCTTCGCTCTCCATGGCGGTCAGCGAGCAGTGGAAAAGGGGTTGAAATGAACCTCCCTCAGCAAAAGTGGGGCGGTGCTTGAGGTGCTCCTGCGAAATATTGCGTAATTACAATAAGCTAGGGTGCGCATTGGAATCAATAGGGTCGGGTTCGATGAAGTTCGAAGATCTTGGCGACGCCAGCCGCTGGTACTGCTCGTAACGCTCGGTCACCTCCTGCTGGGCCTGTTCCAGCAGCCGTTCGGCGTGTTCGGGATGGGTCTGCCGCAGGGCGCTGAAGCGTGCCTCGGTCATGGCGAACTCCCGGTAGGGGATGGTGGGTGGCGGCGAGTCGAGGCGCAGGGGGTTGCTGCCTTGCCGGGCGCGGCGGGGATCGTAGCGGAACAGGGGCCAGTGGCCGCTGTGGACCGCCAGCTGCTGCTGGCGGTGGTTGTGGCCGAGATCGACGCCGTGGGCGATGCAGGGGGAGTAGGCGATGATCAGGGAGGGGCCGGGGTAGCTCTCCGCCTCCAGGAAGGCGCGCAGGGTCTGCAGATCCCTGGCGCCGTAGGCGACGTGGGCAACGTAGACGTTTCCGTAGTCCATCGCCACCCGCGCCAGGTCCTTCTTGGCGGTGGGTTTGTCGGCGGCGGAGAATTTGGCTACGGCGCCGCGCGGGGTGGCCTTGGAGGTCTGTCCGCCGGTGTTGGAGTAGACCTCGGTGTCCAGCACCAGGATGTTGACGTCCCGCCCCGCGGCGAGGATGTGGTCCAGCCCGCCGAAGCCGATGTCGTAGGCCCAGCCGTCGCCGCCGATGATCCAGACGCTCTTGCGGCACAGCTCTTCGGCGACGCTCTCCAGCTCCCGCGCCTCCGGCCGGTCGATCCCGGTCAGCTGTTCGCGCAGTGCCGCCACCCGCTCCCGCTGTTCCTGGATGCCGGCCTCGCTGGACTGGTCGGCGGTGAGGATCGCCTCCACCTGCTCCGGGCCGATCTCGTCGCGCAGCTTCTTCAGCAGCTCCTCGGCGTATTCGCGCCGTTTGTCGATGGCCACCCGCAGGCCGAAGCCGAACTCGGCGTTGTCCTCGAACAGGGAGTTGTTCCAGGCCGGGCCGCGCCCCTCGCGGTTGGCCGCCCAGGGGGTGGTGGGGAGGTTGCCGCCGTAGATGGAGGAGCAGCCGGTGGCGTTGGCCACCACCATGCGGTCGCCGAACAGCTGGGTGGCCAGGCGGATGTAGGGGGTCTCGCCGCAGCCGCTGCAGGCGCTGGAGAACTCGAACAGCGGCTGGTAGAGCATGGAGCCCTTGAGGGTGGTCTCCTTGACCCGGCTGCGCTGGTATTCCGGCAGCCCGATGAAGAATGCCCAGTTGTCCCGCTCCTGGGCGCGCAGCGGTGGCTGAGGGGCCATGTTGAGCGCCTTGCGCTGCGGGTCGGCCTTGTCGTGGATGGGGCAGATGTCGACGCACAGTCCGCAGCCGGTGCAGTCCTCGGGGGCCACCTGGTAGCTGATGTGGTGGCCGGCCGGGTAGTCCTTGCCGCGTACCGGGGCGTGCTTGAAGGTGGGCGGCGCATCTTCGGTCAGCTCCACCGGGAACAGCTTGCTGCGGATGGCGGCGTGGGGGCAGACGAAGGGGCACTTGCCGCACTGGCTGCAGAGATCCGCCTCCCAGACCGGGATCTCCAGCGCCAGATTGCGTTTCTCGAAGGCGGCGGTGCCCACCGGGAAGCTGCCATCGGCGGGCAGCCGGCTCACCGGCAGTTCGTTGCCATGCCCTGCGATGATCCGGCCGGTGACCTCGCGGACGAACTCGGGGGCGTCGGGGGGCACCGGCGGCGGGATCTCCACCTGGCTGGTGGCTTCGTCGCCCAGCGGGATCTCGTGCAGATGGGCCAGTGCCATGTCGATGGCGCGGAAGTTGGCCTCCAGCAGCGCTTTGCCCTTGCGGCGGTAGCTCTGCTCCACCGCCTGCTTGATCAGGGTGATGGCCTGCTGCTGCGGCAGGATGCCGGAGATGGCGAAGAAGCAGGTCTGCATGATGGTGTTGATGCGCCGCCCGAGGCCGCATTCCCGCGCCACACCGTAGGCGTCGATGGCGTGGAAACGCAGCCGCTTGGCGATCATCTGCTGCTGCAGCTTGTGCGGCAGGGTCTCCCAGATCCGCTCCGTTTCCACCGGGGTGTTGAGCAGGAACACGGCGCCCGGTTTCGCCTTCTCGAGCATCTCGTAGCGCTCCAGGAACACCGTCTGGTGGCAGGCGACGAAATCGGCCTCGCCGTCGCCGATCAGGTAGCGGGCGCGGATGGGACGGGGGCCGAAGCGGAGGTGGGAGATGGTCACCGCCCCCGCCTTGCGGGAGTCGTAGACGAAGTAACCCTGGGCATGAAGTTGTGACGTTTCGCCAATGATTTTGATGGAGTTTTTGTTGGCGCTCACCGTGCCGTCGGAACCCAGGCCGTAGAACACCCCCTGGAACAGCTCCTCCATGCTGCCGGTGCGGAAGGCGGGGTCCCACTCCAGGCTGGTGTGGGTCACGTCGTCGTCGATGCCGATGGTGAAGCCGTTGCGCGGCCGGGGCTGCTTCAGCTCATCGAACACCGCCTTCACCATGCCCGGAGTGAACTCCTTGGAGGAGAGTCCGTAGCGGCCGCCCACCACCCGCGGCAGCTCGCCGAGGCGGCCGCCGTCGGCATGATCCCGGGCCAGCGCGGTGACCACATCCTTGTAGAGCGGCTCGCCGCTGGCTCCCGGCTCCTTGGTGCGTTCCAGCACCGCGATGCGGCGGGTGGAGCGGGGCAGGGCGTCGAGCAGCGCCGACTCGTGAAACGGCCGGTAGAGCCGCACCTTGACCACTCCCACCCGCTCCCCCTGCCGGTTGAGCTCTTCCACCGTCTCCTCCACCGTATCGGCACCGGAGCCCATGATCACTATCACCCGTTCCGCCTGTCGCTCTCCGGCATAGTCGAACAGCCGGTAGCGGCGGCCGGTGCAGGCGGCGAACCGGTGCATCAGCTCCTGCACCACGCCGGGGAAGTCGCGCTGCCAGGGGTTGGTTCTCTCGCGGGCCTGGAAATAGACATCCGGGTTCTGCGAACTGCCGCGCAGCAGCGGGTGTTCCGGGGAGAGGGCGCGGGCGCGGTGGGCGTGGATCAGCTCCCTGTCCACCAGGGTGCGCAGGGTCTCCTCATCCAGCCGGCTGACCTTGGCGATCTCGTGGGAGGTGCGAAAGCCGTCGAAGAAGTGCACCACCGGGATCCGTCCACGCAGGGTAGCCGCCTGGGCGATGAGGGCGAAATCCATCACCTCCTGTACCGAACCGGAGCAGAGCAGGGCGAAGCCGGTGGAGCGCACCGCCATCACATCGGAGTGATCGCCGAAGATGGAGAGCGCCTGCGCCGCCAGCGAACGGGAGGCCACATGGAACACCACCGGGGTGAGCTCGGCGGCGATCTTGTACATGTTGGGGATCATCAGCAGCAGCCCCTGGGAAGCGGTGAAGGTGGTGGTCAGCGCCCCGGCCTGCAGCGCCCCGTGGATGGCCCCGGCGGCGCCCCCTTCGCTCTGCATCTCGATGATGCGCGGCACCGTGCCCCACAGGTTGGGGCGGCCGTCCGCCGACCACTGATCGGCGTGTTCCCCCATGGGCGAGGCGGGGGTGATGGGGTAGATGGCGATCACCTCGTTCAGCCGGTGGGCCACCCAGGCCGCTGCCTCGTTGCCGTCGATGGTAACCTGCGGTTCGCTGTTCACCAGTGCTGCTCCCGGCCTGCTTCATTTGATAATAGAAGTATAGAAGGTGCCGGGAGCGGCGTATTGCGGCGGGATCGGTTTTGCCGTTCAGCCGATCAGGCGGGGGTCCAGGTCCAGCGGTTCTGGAGCCTGGATCTCCAGCTCGCCGAACGCCTCGTGCCGCGGGTTGATCAGGTAGTTGTTCTCCGCCGGAACCAGGGTGCTGGGGATGCGCAGCGCGAGCGATCTTCCGCCCTCCAGCCAGCCGCTGCCGAGGGCGCGGGTGGAGGCCGGAGGGGGATCGCTGCGCCAGTCGGGGGGGAGGGGGTCATCCAGCTCCAGGATGCACTCCTCCGGGATGCGCAGCGGGATGCAGATGAAGTGTTCGTTCAGCAGCTCGTGATCCTCGTAGTGGACCAGGATCTCCAGTATCGCAAGGGAGCGGGAGGCTGCAGTGTAGATGACGGGATGACCGCGCAGGTTCCAGCGTCCGGGATAGCGCTGCGCCGCCTCGCCATCGAATGCGGTTGCCGCCCATTTCCGCTTGGTGATGCGGTAGGCGGGGAGCCGGGTCATGCAAAGATACCGTGCTCCAGACGGCCGATCAGATCCTGGATCTCGCGCACGCCCGGTTCGGTATCGGCATATTCGATGGGTGCGGCTCCCCCCAGCGCCTTCTTCGGGGTGTGGAACCAGTGGCCGGCGGAGGCGATGTCGCCCTCGAACAGCTCCACCACGTCGTCGAACAGCATGGCGAGGCGGGTGATGCGGTTCGACTCATCCGTATGGAACCGCCCCTCCTTCTTGCGCCGGGCCAGGGTGCGTGCCGAGATGTCCACATATCGCGCCACCTCCCGCTCTGGCAATCCCAGGGTTCGGGAGAGATTCTCCAGCGCCTTGAACGGCAACCCCTTGCGGATGAACTCGATCAGCTCCGTGCGGCTGTGGATGTTCAACTCCAGACTGCGGGCCGCGCCGGGAAAGGGGATCACCGATGCCGTTGCGCCTTTCCCGGCGGAATGCCGTCCTGCCCCGTTGCCGGTTTCTGCCGTGTTGCGGGATTTGATTGCTGTGCTCATGATAGCGGTTCCAGTTTTTGCCATATGTAACTGCTCAGATTGCTCCTGAAACGCACCATCTCTGCGTTGGAAAATGGTCATTTGCCAGTGCAAACTCACATTTTCCGCCTTGATCTGACGCATTTCAGAAGCAAGCTGAGCAGTTGCTGCCATATTTGCTTATTATCGGTGCCAGATGGCGTGAAATCAAGTGGTTTGTAAAACAAGCAGGGAGTCTGATACTGCATGTAGACCAACGTGTTGCCGGCAGGGATTACAGCTCTTCTTCCTGAATATATTCGGGATCTGGCTCGCAAGGATCAAGCTCTCCCGTTGTGTTTCTCCAGCCCCAGTTTTTTGAGCCGGTAACGCAGGGAGCGGAAGCTCATCCCCAGCAGTTCGGCGGCGGCGGTTTTGTTGTTTCCTGTCTGGGCCAGTGCGGCCTGGATGGCCTCTTTTTCGACGCTGGTCAGATACTCTTCCAGCGGCAGCTCTCTGTCTTGTTGTGCTGAGGTTCCCTGTTGTGACTCTGTGGCCGGGGTGATGCCCAGATCCTGTGGCTGGATTGTTTCATTTTCACACAGGGCGAATGCCCGCTCCAGGATGTTTTCCAGCTCCCTCACGTTGCCGGGAAAGTCATACTGGTGCAGAAGGCCGATGGCTTCAGGTGCAATTCGCGGGGCGGGCAGCTGGTTCTGTCTGGCCAGTTTTTGCATGATGTGTTCTATTAGCAATGGGATGTCTTCCAGGCGATCGCGCAGGGCGGGAACGGGTATTTCGATGACGTTGATACGGTAGTAGAGATCTTGGCGAAAGGCTCCCTGATCCACCAGATCCGCAAGGTTTTTATGGGTGGCACTGAGGATGCGTACGTCCACCGGGAGCTCCTGTGCGGCACCGACCGGGCGAATATTTTTTTCCTGAATGGCGCGTAGCAGTTTTACCTGCATGTTCAAGGGCAGATCGGCTACTTCATCGAGGAATAGAGTGCCGCCATCCGCTGCCTTGAACAGCCCCTCCTTGTCCGCCGTTGCGCCGGTGAAGCTGCCTCTCTTGTGTCCGAAAAATTCACTTTCCACCAGTTCCGCGGGGATGGCACCGCAGTTGACCGGCACGAATGGTTTGTCGCTGCGTGGCCCTTGCCTGTGAATCATCTGTGCCACCAGCTCCTTGCCTGTGCCCGATTCGCCACGGATGAAAACGGGTGCCTGGCTGCGGGATACTTTTTCCACCGAGCCCCGTAGTGAACACATGGCGTCGGAGTCGCCCAGCAGGATATGGCGGGTGCGTCGTTCACGGGGGAGCCGGGGTGAGATGCGCAGGGCGCTGCTGATCTGGTTGCGCAGCATCTGCAGGTCGACCGGCTTGGAGAGAAAATCAAAGGCACCGGCCTTGAGTGCTTCGATGGCCAGTTCCATGTTGCCGTGGGCGGTGATGACCGCTACCGGAAGTGCGGGATTTTTTTCCCTGATCTGTTTGAGAAGATCCAGGCCGTTTCCATCCGGCAGCTTCATGTCGGTGAGACAGATATCGAATTCATGCTGTTTCAACAGGAGCTGCGCCTCGGCCAGCGTGGTTGCTGCTAGGGTGTCTATCTCCATGCCGGAGAGAGTGAGCTCCAGCAGCTCACAGATATCCGGTTCATCGTCGATGATTAGTGCAAGTGGTCGGGTCATCTGTTTTTAGCCTGTTTCTGTTTTGCACCACAGAGGGTGGAGTTGAATCGTTTGTTTATTCATCGGGTATCTTTTTGTTCTCCGTGTCTCTGTGGTGATTTCTCCACAGGGAAGTTGATACGGAAGCAGGCGCCGCCACTGGCGCCGGGTCGATACTGGATGTTGGCCTGGTTCGCGCTGCACAGTTCGCGCACGATATAGAGTCCCAGTCCGGTTCCTTTGGTGTCTGTGGTGAAAAAGGGTTCGAATATCTGCTGTTCCAGTTCCGGTTTGATGCCAGGACCGTTGTCGCTGATCTCCAGAAACGGTGTACTGCTGTCCGGGTTGATGGTGCCGTACAGTTTTATCTCCGGCTGGTCGGGGCGGGCATGAACCGCATTCTGGCACAGGTTCCAGATCACCTGATGCAGCTGATCCGGGTCGAAGGTAATCTCCATATCGGATGGTGTGATTTCTGTATGAATCGTGATGTTCTGTTTATCGGCTATCTCCCGGAATTCTGAAACCATTGCATCCAGCCAGGGTTTCAGGCGGATGGTGCGGCTGTTGGCGGGTCTCCCCCGGCCCAGTTGCAGGATGTTTTCGATAATGGTGTTCACCCGTCCGGCGTGGGTGCGGATGATCTCTCCCAGACGCTGATCCGCGTCGTTCAGGCGGGGGGATTCGGCCAGCAGCTGTCCCGCATGGCTGATGGCGCCGATGGGGTTGCGGATCTCGTGGGCGATGCTGGCGGCGAGGCGGCCCAGTGAGGCCAGTTTCATCTGCTGTACCTGCTGTGCCAGCGCAGTGCTGTCCTCCAGGTAGATAATGATGCAGCCATCGGGACCATTTCCCAGCGGTGTCAGGCGGGTGAGTAGCTGCCGGTTGTGGAGCAGGATGGGTTCGGGTGAAATGCCATGTCGTAGCTGCTCTGCGAGTTCCGGGATGAGTTCCGATACTGTTTGAGGGCGGTTTTCCGTTGAGCTCTGAAGCATTGCGATGGCAGCATGATTCATCTGGTGGATACGGCCGCTTGCATCCACCACGATGACACCGGACTGCATCTGCTGAATGATATGTTCGTTCAGCTGGGTGAGATCGGCCAGTTCGCTGCTCTGTTTTTTGATGTGCTGTTCGCTTTCGCGCAGCCGTTGCGCCAGCAGTGAGGCGAGCAGGGCGGTGGCAAAAAAGATGGTGCCGGAGAGTCCGGCCTGAAAGTAGTTGGCGGCGAAGGTGTTGCGGGCATGGGCGTAAAGCTCTTCTCCCAACAGGGCCAGGGCAGCGATGGCTGCGAACATGGCGGCAATACGGCCTGGCATGATGACGCCGGTCAGCGCCAGGGGAAGGATCAGCAGCATGCCGAGGCCGCTGGATACGCCGCCACTGGCATAGATGAGCAGGGTGATGGCGGCAATGTCTACTGCTATCTGCAGGTAGAGACGGCTGTTCAGGGAGGGCTGGCGGGGCAGGATGAACAGTGCACCGCTGAACAGCAGCCAGGCGGTGCAGGTGTAAAGTGCCATTCCAGGACTGAGGTGGCCATAGGGAACATATCTGCTGCCGAAGAGAAGCAGCAGCAGGAGCAGGGTAGCGAGAACAAACCGGTAGCGGTTGAGCAGGTGCAGCAGACGCCAGTTGCGGGGCTCTGGACGGCTGCCGGGGGTGGGCGGGCCGGCAGTGAAATCAGTGATGATGTTCGGATTCGTCATCATGTTGCGGGGACGCCGGTTGACCCGGGATACGATGTGACTCGCTGGCCCATTCGCCCAGGTCGATAAGCTTGCAGCGCTCGCTGCAGAATGGGCGCCAGGGCTGGTTACTGCTCCAGGGAATTTCTTTGCCACAGGTGGGGCATTTTACGGTTCTGGTCATTGGCCTGTCTCCTTTTGGTAGAGTTGATGCAGCCGTGCCACCTGCTGTTTGAGATCAGCCAGACTGCCCTCATTGAGAATAACATCATCGGCGGCAGCGATCCGTTTGCTGCGTTCCATTTGGGTTGCGATGATCCGCTCCACCTCTTCTCTGTCAATACCGCTGCGTTGTATCGCCCGTTCGATCTGCAGAGCGGGTGGCGCGTCTACAACCAGAACCCGATCTACCTCATCCCTCCAGCCGGACTCCAGCAGCAGCGGGATCTCTACTATGCAGTAGTGCGTATCGGCCTGTTGGATTTGCCGCTGCATTTCGGCGCGGATCAATGGGTGCAGAATCTGTTCCAGTTTGAGCCGCTCGGCGGGATCACTGAATATTTTCGAACGCAGCTGTGCGCGATCCAGGGTACCGTCCGGGTTGAGTATCTGCTTGCCGAAACAGGTGATGATCTGGCGCAATCCCGGCTGTCCCGGCTCAACCAGCTGACGGGCGATGATATCGGTGTCGATGACCGGCACACCAAGTTCCGAGAAGTAAGCCGCCACGCTGCTTTTGCCGCTGCCGATTCCTCCGGTCAGGCCGATGACAAGGGGGCAGGGGGTTGCGGGTTCTGGTTTGTCTGAGCTGTTCTGCACTTTTATTATCCCTGTTTTGTTCGGATCAGGCCGACCAGCATGGTGGATAGCTCTCTGGTTTCCCTGATCCGCTGCCTGCCTGTTTTCGGGTGGATGTATCCAACGTCCATGCCGATTATATATTTGGATACGTAATTCGCCGCAGGAACCTTTCGAGTAGCGCAGAAACTGTATGCACTCTTTGACCGATTCAGGAAAGCCTTTTCAAGCCAACCGGAACCAGAGTACAGCGCCGCCTATCATTTTCTGACAACTGACAACCAATTCCTTCACCCAATCCAGTTCAGGTAAGCATTGGTAATACTGTCCCCCCACATCAGCGCAATCCATCCCGCCGCGGCCAGGTAGGGACCAAAAGGAATGGGGATCTCCCGCTGGTGACGACGCAGAATGATCAGGGTGATACCAACGATGCTTCCCACCAGCGATGACAGGATGATGATCAACGGGATGGTTTGCCACCCCAGCCAGGCTCCGAACAGGGCAAGCAGCTTGAAATCACCATAACCCATTCCCTCCTTGCCGGTAGCAAGCTTGAACAGGATGTAGACACTCCACAGGGAGAGATATCCCGCCATGGCGCCGACGATGGCGCTGCCGGGATCGGTGAATATGCCAAACAGGCTCAGCCCCAGTCCCAGCCACAGGAGGGGGAGGGTAATGTCGTCCGGCAGCAGTTGATGCTCCAGGTCGATGAATACCAGCGGAATCAGTGCCCAGGTGAGCAGCAGTGCAGCGGCGGTCTGCCAGCTGAAACCGAAGTGCCAGGCCACCAGAGCGGAGAGCAGGGCAGTAAGCGTCTCTATCAGTGGGTAACGGATGGAGATGGATTGGCCGCACTCTTTGCAACGTCCGCGCAGGAAGAGATAGCTGATGACGGGGATGTTTTCCCATGCGCTGATGGCGTGGTTGCAGCCGGGGCAGCGAGAGCGCGGGGTGTTGAGGTTGTAGGGTTTCAGATCATCTTCGGCGGGAGCTGTACCCTGCAGTTCATGGCACTGCAATCGCCAGTCGCGCATCATCATCTTTGGCAGACGATAAATGACAACGTTAATAAAGCTGCCGATGATCAGACCCAGCAGGACGGATATGATTATCAGCAGCAGAGGGCTTCCTGCGAGAAATTCCATTATTTCCATAGTTTATCCCGTTATCCGCCCACGACACTACCCATCTGGAATATCGGCATATACATGGCAATCACCAGTCCGCCAATCAGGGTGCCAAGAACGGCCATGATGATGGGTTCCATCAGGCTGCTCAATGCGTCGATTGCATCATTTACCTGCTCTTCAAAAAAATCAGCCACTTTTGCCAGCATGCTGTCCAGGGAGCCGGCCTCTTCTCCGATGGCGGTCATCTGGATCACCATGTTGGGAAACAGTTCGGTTTCGCGCATGGCCACATTGAGTGGCTGACCGGTGGCAACCTGGTCGCGCATCTCAAGTACTGCCTTGGCATAGACAACGTTGCCCACTGCTCCGGATACGGATGACATGGCCTCTACCAGTGGTACACCAGCGCCAAACATGGTGGACATGGTGCGTGCGAAACGCGCCATGGCGCCCTTGGTAAAGATGCTGCCAAAGATGGGCAGTTTTAGCGACAACCGGCTCATGCCTGCGCGCAGGGCGGGGGATTTTTTATAAATCCGGATGAACAGATAAACACCCACGATAATTCCGCCCAATATCGCCCAGCCCCAGGTCTGCAGGAATTCGGACATGGCAATGACAATCCGCGTCGGCAGCGGCAGCTCCGCACCAAAGCTGCCAAACAGTTCGGCAAAGGCGGGAACCACGAAGATCATCAGAATGACGGTAATAATGACGGCAATGGCGATAACGGCGATGGGATAGAACATCGCCTTTTTGATTTTGGATTTGATGCTCTCCATCCGCTCTTTGTATTCCGCGATGTTTTTCAGCAGAATATCCAGTGCTCCCGACTGTTCGCCCACATTTACCAGGTTACAGAACAGTTCGTCAAAATACTCGGGGAATCGCCCCATGGCAGCGGCCAGTGGTGTGCCTCCACCAACATCATTTTTTATTGACACAATCATTTCGCGCATGGCGGGTTTTTCGATACCGGCGGCGATAATCTCCAGGGCTGACACCAGTGGTACGCCGGAGTTGATCATGGTCGCCAGCTGGCGGCTGAATACAGCGATGTCGCCGGCATTGGGTTTGTTGAACAGTTTGTCCAGAACCGAGTTGGGTTTTTTCTTTATCTTGCCGGGCAGAATGCCACGCCGGCGCAGTTCAGCCTTTACAACAGCGCTGTTTTCGGCCTCCATGATTCCATTGGCCTTGTTGCCTTTTTTGTCCTTTCCCTGCCAGATAAAGTGTTCCAGCTTAGCGGTTTGTTCTGCCATAGTTGTTACTCTTTGGTTACCCGGTTGACCTCTTCAAGACTGGTTTCGCCCAATATGACTTTTTTCAGCCCGGCGCCGCGCAGATCGGGGATGTTTTCAGAACGGGCCTGATCGGCGATCTGCATGGCGTCTCCGCCTTTCATGATCAGGCGTCCCATCGCTTCTGATATCGGCATGATCTGGAAAATACCTAAACGCCCCTTGTAGCCGTTGTTGCATTTGTCGCATCCAACGGGATGGAAGATGGTTATGCCATCAAGCTGATCTTCGTTGAAACCCTCTTTCAACAGCGCTTCCCGTGGAAGATCTTCAGGTTCCTTGCAGTGCTCACACAGCCGCCGTACCAGGCGCTGGGCGATGATCAGTGAGATGGTGGAGGCGATGTTGTAGCTTGCCACTCCCATATTCAGCAGGCGGGTGAGCGTCTTGGGGGCGTCATTGGTATGCAGGGTGGAGAGAACCAGATGGCCGGTCTGGGCCGCCTTGATTCCAATCTCCGCGGTTTCCAGATCACGGATCTCGCCTACCATGATAATGTCCGGATCCTGGCGCAGAAACGAGCGCAGGGCGCTGGCAAAGGTCAGGCCTGTCTTGGTGTTGATGTTGACCTGATTGATTCCCGGCATGTTGATTTCAGCCGGGTCTTCCGCGGTACAGATGTTGGTGTCTTCCGTGTTGAGTATATTGAGCGCGGTATAGAGCGTGGCAGTTTTACCGCTGCCGGTGGGGCCGGTTACCAGTACCATTCCATTTGGCTGCCGGATAGCTGCCATGAACAACTCTTTTTGCTCTTCATCGAAACCGAGGGAGTCAATACCCAAATGGGAGGCCATGGGATCCAGTACACGCATAACCACCTTTTCACCGAAAAGGGTGGGGCAGGTGCTGACGCGAAAATCGACGGCTCGCTTCCTGGATAGCTTGAGTTTGATTCGTCCATCTTGGGGAATACGGCGTTCCGATACGTCCAGCTGGGCCATAACCTTGATACGGGCGGTCAGGCGGCTGCCCAGATTGACTGGTGGATGGGCCACCTCCTGCAGGATACCATCGAGACGCACACGTACCCGGTAGCTGGTTTCATAGGGTTCAAAATGAATATCCGAGGCTCCCCGCTTGATGGCATCCAGCATGATTTTGTTGACAAAGCGGACGACCGGGGTGTCATTGATGTCTGCTTCGCTGTCTTCCTGAGCTGTTTGATCGGATTCTGCTTCCGTTTCCAGTTCGGAGAGAGCATCGTCATCCAGATCGCCAAGGCTATCGGTGGCTCCGTCCAGTATTTTTCCGATAAGTACCTGCAGTATGTCGTGGGCGGTCATCACCGGCTCGATATTAAGGCCGGTATGGAACTTGATCTCGTCAAGCGCCTGCAGGTTGGTTGGATCGGCTACGGCGACAAACAGCCGTCCGCCACGTTTGTACAGGGGTAACGCGTTGTGGCGCTGGATCAGCTCCGGGCTGACCAGATTGATGACATCGGGTTCCAGCTCCATGGTAGTGATGTTGAACAGTGGAACCCCGAACTCCTGCGAGGCAGCCACTGCGATACCATACCCGTCAAGGGTTTTGTCTGTCAGTAGGTGTGAGATGTAAGAGCCCCCGCTTTCAACTGATTCAAGGTAGGTGGTGCGGGCCTTTTCTTCATCCAGCACGCCGTTGGTTA
Organism: Chromatiales bacterium; assembly: GCA_026982395.1. Lineage (GTDB taxonomy): Bacteria > Pseudomonadota > Gammaproteobacteria > Thiohalospirales > Thiohalospiraceae > DRMK01. The sequence goes on along the minus strand of JALSHD010000001.1, from coordinate 22,316 downwards.
CCAGCCGTCGTGCAAGGCCGCTGAGGGTGACTGATTCTTTTTCCATTGCTGCGTTCATATCCTGTTATGTCGGCTATGAAACAAAAAACTTGAACTGTTTCAAAGCTCAGGAGAAATACGCAAAATGCCGGGTAACTACTTGGCTTGCTCCTGAAACGCGCCATTTCTGTCTTTGAAAGGGTTGTATTTCTGCTCTGAAACAGATTCCTGCCGATTCCTCAAAACTGCTCTGGCGGGTTATGGTCCGGACAGGGTGAGAGTGCTGCTGTCTGATTTGCGAGTGGCGGTGATTGTGTAGCAGGTGCTGATAGTTCCGCTGCTGCATGCCGCAATCGAATAGGTAAAATGGTGAGTGCCACCGGCCCCCGGTTTTGCCGACCAGTTGAGAGCGGCAGAGTTATAGTCATCTTCCATGGTAGTCACGTAAGTGCCGTTCTCGATATAGTACTCTTCCAGTGCAAGCTGCAGACCGTTGAGATTGTTCCAGCCCTCGGTTCTCTGTGCCGTCTCCACATATCCTGTGTATGCAGGTACCGCGATAGTGGTGACTATCGCCAGTATTGCAACAACAATCATGATTTCAATCAGGGTAAAACCTTTTTGCGGGGAAGGGTTGTTCATGTATGCCACTGCTGTCAGTCGATAAGCGGTTTTAATATCAGGACAATAATCTATCCTGTCTCTAAAACTGTTATCGGTCAGAGTGACAGGGCCCTTTAATCTTCATCAGCGTGCTGTTTGCTGCAGTAGTAGCGACTGCCTTTTCTGAAGGCTTCCTGTTTGGGAACGTGCAGTCCGCAATGAGAGCATTTGACCATCGTACCGAGATTGCCGCTGTTCCGGCGTGAAGCATCGAGCTTTGCTCTGTTGCGGTAATTTTTCACTATGCGGATAAGCAGCCAGATAACAATAAATATGGCGATAAGGCGAAGTATATTCATGTGATGAGTGAATAATGTGCTATTGAATTTTTTTCGGTCAGTCGGTAGTGTGCCACACTTTCATACGCCAACAATAAGGAAAAACAGTATGTCTGCGTTAATCTGCGGTTCATTCGCTTATGACACTATCATGGTGTTCCATGATAAATTCAAAAATCATATTCTGCCGGACAAGGTGCATATCCTGAATGTCTCTTTTCTGGTTCCTGATATGCGCAGGGAGTTTGGTGGCTGTGCCGGAAATATCGCCTATAACCTGAAGCTTTTGGGGGGCGACCCGTTGCCCATGGCGACTGTAGGTGACGATTTTGCCCCCTATGCAAAGTGGTTTGAACACTGTGGAATCGAGCAAAAACATATCAGGACTGTTCCTGGAAGCTTCACCGGCCAGGCTTTTATTACCACCGATATGGATGACAATCAGATCACCGCATTCCATCCGGGCGCGATGAGTATGGCTCATGAGAACCGGGTTGGTGATGCCCGGGGGGTAACGATTGGCATCGTGTCGCCTGACGGGCGGGAAGGGATGATTGAACATGCCGCCCAGTTTGCCGAGGCCGGTATTCCCTTTGTTTTCGATCCTGGCCAGGGTATGCCCATGTTTGACGGTGATGATCTGCTGCGTTTTGTCGAGCAGGCCAGCTGGGTGGCACTGAATGACTATGAGTCACAGCTATTGCAGGAGCGCACCGGGAAAACGGTAGAACAGCTGGCCGGCATGGTACAGGCCATTGTGGTGACGCGTGGTGCCGAGGGATCGCTGGTCTATGCTGACGGAACCTGCACCGAGATTCCTGCTGCCGGCATTGCGGCGGCGGTGGATCCCACCGGCTGTGGAGATGCCTACCGTGCCGGTTTGCTGTTCGGGCTAATCAATGATCTGGATTGGCCTACCACGGGCCGAGTAGCGGCGCTGATGGGAGCAATAAAGGTCGAACACCATGGTACCCAGAACCACAGTTTTACCATGGATGAGTTTACTGATCGGTTCAAGGAGAGCTTTGGTTATTTCCTGCTTTAGTTTTTTTACCGTCACCGCAATGGCCTGCAAAACGGGAGGAGACCATATACGGGTTAATAATAAAATCCGGGTTCGCCTGGGGGCCGGGTTTTAAAGCGTCGGTGGGCCCACAGGTACTGCTCCGGGGCGGGCTGGATCTGTTGTTCCATAAGCTGATTGATACGAGTTGCATCCTGCAGCTCATTTCCGGACGGAAATTCGGCCAGGGAGGGGGAAATAGTGATCCGATATCCTCCGCTTTTCGGCAGCCGTCGATAACTGATCGGCAATACGGGAGCTCCTGACAATTCGGCAAGGCGTGCGGTGATCGTGAGAGTAGTAGCCGGTATACCCATAAACGGGGCGAAAACAGCGTGTCTGCGGCCGAAGTCCTGATCCGGAGCATACCAGCAGATCCGGTTGTTTTTCAGCGCCCGGACCATGGCGCGCAGGTTGCGACTGTCGATGACCCCTTGGTAATACTTTTCCCGGTAGTGACGCATGAGTGCCTCGAACAGCGGATTTTTTGTCTTTTTGACCAGGATTTGGAAAGGGAGCCGGGTGGACAGCATGCGGCCAGCAAGCATCATGCAGGTAAAGTGTCCACCCAGCAGAATAACCCCTTTTTGAGCTTTCCATGCTTCCTGCAAATACTCCATACCTTCTATGTGAGCCAGGGAGCTCAACTGTTTTTCGTTTCCCCACCAGCTGAGCAGGGTTTCAAATACAGCGATCCCCGAGTTGCGCATGCTCTCTTTTACCAGTCGCTGTTGCTGCTGTCTCGAGAGACGGGGAAACGCCAAGGCTATATTTTTTTCCACAATCCGGCGCCGGCGTGGCAGCAGGTATCGGCTTAGATCGCCCAGCCCTGCGCCCAATTTGAGCTGCCATGGATAAGGCAGCATCACCAGTGCCCGGAACAGGCCAAGGAGCAGCCAGGTGGGCCAGTAACGGGGAGCAAGAAAAGGTGATGGGTTAAAGGTTGAATTGGAATGTTGCATCTGATTCGGTAAAGTGCGGCATGTATCACTTTATATTATCTCACTTTATGCGCTAATGTGCAGATTTGTGACGAAAGGATTATCAGGGTTATGGATGTAAGGGTTTTGGGCTCCAGCGGAGGGGTTGGTAACGGCAAAGGCACCACATCGCTTTTGATAGATGATGATATTCTGATTGATGCCGGCACGGGCGTGGCACAGCTTTCGATTGATGAGCTGAGTCGTCTTCGGCATGTTTTTCTTACCCATTCACATCTGGATCATATTGCTTATTTGCCCCTTCTGGGTGATACGGTATTTGGTCTCATACCTGAGTCTGTTAAGGTCTATGCCTTGCCCGAGACGCTGGATGCGTTGCGGCGCCATATTTTCAACGATACTATCTGGCCGGATTTTACCCGTATTCCCAACAAGCATGAGCCGGTTTTCAGATTTCAGCCGTTACTGCCGGGAGAAGTGCTTCGGCTGGGAGCGCGCAGCGTCGAGGCAATTTCCGTCAATCACACGGTTCCCTGCATGGGGTACCGCGTAGAAGGTGGCGAAGGAGCTTTTGCGATAAGTGGAGATACTACTTGTAACGACAGCTTTTGGGAGGCATTGAATGCGCATCCCAATCTGGATTTTCTGCTGGTGGAGACCGCATTCAGCAACAAGGATGAACGGTTAGCTCATATTGCCCGCCACTACTGTCCGCGGCTGCTGGCGGTCGATCTGGGAAAGCTGCGCCATCGTCCCCGTATTTATATTATTCATGCCAAACCCGGGGAGGAGTCCGCCATCCTGAGAGAGTGCAGGGAACTGCTGGCAGAGCGGGATGTTTCCGGTTTGGCCGGTGGGGCGCACTTCACGCTATAATATCTCTTTGTTCCTGACATGATTCAGGATAAAACAACCGGGGCATTTCATGTTTGACAATCTCAGCGAACGTCTGGCGCGCACCCTGAAGAACCTGCGTGGGCAGGGGCGGCTTACCGAAGACAATATCAAGGATACGCTGCGCGAAGTGCGTATGGCTCTGCTGGAGGCGGATGTCGCCTTGCCTGTGGTACGGGATTTCATCGCCCGGATCCGCGAGCGCGCGGTAGGTAAAGAGGTAATGACCAGTCTCTCTCCGGGACAGGCCTTGATCAAGGTGGTCAAGGAGGAGCTGATCCATGTCATGGGGGAGGCCAATGAGGAACTTGATCTGGCCGCCCAGCCACCGGCTGTAATCCTCATGGCTGGCCTGCAGGGCTCCGGTAAAACCACCACCACCGGCAAGCTGGCGCGCTGGCTCAAAGAGCGGCAGAACAAATCGGTCATGGTGGTCAGTGCTGATGTATACCGCCCTGCGGCCATCAAGCAGCTGGAGACAGTTGCCACCCAGGTTGGAGCAGAGTTTTTCCCCAGTGAGGCCAGTCAGGATCCGGTGGCAATTGCCCGTTCCGCCCTTCAGCATGCGCGCACCCGGTTTGCCGATGTGCTGATTGTCGACACGGCCGGCCGTCTGCATGTGGATGCGGAGATGATGGATGAGGTCAAACGTCTGCACAAGGAGTTGAACCCGGTAGAGACCCTGTTTGTGGTGGACAGCATGACCGGTCAGGACGCGGCCAACACAGCCAGGGCCTTCAATGAACAGCTGGCGCTGACCGGAATCATTCTTACCAAGACGGATGGTGATGCCCGCGGCGGTGCTGCTCTCTCCATCCGGCAGATCACCGGTAAACCAATCAAATTTCTGGGTGTTGGTGAGAAGAACACCGCGCTGGAGCCGTTCCACCCGGAGCGGGTTGCTTCCCGAATCCTGGGTATGGGGGATGTTCTCAGCCTGATCGAAGAGGTTGAGCAGAAAGTTGACAAGGCTGAAGCGGAAAAACTGGCGCGGAAAATCAAAAAGGGCAAGGGCTTTGACCTGGAGGATTTCCGCGCCCAGCTGCAGCAGATGAAAAAAATGGGCGGTGTTGCGGGTATGCTCGACAAGTTGCCCGGTATGGGTAACCTGCCGCCGGGTGTCAAGGAGAAGGTAAATGACGGGGATATGGCACGTCTCGAAGCAATCATAAACTCCATGACAGCCAGGGAACGCCAGCGTCCCGAACTTATTAAAGGCTCGCGCAAGCGGCGCATTGCCAACGGGTCGGGAACCCAGGTTCAGGATGTCAACCGCCTGCTCAAACAGTTCAAACAGATGCAAAAGATGATGAAGAAGATGTCCGGTGGCGGCATGGCAAAAATGATGCGCGGCATGAAAGGCCGTATGCCGCCCGGTATGCCGTTCTAGCGGCAAACAGGCTGTTTTTGATTATTGCAACAAAACTGCGTACAATTAATCGTTTAACCTTGGTCGTTGTTTGCAGCGGCTGATAACAGAGATTAACTGGAGAGAATACGGGCAATGGTAACCATTCGCATGTCTCGTGGAGGCGCAAAAAAGCGTCCTTTTTATCATGTTGTCGTCACAGACAGCCGCAATCGCCGTGACGGTCGTTACATCGAGCGTTTGGGGTTTTTCAATCCCGTCGCCAGGGGTAACGAAGAGACGCTGCGGCTTGATATGGAGCGTATCAACTACTGGCTGTCGCAGGGCGCCAAGACTTCCGAGCGTGTTGCCAGGCTGATCAAGCAGCATCCGGCTGATCAGACAGCTGCCGGGTAACGTTTCTTACGGCGGGTCCGATACGCTGCCAGGAGGCTGTCCGGGAATAAAGAGCCTACTGCGGAAAATCCATTTTGGACCATTTTTCCGCAGTAGGCTCTTTATTCCCGGACAGCCTCCCAAGGTGATGTTGGGTGGCAGAGCAGTGTGACCGAAAGATAGTTGTTGGCCGGATTGCCGGATTGTACGGTGTCCGCGGCTGGGTCAAGGTTTACTCCTGGACCGAGCCGCGGGAGGCGATAGTCGGCTACTCCCCCTGGCAGGTGAAACTTGCTGGTGAGTGGCGCGAGATGCGGGTAGCGGAAGGGCGCAAGCAGGGCAAGGGTGTTGTTGTCCGGCTGGAAGGTTGTAATGACCGCGATATGGCCGCTACTCTGATGGGAGCCGATATTGCTGTTTTCCGCTCTCAGCTACCTGAAACAGCGGCAGGTGAATATTACTGGACCGATCTGGTTGGCCTGAAGGTTGTCACCCTCGATGATGTAGAGTTGGGTATGGTCAAGAGTCTGATGGAGACCGGCGCCAATGATGTGCTGGTGGTTCAGGGAGAGCGGGAACGGTTGATCCCCTTTCTTGTCGGGGATGTGGTTGTGGACGTCGATCTCGAACACCAGCTGATGCGGGTGGATTGGGATCCGGAGTTTTAATGCGGTTTGATGTTGTTACGTTGTTTCCGGGAATGTTTGATGCAATAACCGGATACGGAATAACAGGCAGGGCAGTGCAGTCCGGGCTGCTGCAGCTGGAGACCTGGAATCCGCGTGACTATACACACGATAAACATCGTACTGTAGATGATCGCCCCTATGGTGGCGGACCGGGGATGCTGATGTTGTTGCAACCCCTGCGGGAGGCCATACAGGCGGCGCGGGAACAGGATGCAACCCCGGCGCAGGTTGTTTATATGTCACCCCAGGGGCGGCGTCTTGACCAGGCGGGCCTTGAACTGTTGGCGCAGCAGGAGCGCATCATTCTGCTTGCCGGCCGTTATGAAGGGATTGATGAACGCCTGATCCAGACCGAGGTGGATTATGAACTCTCCCTCGGCGACTACGTGCTGAGCGGTGGCGAATTGGCGGCAATGGTAGTTATCGACGGTGTAGTTCGTTTGTTGCCGGGGGCTCTGGGGCATCGGGAGTCGGCACAGCAGGACTCATTCGTCCAGGGGTTGCTGGATTGCCCCCACTATACCCGGCCGGAACAGATAGATGGAGAGCGGGTGCCCGGGGTGCTGCTTAGCGGTGACCACCAGGCTATCAGCCGCTGGCGGGAGAAGCAGGCATTGGGACGCACTTGGCAGCGGCGCCCTGATCTGCTTGAGAAACTGAATTTGAGTGAACAGCAGAGTGCCCTGTTGCAGGAATACATTCGCGAGCAGCAGGGTAGTGAAGATTTAATTGAACTTGTCTCGGGAGAGAACGATGAGCAACATCATTGACCAGTTGGAAGCGGAACAGATGAATCGTGAAGTGCCGGAGTTTGGCCCTGGCGATACCATCGTGGTACAGGTAAAGGTAAAGGAGGGTAATCGTGAACGTCTGCAGGCCTTTGAAGGCGTAGTGATTGCCAAGCGCAACCGTGGCCTGAATTCAGCTTTTACCGTGCGCAAGATTTCACACGGGGAAGGGGTAGAGCGAGTATTCCAGACCTACAGTCCGGCGGTCGCCGAGATAAAGGTCAAGCGTCGTGGCGATGTGCGTCGCGCCAAGCTCTACTATCTGCGTGAGCGTCGGGGCAAGGCTGCACGTATCAAGGAAAAACTGGTAGCCAGCAGTGCGGTCACCAAAGCCGGTAAAAAAGCGGCTGCCACGACCAAGCCTGCTGCCCCAGCCGCAGCTGCTGATGACCTGACCCGCATCGAGGGTATCGGACCAAAAATTTCGGGACTGCTCAACGACGCAGGCTTTAGCAGTTTCGCCGATCTTGCCGCTGCAAACCCGGAAAAGATTCGGGAAATTCTGGCAGAAGCCGGCGGTGCCTTTGCCTCTCATGATCCGGAAACGTGGCCAAAGCAGGCTGAAATGGCGCGTGATGGTAAATGGAATGAGCTGAAGGTATGGCAGGACGAACTGGATGGTGGCCGCGAAAAGGCCTGATATCCATCGCTGATGGCTTTATGTAACAGCACGGCTCCCGCGTTTTGGCGTGGGAGCCGTTTTTGATTGTGACGGAGTAATGGATTTGGGTAGATATCAGGCTGTCATCGAGGCGCCTTTCCCCCGGCCCTCTTGTCTGCTGGGAATTCAGATTGATGATGAATCTCTCGTCGGGATTGACTATATCTTCTCGGGTTCTGAACCGCTTGCCCCCGATACGTCACTTGCCAAAGAGGTGGTTGCCCAGTTGGGTAACTATTTTGAGAATGCCGGATACCGCTTTGATCTCCCTGTTGAATTGCGGGGCACGCCGTTTCAGCGCCGCGTGTGGCAGGCTTTGGTCTCTATTCCGGCCGGTGAAAGATGTACCTATGGTGCAGTTGCCGAACTGCTGACCAGCAGCCCCCGCGCTGTTGGCAACGCTTGCCGCTCCAACCCATTGCCTGTCATCGTTCCGTGTCATCGCGTTGTTTCTGCTTCCGGGCTTGGGGGTTATGCCGGCCATACCTCCGGACGGAACCTCTCTGTTAAACGTTGGTTACTGGCGCATGAAACTGATTGAAGCGGATCGGTCCGAGATTGAGGCTTTTCTTGATGCCATGTGGATGGAGCGGGGGTTGACTGCCAATACCCTGTCTGCCTATCGAAACGATCTGCAAGGGCTGGCCCGCTGGCTGCGTGATACCCATCACAGCTCACTGCTGGAGGTCAGCCGGGAAACCCTGCTGGCTTATCTGGCCGCGCGGATTGGGGCGGGAGCAAGACCCCGTTCCAGTTCACGTCTGCTCTCCAGTGTGCATGGTTTCTATCGCTATCTGGTGCGCGAAGGGCGTCTCCGGGAAGACCCCAGTGCGCGTATCGATGCTCCCAGGATTGCTCGGTCCATTCCCCGGAGTCTGACTGAATCGGAGGTAGTGCTGCTGTTGTCTGCTCCTGACATCGATACTCCTCTTGGTTTACGGGACCGTTCCATGCTGGAGTTGATGTATGCCAGCGGGCTGCGGGTTTCAGAATTGGTAAAGCTCCGGATCGGCCAGTTGAACAGGCGACAGGGGGTGGTAAGGATCACCGGAAAAGGGGGTAAGGAGCGGCTTGTTCCATTGGGGGATGAGGCTCTTGCCTGGCTGGAGCGCTATCTGGCCGAAGGTCGGCCGGTACTGATTCGGGGACATCAGAGTGATGAGCTGTATGTTACCCACCGCGGGAGTGGCATGACCCGTCAGGCATTCTGGCATCTTATCAAACGTCATGCTCGCAATGCGGGAATCAGCACAGAGCTGTCTCCGCACACATTGCGTCATGCTTTTGCCACCCATCTGCTGAACCACGGTGCTGATCTTCGTGTGGTACAGATGCTGCTAGGACACAGCGATCTCTCTACCACCCAGATCTACACTCATATCGCCCGCACCCGGTTGCAGGATCTGCATAGTCGGCATCACCCGCGAGGATGAACTTTTCAGATTTTTCACTACTCAAATTCTGTTTCTTTAATCAGAGAAAAAAACCATGAAAAAACTTTATATCTTGTTGACCCTGGCCGCAGCAATTTTTGGCAGCAGCACGCTTTATGCGGAAACGGATGCTGAAGCCACGGTCCGGGCGGCCATTGAAAAAATGACCCAGGGCAACGCTAAACCGGACAGTATCCGGCCTGCCGCAGTGAAAGGGTTGTACGAGGTGGTGCTGGGCACCCAAGTGGTTTACGTCAGTGCGGATGGACGCTACTTGCTGGATGGTGATCTTATTGATGTGGCACAGCGCCGCAACATCAGTGATGAACGGCGTTCGCTACTGTACAAGGCGGCTATCGACGAACTGGGTGAGGAGTCCATGATTGTCTATGCTCCCGAGCAGGTCAAACATACAGTAACCATCTTTACCGATATCGACTGCCCCTATTGCCGTAAACTGCATGATGAGATGGAGAACTACAATAAAGCCGGTATCAAGATTCGTTATCTGGCGTTTCCCCGTGCCGGGATCGGCTCTGACTCCTACAAAAAGGCAGTTTCCGTCTGGTGCGCAAAGGATCGCGAAGCGGCGATGACCCGGGCGAAAAGTGGCCAGAAGGTAGAGGAAAAAAGCTGTGACAACCCAGTGGAACAGCACATGGAGCTGGTGCAGAAGTTAGGTGTCAACGCCACGCCTACTCTGTTTCTGGAGGATGGACGCCGGGTGCCGGGGTATGTTCCTGCCGAACGGTTGATACAGATACTGAAGCAGAAAAAATAGCTGAGTAGTTACAAAAGTCATTTCTTTTCAGCGAAGCAGAGTCACGGGTATGGGGGGAGGTTTCTGTTTTTTTCTCTGGCGGTCTTGTTTTGCAAGATCGCTTTTGCTGTCAATCCAGCGCTTGACTGGCGTACGCTGCAGACGCCCCATTTCAATATCCATTTTTCTCCCGGAGGGGAGAAATTTGCCGCAGATATGGCAAAGATTGCCGAGCGGGTTCATCAACGGCTTGTCCGCGAACTTGAGTGGCAACCGCAGGAGCGCACAGAAGTGGTGCTGTCCGACGAGTCCGGGTTGCCCAACGGAATGGCTTCAGTGGTTCCGTTTGACCGGATGTTGCTTTATCTTTCCATTCCGAATGATGTTCGTGGTCTGGAAGATAGTGATGACTGGCTGGAGATGCTGTTTGTTCATGAATATGCCCATGTACTGCATCTGGACAGGGTATCCGGTGTGCCGGCTTTCCTGCGTCGGCTTTTCGGCCGGGATCTTCTGCTGTTTCCCAACCTGTTCCAGCCAGCCTGGATCACCGAGGGGTTGGCAACCTACGCTGAGACAGACTACGAAGCTGGTTACGGACGGGGTCAGAGCGCCTACTACCGAATGTTGATGCGCATGGAGGTTGCGCGTGGCCTGAAACCCCTGCGTCAGATCAACCTGCCGATGCGCAGCTGGCCGGGAGGTACGGCCAACTATCTGTACGGCGTCTGGTTCTTTCACTATCTCGAGCAGACTTACAGTGCCAGGGCAATCAATCAATGGATTGACGAATACAGTGACAATCTGATTCCGTTTCGTATCTACAGTAATCCAAGGTGCTTTTTTGGAAAAACTCTTGATCAGCTTTGGCTGGAGTTTGAACGTTACCTGAAAAAGGAGTTTGAACTACAACTGGAGGGAGTTCGAGCTGCCGGGCTGTCAATGGGTGAAATGCTGGTTTCGCAGGGTGACTATGGGGGGATGGTGCGTGCCATGGCGGACGGCAGCGTCTATTTTATTCACGATGACGGCTACCGGCAGCCGCGACTGATGCAGTGGAAAAACGACCGGCGGGCTGCGCTGGTTGAACTGCGCAAACAGGCGCGGATGGATGTGCATGAGCAGGCCGGGGTGCTGATTACCCAGCCGGAGATTTGTGACGAATACAATATCTATTACGATCTGTACCATTATCAAAACGCTACCGGCCATCTGCAGCGCCTGAGCCGCTGTGAGCGCATTCAGTGGGCAAGCTGGAGTCCGGATGGTCAGAGCATCGTTGCGGTAAAGGCAACCCCGGACGGCCCCCAATTACTGTTACTGGACAGTGCAGGCCGTACGATTCGTCAACTGTGGCAGAGCAGCCGGAATGAGCAGATTTCCCTGCCGGACTGGTCACCCGATGGGCGCAGGATCATCGCAGCCAGGTGGCGCCGCGGTGAGGGGTGGTCACTGCAGCATTTCGATTTGCTGTTGGGGAGCTGGCAGACGCTGGTAGCTGATGGCTCGGTGGTGGGGCAGCCCCAATATACTCCTGACGGTCATTATGTTCTGTTCATTTCCGATCATGGGGGAATATATAATTTACGGCGGATGGATCTGCAAAAGGGTGCCGTGACCACTTTGACCCGGGTGGAAGGAGGGGCGTTTTATCCCAGCCAGGGAAGCCGTGATGGTGCGATCTACTATTTGAACTTCGGTGTTGATGGTCAGCAGTTGTACAGGCTGGATGCACCCCTTTCCACACCATTGTCGGTTGGCGTGTCTGAAACAAAGGTGCAGCCGGCAGTTGAAGTGGAAGAGCAGGAGATAACGTCTTCGGCATACTCTCCCTGGTCCAGCCTCAGGCCTCGGCACTGGTTTCCGCATCTGGTGCTTTCTCCCGATGTAACAGAACTGGGTTTTCTAACTTCGGGTCAGGATGCACTGGGCACCCATGGCTATACGCTGAATGTTGCCTGGGAGTCCGAAACAGATAGCCTGCTGGGGTTGATCGGCTACAGGTACAGCAACCGTTTTTCCCTGGTTGCCAGCCGTTACAACAATTATTTTTATGATAGCGAGGCAGGTTTGGTGCGCAGCCGCCGACGGGATTTTCTGCAAGCGGATGTTTCGTTTCCTTTCAGCCGACTGGACTATCGCTGGAACCTGAAACTGGGTGTGGTGACCGAGGAAGAACGTGATATCTGGCATGCGGATTTGCTTAACGGACAGCCAGCCAGCCGCGACAACCTGCTGGGTGGCATGCTGCTGTTTGACAATAGCAGATTGTTTACCAACTCTATTAGTCGCAGCGATGGCCGCCGCATTAATCTGGTTATCGAGAACAGTGATTTTTTTGGAGGAGACTACAGCGGTAACACATTTGTAGCCGACTGGCGTGAGTATATTCTCCTTGGCAGCCAGCATGTGATGGCTTTACGCTTGGCGCTGGGCTGGGGAACCGAGCAACCAAAACCGTTCCGGCTGGGGGGGGAAACAGGAGAGGGGCTGGATGAGACAACAACAAGCGGTCCACGCCTGAATCGGCGTGACTTTGCCTTGCGTGGTTACCCCGCCAGCCTGGCCTCACTGCAGGGGCGGCGTATGCAACTGGCGAGTCTGGAGTGGCGCTTTCCTCTCAAACGGGTTGAGAGAAGCTGGATGGCGCTACCGGCCGGCTTGCAGCAATGGTCCGGGAAATTGTTTATCGATAGTGGTACGGCATGGGAACAGGGCAGTTCCCCCGACAGCTATTTTACCGGTGCAGGTATTGAGCTGCTATCCGATGTCAATCTGTTTTATTTGATGAATCTGCGTTTGCGGATCGGTTACGCCCACGGTTTTGATACCGGTGGAGGTGACCGCTTCTATCTGAGCCTGGGGAACAGCTTTTAGCGTCCCCGATCACAATAAAACTGTAAGCCAAAAAATGCCACTGCTGACACTCGAAAACGTTTCACTTGCGTACGGTCATCATGCTCTGCTGGATGGAGTGAAACTCAATATTGAGCCAGGAGAGCGTATCTGTCTGGTGGGTCGGAACGGTACCGGAAAATCCAGCCTGATGAGGCTGATTGGCGGGGAAATTGAGGCAGATGACGGAACTGTCTGGCGAAGCGATGACCTGCGCATTGCCTATCTGCCGCAGGATGTGCCCATCGCTGAGCAACGTATCGTATTTGATGTGGTTGCCGAGGGGTTGGGCGAGCTGGGTGAAACAATTGCACAGTATCATCACACCGTATCACAGCTGGCACAGCACTCCAGCGAACAGTTGATGAACCGCCTGACCCGTCTGCAAGAGGCCCTGGAGGCGGCTGATGGATGGCGGCTGGAACAGCGTGTGGAGGCGGTGTTGTCCCGCCTTGAACTGCCTGAAGATTGTACACTGGGCGAACTGTCTGGCGGTTATCGGCGACGGGTATTGCTGGCGCGGGCTCTGGTTTGCGAGCCGGAACTCCTGTTGCTGGATGAGCCGACCAACCACCTGGATATCGAATCGATCAACTGGCTGGAAGAGTTCCTGGCCGGCTACAACGGTGCGTTACTGTTCATCACTCATGACCGGGCTTTTTTGCAGCGCCTGGCCACCCGTATTATTGAACTGGATCGGGGGCTGCTTACCTCCTGGCCCGGTGATTATGCCACCTATCTGCAAAAGCGGGAGGAGCGTCTGGCGGTGGAGGCAGATCACAACGCCAAATTTGATAAAAAACTGGCGCAGGAAGAGGTCTGGATCCGTCAGGGGATCAAGGCGAGGCGTACGCGCAATGAAGGCAGGGTACGAGCCTTGCAGCAGCTGCGGCGTGAGCGTAGTCAGCGCCGTGAACAGCCGGGCCGGGCCAAACTGGTGGTGGATGACGGCGAACACTCCGGCAGGCTCGTGCTCGAGGCCAAAAATATTTGCAAGGCTTACCAGGGCAACACAATCATCCAGGATTTTTCTACCCGGATCATGCGGGGTGATCGTATCGGAATCATCGGGCCCAATGGGGTTGGCAAGAGCACCTTGATCAAGCTGTTACTGGGGCAATTGGAGCCCGACAGTGGTTCCGTCAAGTTGGGTACCAAACTGCAGACAGCCTGGTTTGACCAGCAGCGTGCCCAGCTCGATCCGGAAAAAACGGTGATCGACAATATTGCTTCCGGCAGTGATATGGTGAATATAAACGGAAAGTCGCGCCATGTTATCAGCTACTTGCAGGACTTCCTGTTTCCGCCCCAGCGTGCGCGCTCACCCGTCAGCTCCCTCTCTGGAGGAGAGCGCAACCGGTTACTTCTTGCGCACCTGTTTACCCGCCCCGCCAATTTCCTTGTCATGGATGAACCTACCAATGATCTCGATGTGGAGACACTGGAGTTGCTGGAAGAGCTGTTGATCGATTATCAGGGAACCCTGCTGTTGGTGAGCCATGATCGTGTTTTTCTGGACAATGTAGTGACAAACACCTTCGTATTCGAAGGTGACGGTAGAATTGCTGAGTATGTTGGTGGTTACAATGACTGGATTCGGCAAGCGAAAAAAGGGGAAAAAAAGCCGAAACCTGCAACGCCAAAATCAAGCAACCCTGTTGTGGGAAAAAAATCACCAGGGAGCTGGTTAAGCTACAAGACACAGCGGGAGCTGGACTCTATTCCCCTCCGGATTGAAGAGCTGGAGCAAGAAAAAGAGGAGCTGCAAAGATGCATAAATCGGTCGGGTTTTTATCAACAACCGCATGAGATCATTGCAAAAAAGCTGGCCGAGCTCGGGCAGATCGAAGATGAACTGGAACAGCTGTATAAGCGTTGGGAAGAGCTGGAAAACTGAACTGTTGGTTTATATCTGCCTTGATCTGATAGCGTACCAGAAGCAATCTGAGTATTCTCGTCCCTGCGGGTTAATTCACAGCGGAAATAAAGGAAACATGGTGTGGATATAATATTAACTTTCAATGAAACACGTATCATCGGTTCGCTGATAGAAAAAGAGATCGTTACCCCGGATCAATATCCGTTGTCACTGAACGCGCTGGTTAACGCTTGTAATCAAAAGAGCAACCGTGAGCCGGTTGTAGAGCTTGATGAAAACACAGTGCAGGGTGTGCTTGATGAGCTGATAAAAAAGCGACTCGTAACTGCGAAAAGCGGCTTTGGCAGCAGGGTGATCAAATATCAGCATCGGTTTGCCAATACCGAATTCAGTCAGCTTCAGTTTACCGGGCAGCAACTGGCTGTAATTTGTGTGCTTTTTCTTCGTGGCGCGCAAACCCCCGGGGAGTTGCGCAACCGTACCGGCCGGTTATGCAAATTTGTCGATGTGCGGGAGGTTGAGGTAACGCTTCGCAGCCTGATGGAGCGAGAGAGTGGCCCGCTGGTAGTCAGGTTGCCACGGGAGCCGGGGAGGAGAGAGTCACGTTATGCGCATCTTTTCAGTGGTGAAGTGGATATTCCCGAGATGCCGGAGCAGGCCGAGGTTCCGTCAGGCCGGTATGACGAGCGTATCTCTTTGCTGGAACAAAAGATTGAAGAGATGAGTCAGCGCCTGGAAAGGCTGGCCGAACATTTTGATGACAAATAGTGCATTTGGCCTGACTGCTCGGCTCTCTTCTGAACCGTGCTCGAATCCTCATGTGTTTCTTCTACATGGCGGTTCCCGGCAATTGTGTGTGCGGAGCTTCCTTGCTTTCGCGAAAAAATAACTATTTTTTAGAGGTCCCTTATTTTTCCGCCACTCCGATAAGGTAGTACCAAAGCATACCGAGATACTCCCGCAGGGCGAGATGACTGTTTTTCAGCGCGACCGGGTGCGGCAGATAATCCCGAAGCGTCCTCGTGCTGCTGGCCGGATTGTTGATGAAATCGGTAGGGGCGGGAATTATCTCGATATTCCTGACGGCAAAAGAGGATACAGCGCGGGGCATATGAAAGGCATGGGTAACCAGGTAGATTTGATTTATATTCTGGCTTTCAAGCAGAGCCAGGGTATGGAGAGCATTTTCGCGTGTTGTTCGACTGAGCTCCTCAGTCTGAACATCGGGGATTTGAAACTCCTGCCGCAGTATTTGCGCCATGAGCGCAGCTTCCGATGTTCTTTTCCCGGAGAGTACGACTCCTCCGCTGGCAATGATGGGTAGGTGGGTACGCCGATACAACCAGGCGGCGTAGCGAGTCCGGGACAGAGTGTAATGTGAAACGGTATCGGCTCCATACTCCGGTGCATTGGGTTTGTGGCCGCCGCCCAATACCACAATTGCCTGGGCGGATGGGCGGGCGAGTTGCTGCTTGGTCAGGGCAGGCCAGTTATTCTCGAGGCTTCCGATCAGGGTGAGAGAGACCACCGGGATACTCAACAGGTACAGCATCAGCAAGCTGCCTCCCGTCAGGAGATACCCGGTCTGCGGTTTTCTCTTCAACAGCAGCAAACCGGCGGCACCCGTCAGCAACAGGATTCCGGGAGGGAGTATTGCTGCTTCGATGAGGCGGGTGATTTCGGGCATTATTTAATGATATCTCCGGCGGCCTGCAGATCGGCATGGTAGGATGAGCGCACCATGGGGCCGCTGGCTACATTGCTGAAACCCATCTTGCGCCCGATTTCCCCGAACTTCCGGAACAGTTCCGGAGTAACGTAGCGCTCTACCGGAAGATGGTGACGGCTTGGCTGGAGGTATTGCCCCAGGGTCAGCATATCGACCTGGTGGGCACGCAGATCCAGCATTACCTGCTCAATCTCCTCATTGCTCTCTCCCAGCCCCAGCATCAGGCCGGACTTGGTCGGGATGCGGGGGTCGCTCTCCTTGAATGCTCGCAGCAGATGGAGCGAGCCTTCATAGTCTGCACCTGGCCGGGCCTGCCTGTACAGGCGTGGAACGGTTTCCAGGTTATGGTTGAAAATATCGGGTGGCTCGTTTTTCAGTTGTTCCAGTGCAACCGCAGTGCGTCCGCGGAAATCGGGCACCAGGATCTCTATCTGTGTGCCGGGTGTGTGTTGGCGGATTGCGCGGATACAGGCAGCAAAATGCTCAGCACCGCCATCTCGCAGATCATCACGATCGACGGAGGTGATTACCACATATTTGAGCCTCATGGCGTCGATGGTTCGGGCCAGGTTTTCCGGTTCACTGCTATCCAGTGGTTCGGGACGTCCGTGGGCCACGTCACAAAAGGGGCAGCGCCGGGTGCAGATCCCTCCCATGATCATGAAAGTAGCGGTGCCATGGGCAAAACATTCGCCCAGATTGGGGCAGGCAGCCTCTTCGCAGACAGTGTACAGCCGGTGATCGCGCAGTACCTGTTTCAGCCGTTTTACCTCCGGGTTGTTGGGGGACCTGGCGCGGATCCAGTGGGGCTTGGGCAGCGGATTCTCTGCCGGTACCACCTTGATGGGAATGCGGGCCGTTTTTGACTTACCCTTGAGAGGGATGAGCGGCCTTCCGGAGCCGGATTTCAGCATTTTAGATCTGCGGAAAGATGAGGCTGGATGGTTTGCAGGATGGTGCGAAACACTTTGACGTTGCCTGCCACCAGATTGCCGGTTTCCAGGAACCGGTTGTTTCCGCTGAAATCACCAACCAGCCCACCGGCTTCCTGAATCAGTAACGTGCCGGCTGCCATGTCCCAGGGTTGCAGACCAATTTCCCAAAACCCGTCCAGCCGGCCGGCGGCGACATAGGCCAGATCCAGCGCAGCGGCACCGGGGCGCCGGATTCCCGCCGTCATGGGGAACAACGCCTTGAAGGTTTCCATGTAAACATCCAGATGCTGCTGTTGTTTGAAGGGGAAACCGGTGCCGATGAGTGCCCCCTCAAGTCCCTTGCGCCTGCTGACACGAATGCGGCGGTCGTCCAGTTGTGCACCGGCTCCCCGGGATGCGGTGAACAGCTCCTGGCGCATGGGATCATAAACTACGGCATGTTCGAGTCGGCCCCGGTGACGAACTGCAATAGAGACGGCAAATTGGGGGAACCCATGCAGAAAATTGGTGGTGCCATCCAGGGGATCGATGATCCACTCATACTCGTCTCCCGGTTGTTGACCACTCTCCTCAGCCAGAATGGCATGATCGGGATAGGATTTGCGGATTGTCTGGATAATCTCCTGTTCAGCCAGCCGATCCACCTCTGTGACAAAATCATTCTGCGCCTTGGTGTCGATGGTCAGGCTGTCGATACGTTCTACCGAGCGGCTGATGATAGTACCGGCATTGCGTGCGGCACGGACAGCGATGTTAAGCAGGGGATGCATCCGGGTAGTCTCCAGTCTGGGTGTTTCATATCCCGGGGCACTAGGTTTGCAATAGTGCTTCAGGATTTGGTGGGTGAACATTCTAACAGAAAAAAGTCTCCCCCAGGCAGCCGCTGTAGTGTGATAATAAGGCCGGTGTTCCTGGTGACAACCTGGTCGGAAACTGTACGGAATTTCATGAAACTGTCAAATATACGTGTTGTGCTGGTTCAAACCACTCATCCCGGTAACATCGGGGCAGCAGTTCGGGCGATGAAAAACATGGGGCTGGAAAAATTATGCCTGGTAGAGCCCAGGCACTTTCCTCATGCCGATGCCACTGCACGAGCTTCCGGTGCCGATGATCTACTTGCAGCGGCGGTGGTCTGTGAAACACTGGAAGATGCGCTGGTCGGATGCGTGCTGGCTTTTGGCGCCAGCGCCCGTCTGCGAACCATCACCTGGCCGCAGGTCGACCCCCGCCAGTGCGCCAGTGTGATTTCAAACCTGGATGACTCTGCCGAAGTGGCGCTGGTGTTTGGCCGGGAGCATGCCGGATTGACCAATGAGGAGCTTGAGCAGTGCCACTATCTGGTACACATTCCTGCCAATCCGGAGTTCAGCTCATTGAATCTGGCTGCGGCGGTCCAAGTACTGGCCTATGAAATGAGAATGGCATGCAGCGGCGATGGCGGCAGCCGTGGAGGCGATGTGACGCATACACCGCTGGCTACGGCGGATGAACTGGCCGGATTTTACCGCCACCTGGAACAGGCAATGATTGACATTGGCTTCCTCGATCCGGCCAATCCACGCCAGTTGATGCGGCGTTTACGCCGTCTTTTCAATCGCAGCCATCTCGACAGAATGGAACTTAATATTCTGCGTGGCATTCTCTCAGCAGCGCAAAAAAACAATAGTTAACCCTCTGCATTGGCGGGTTTACCAAGGGGCTACTAATCCTGATAACATTACTCAACAAATACAGTGGTGGCAGGGAAAGGTATGTTTGAACGTATTCGTGAAGACGTTAATTGTGTTTTTGAACGGGATCCGGCAGCCCGTTCCGTATTTGAGGTAATGATCTCCTATCCGGGTTTTCATGCCATTCGTATTCACCGGGTGAGTCACTGGTTGTGGCGGCAGCGGTTGCGCTTGCCGGCACGAGTGTTATCGGCTCTTGGCCGCTGGTTAACCGGTGTAGAGATTCATCCGGCAGCTGTGATTGGACGGCGCTTTTTTATCGATCACGGTATGGGTGTCGTCATTGGAGAGACAACCCGGATTGGCGATGATTGTACTTTGTATCATGGTGTTACGCTGGGAGGTACCAGTTGGGAAAAGGGCAAGCGGCATCCCACACTGGAGGATGATGTTGTAGTTGGCGCTGGTGCCAAGGTACTTGGCCCTGTCACAATTGGCCGTGGTGCGCGAGTAGGATCCAATGCAGTGGTGGTAAAGGATGTCCCGGAGGGGGCGACGGTGGTTGGTATTCCCGGACACATCGTCGGACAGCAGCTTTCCGACAGGGAGCAGCAGCGCCATGCCATAGCGAAAAAAATCGGATTTGACGCCTATGGTACAACACAGGATATGCCTGATCCGGTCGCCAGGGCGATTGATTGCGTACTGGATCATATGCATGTGCTGGATAGTCGCAACGAAAAGATTTGCGAGGCATTGAACCGGCTGGGAGAAAAGCTGGAACTGCCGGAATTACCCCCTTGTGAAGCGCTGCTTGACGAGAAACCCGAGACAAAGAAATAATAAATACTTGACAAAAACAGTTGGTATTCTAGACTCTACTTTGTGCCGTCTCATACCAACTGAATATGTAGGTGTTCTCTGGCTGGAGATTCATTGGTTGAAGAGCGGTATTCCATTGCAAGTATTAGAGCTGGCAAACGAGGAGCAGGATATGCGACTTACGACAAAAGGCCGGTATGCCGTAACGGCGATGCTGGATTTGGCCATTCATTTTGACAAGGGTTCCATCACTTTGGCGGACATTTCAAGGCGTCAGGGAATTTCCCTCTCCTATCTGGAGCAGCTGTTTGCCAAACTGCGCAAAAAGGGACTGGTTAGCAGTACGCGGGGACCGGGTGGGGGTTACAGGCTAAGCCGGCCTCCAAGTGAGATTCCTGTTCTGGATGTTATTACAGCAGTTGATGAGAAAGTTGATGCAACCGCATGTGATGGCGAAGGAAATTGCCAGGATCATGCCCGCTGTTTGACCCATGAGCTATGGATGGATCTCAGCAGACAAATCTATGGTTATCTCGAGAATATCAATCTGGGAAAACTGATGGAGCAGCGGGATGTACAGGAGATCTACGAGCGTCAGGAATGGGTTTGTTTTAACAGAAAGAGCGCCTGAAATACGGACAAATATGAAGACACCAATATACTTTGATTATTCAGCGACCACTCCGGTTGATCCCCGGGTTGCAAAAGAGATGTGCCGTTACTTGACCATGGAAGAAGGGCTGTTCGGCAATCCAGCTTCACGCTCGCATGTTTTCGGCTGGCGAGTGGAGGAGGCGGTGCTGAATGCGCGCAAAAACGTGGCGGCGCTGCTGAATGCCGACAGCAGGGAGATCGTCTGGACCTCGGGTGCGACTGAGTCCGACAATCTGGCGCTTAAAGGTGCGGCTCATTTCTATGCAAGGAAAGGGAAGCATATTGTCACCTGCAAGACCGAGCACAAGGCAGTGCTCGACTCTTGCCGGCAGCTGGAGCGGGAGGGATTCGAGGTTACCTATCTGGCTCCCGAGCCCAGCGGTCTAGTTGATCTGAACAAGCTGGAAGCTGCCTTGCGTGATGACACTATTCTGGTATCCATCATGCACGTCAACAACGAGATCGGGGTAATTCAGGATATCAAGGCTATCGGTGAGCTTACGCGCAGCAAAGGGATCATTTTTCATGTGGATGCTGCCCAGAGCGCCGGCAAGGTAGCCATTGATGTTCAGGAACTGGATGTTGATTTGATGTCGCTTTCTGCCCACAAGGTTTATGGGCCAAAGGGTATCGGTGCGCTTTATGTGCGCCGCAAGCCGCGGGTTCGCATTGAAGCGCAGATGCACGGTGGTGGCCATGAACGTGGCATGCGCTCCGGGACACTGGCACCCCACCAAATCGTTGGGATGGGGGAGGCCTTCCGTATTGCGCGGGAAGAGATGGCCGAGGAGAACGAGCGGATTCGCCAGCTGCGTGATCGACTGCTGAACGGGTTGCAGGATATCGAAGAGATCTATATCAATGGTGACATGAAGCAGCGTGTACCCCACAATCTCAATATCAGTTTCAACTATATTGAGGGTGAATCATTGATGATGGCGTTGAAGGATATAGCAGTTTCATCCGGTTCGGCCTGCACCTCTGCCAGCCTGGAACCGTCATATGTGCTGCGTGCTTTGGGCCGGAGTGATGAACTGGCCCACAGTTCACTGCGTTTCTCCATTGGTCGCTTTACCAATGAGGAAGAGATCGATTATGCAATCAATCTGTTGCACGAGAAGGTTGAGAAACTGCGCAAGCTATCTCCGCTTTGGGAGATGCACCAGGAGGGTATCGATCTGGAATCGGTACAATGGGCTGCTCATTGAGTAGATTGTTTGGGCTTTAATAGAGTAACTTTGCCATGGCATACAGCGAAAAATTAATCGACCACTACGAAAATCCGCGTAACGTCGGCACCTTCGACAAGGATGACCAGAAGGTAGGAACAGGTATGGTCGGGGCACCTGCTTGTGGAGACGTGATGCGGCTGCAGATCAAGGTGAGCGAGGAGGGTGTCATTGAGGATGCGCGCTTCAAGACCTACGGCTGCGGCTCCGCAATTGCCTCCAGTTCCCTGTTGACCGAATGGGTCAAGGGCAAGACGCTGGATCAGGCGGCGGAGATTAAAAACAGCGATATTGCGGAGGAGTTGGCTTTGCCGCCGGTCAAGATTCATTGCTCCGTATTGGCGGAAGATGCCATCAAGGCGGCCATTTCCGACTACCAGGCCAAGCAGCAGGATGACAGTGGCAGCCGGGAGGAGGTGGCCTGAATGGGTATCTCCCTGACAGAAGCCGCAGCCGAGCATGTCCGGAAATTTCTTGCCAAACGTGGCAAGGGTGTTGGATTGCGCTTGGGGGTTCGTACCTCCGGTTGTTCAGGAATGGCCTATGTGCTGGAGTTTGCCGATGAGATAAACTCTGATGATCAGGTGTTTGAACAGAGTGGAATCAA